>NZ_JAFBKA010000034.1:0-69512 GCF_022760795.1 Pseudomonas sp. BP01
GATCACCGCCAGCGTCGGTTTCGCCCAGAGCGCCGGCCTGATCCTGGGTGGTTCGATCAGCCAGAGCAACTTCCTCGGTACCGGTAACAAGGTGTCCATCGGCCTGACCCGTTCGGAATACCAGACCCGCTACAACTTCGGCTTCGTGGACCCCTACTTCACTGCCGATGGCGTCAGCCTGGGCTACAACGCCTTCTACCGCAGCACCGACTACGACGACCTTGACGTCGACGTGGCCAGCTATGCGGTGGACAGCTACGGTGCCGGTGTGAGCCTGGGCTACCCGATCAGCGAAACCTCGCGCCTGACCTACGGCCTGAGCGTGCAGCAGGACAAGATCAAGACCGGCAAGTACACCGTCGACGAGATCTTCGACTTCCTCGACCAGGAGGGCGACAACTTCCTGAACTTCAAGGCCTCGATCGGCTGGTCCGAGTCGACCCTGAACAAAGGCGTGCTGGCCACCCGCGGTCACTCGCAAAGCCTGACCCTGGAATCCACGATTCCGGGCAGCGACCTGTCGTTCTTCAAGCTCGACTACCGTGGCCAGCTGTTCCAGCCGATCAGCAACGACTACACCCTGCGCCTGCACACCGAGCTGGGCTATGGTGATGGTTATGGCAGTACTTCGGGCCTGCCGTTCTACGAGAACTACTTCGCAGGTGGCTTCAACTCCGTGCGTGGCTTCAAGGACAGCAGCCTGGGCCCGCGCAGCACCCCGAGCCGCGGTGAAGGCAACCCAGGAGGCAAACCTGGCACCATCGCCGACCCGGATCAGGATCCGTTGCCGTTCGGTGGTAACGTGCTGGTGCAAGGTGGCGTCGAGTTGCTGTTCCCGCTGCCGTTCGTCAAGGACCAGCGTTCGCTGCGCACCTCCGTGTTCTGGGATGTGGGTAACGTGTTCGACACCAATTGCGGTAACAAGCCTGATTGCGAAAAGGTCGGCTTCTCGGGCATGGCCAGTTCGGTCGGCCTGGGTGTGACCTGGATTACCGCACTGGGCCCGCTGAGCTTCAGCCTGGCAATGCCGGTCAAGAAGCCGGACGATGCCGATACCCAGGTGTTCCAATTCTCTCTGGGCCAGACCTTCTAAGGTCGGCCCCTGCTTAATGACAACGGTTTATCCAGGAGTGCATCGTGCGTAAATTGGCTCAACTGGCCGTAGTGGCCGCGGCGCTGGTCGCCACCCCGGCGTTCGCCGAAATGAAGGTTGCCGTCCTGAACTATCAGATGGCCCTCCTCGAGTCGGATGCCGCCAAGAAATACGCGGTTGATGCCGAGAAGAAGTTCGGTCCGCAACTGACCAAGCTGAAAAGCCTGGAAAGCAGCGCCAAGGGCATTCAGGACCGTCTGATCAAGGGCGGCGACAAGATGCAGCAGCAGGAGCGTGAGCGCCTGGAGCTCGAGTTCAAGCAAAAGGCCCGTGACTTCCAGTTCCAGTCCAAGGAGCTGAACGAAGCCAAAGCCGTTGCTGACCGCGACATGCTCAAGCAACTGAAGCCGAAGCTGGATGGCGCTGTTGAGGAAGTGATCAAGAAGGGCGGTTTCGACCTGGTCCTCGAGCGTGGTGCGGTCATCGATGTCAAGCCTCAGTACGACATCACCCGCCAGGTCATCGAGCGCATGAACCAAGCCCGTTGATATGAGTGTGACCATGACGCTAGGCCAGCTGGCCGAGGCCCTCGGTGCCACCCTCAAGGGGCCCGAGGGGATGCAGATTACCGGGCTGGCCACCTTGCAGGAGGCTGGCCCCGGTCAATTGAGCTTCCTCGCCAACCCGCAATACCGCAAATTCCTGGATGAAAGCCAGGCCGCTGCGGTATTGCTGAAGGCTGCGGATGCCGAAGGCTTTGCCGGCAATGCACTGATCGTCGCCGATCCGTACCTGGCTTACGCACGCATCTCCCACCTGTTCGACCCCAAACCCAAGGCTGTGGCGGGTATTCATCCCAGCGCCGTGGTGGCAGGGGACGCTCAGGTGGATGCGAGCGCCAGCATCGGGCCGTTCGCGGTCATCGAAAGCGGTGCGCGTATCGACGCCAATGTCACCGTGGGTGCTCATTGCGTGGTCGGTGCGCGTTGCGTGATCGGTGAAGGTGGTTGGCTTGCCCCGCGGGTCACGCTGTACCATGACGTGACCATCGGCAAGCGCGTGGTCATCCAGTCGGGTGCCGTTATCGGTGGTGAAGGCTTCGGCTTTGCCAACGAGAAAGGTGTGTGGCGCAAGATTGCCCAGATCGGTGGCGTGACCATCGGTGACGATGTGGAAATCGGCGTCAATACTGCGGTTGACCGTGGTGCGCTGTCCGACACGCGGATCGGCGACGGGGTCAAGCTCGACAACCAGATCCAGATCGCCCACAACGTGCAGATCGGTGACCACACGGCCATGGCCGCTTGTGTGGGCATTTCCGGCAGTACGCGCATCGGCAAGCATTGCATGCTGGCCGGGGGCGTGGGCCTGGTAGGGCACATTGATATTTGCGATAACGTATTTGTTTCCGGGATGACGATGGTAACCCGTTCGATCACTGAACCCGGTTCCTATTCATCCGGCACAGCCATGCAGCCTTTGGCTGACTGGCGCAAGAGCGCTGCGCGCATCCGCCAGCTGGATGACATGGCCAAGCGTCTTCAGCAGCTGGAAAAACGCGTCGATACCGTGACCTCAGGTGGCCTGCCGACATCAGAAGGCTGATACCATTCCCTGAGCAAGAGTGAACAGTCGCTAGCTGGCTCCTCTTTGGATTGCTAAAGGAGCGTGTGTTCAGCACCTGCGCTCCCTATTCTTATTACAGGCTTCCCCCCCGAAATGATGGACATCAACGAGATTCGCGAATACCTGCCTCACCGTTACCCGTTCCTGCTGGTGGACCGGGTGACGGATCTGGACTTCGAGGCCCAGAGCATTCGTGCCTACAAGAATGTCAGCATCAACGAGCCGTTCTTCAACGGCCATTTCCCGGCGCACCCGATCATGCCGGGCGTTTTGATCATTGAGGCCATGGCTCAGGCGGCCGGCATCCTCGGTTTCAAGATGCTCGATGCCAAGCCGGCTGATGGCACCCTGTACTACTTCGTCGGCTCCGACAAGCTGCGTTTCCGTCAGCCGGTATTGCCGGGTGACCAGTTGGTGCTGGAAGCCAAGTTCCTCAGCCGCAAGAGCATGATCTGGAAGTTCGAGTGCCGCGCCCTGGTCGACGGCAAGCCGGTTTGCTCGGCACAGATCACATGCGCGGAACGCTCCCTATGAATTCGATTGATCCTCGGGCCATTATCGACCCGTCGGCCAAGCTGGCCGATGGTGTCGAGGTCGGCCCTTGGTCGATCGTTGGCCCCGATGTGGAAATCGGGGAGGGTACCGTTATCGGCCCGCATGTTGTGCTCAAAGGGCCGACCCGTATCGGCAAGCACAACCGTATCTTTCAGTTTTCCTCGATTGGCGAAGATACCCCGGACCTCAAGTACAAGGGTGAGCCGACGCGCCTGGTGATCGGCGATCATAATGTGTTCCGCGAAGGGGTGACCATCCACCGCGGCACCGTTCAGGACCGTGCGGAAACCACCGTAGGCGATCACAACCTGATCATGGCCTATGCCCACATCGGCCACGACAGCGTCATCGGCAACCACTGCATCCTGGTCAACAACACGGCCTTGGCCGGCCATGTGCACGTGGGTGACTGGGCGATCCTGTCCGGCTACACGCTGGTGCATCAGTACTGCCATATCGGTGCCCACGCGTTTTCCGGCATGGGCACGGCAATCGGCAAGGACGTCCCGGCCTTCGTCACCGTGTTCGGCAGCCCGGCCGAAGCCCGCAGCATGAACTTCGAAGGCATGCGCCGCCGCGGTTTCAGCGACGAGGTGATCCACGTGCTGCGCCGTTGCTACAAGATTGTCTATCGTCAGGGCCTGACCGTCGAAGACGCGCTCAAGGAACTGGCCGAAATGGCGGCGAAGCACCCTGAGGTCGACCTGTTCCGTCAGTCGATCGTGAACTCCGCCCGCGGCATCACCCGCTGACATGGCCCCGCTTTGCGTAGCCTTGGTCGCAGGTGAGGCCAGCGGCGATATTCTTGGGTCAGGCTTGATGCGTGCCCTCAAGGCACGCCATCCCGATGTACGTTTCATTGGCGTTGGCGGCCCTTTGATGGAAGCCGAAGGCCTGCAATCGTACTTCCCCATGGAGCGCCTGGCGGTCATGGGCCTGGTCGAAGTGCTGGGACGCCTGCGCGAGCTGCTCAAACGCCGCAAGCTGCTGATCCAGACACTGATCGACGCAAAGCCGGATGTCTTCATTGGTATCGACGCCCCGGACTTCACCCTCAACATCGAACTGAAACTGCGTCAGGTCGGGATCAAGACCGTGCATTACGTCAGCCCGTCTGTCTGGGCCTGGCGGCAGAAGCGTGTGTTGAAGATTCGCGAAGGTTGCGACCTGATGCTGACCCTGCTGCCGTTCGAGGCGCGGTTCTATGAAGAGCAGGGCGTGCCGGTGCGCTTTGTCGGTCACCCGCTGGCCGACACCATACCGCTTGAAGCCGATCGCCCGGCAGCACGTGCTGCGCTTGGCCTGGGCGAGGGGCCGGTGGTTGCGCTGATGCCCGGCAGCCGGGGCGGCGAAGTAGGGCGCCTGGGGGCGTTGTTCCTCGACGCCGCCGAACGCCTGCAGCAGCAGGTACCGGGTGTGCAGTTCGTGCTGCCCTGTGCCAACGCCGCACGGCGTACCCAGGTTGAACAGATGCTCGAAGAGCGCCAGCTACCGCTGACCCTGCTCGATGGTCAGTCGCACCAGGCGCTGGCGGCCTGTGATGCGGTCTTGATCGCTTCGGGTACAGCCACCCTTGAAGCGTTGCTGTACAAGCGGCCAATGGTGGTGGCCTACCGTCTGGCGCCGTTGACCTACTGGATCCTCAAGCGCCTGGTAAAGAGCCCATACGTGTCATTGCCGAACCTGCTCGCCCAGCGCGAACTGGTGCCCGAACTGTTGCAGGACGCCGCCACCAGCGATGCCCTGGCCAACACGCTTGCGCCACTGGTACGCGATGGCAGCCAGCAGACCGAACGTTTCGACGAAATACACCGCACCCTGCGCCGTGACGCCTCCAACCAGGCGGCCGAGGCGGTACTGGCCTTGGTCAAGGACCGCTGACATGCAAATTGGACTGGACTTCAACCTGGTCGAAGACCTGGTCGCCGGCGTTGACGAAGTGGGCCGCGGCCCGCTGTGCGGCGCAGTGGTGACGGCGGCGGTGATCCTTGATCCGGCGCGCCCGATCCTCGGCCTGAACGACTCGAAGAAACTCACCGAAGCCAAGCGCGAGGCGTTGTTCGACGAGATCTGTGAAAAGGCCCTGAGTTTCTGCATCGCCCGTGCAGAGGTCGAGGAAATCGACCGCCTGAACATCCTGCAGGCCACGATGCTGGCCATGCAGCGTGCGGTGGAAGGCCTGCACATTACCCCCAAGCTGGCCCTGATCGATGGCAACCGTTGCCCGAAGCTGGCCGTACCGGCGTCGCCGGTGGTCAAAGGCGATAGCCAGGTGCCGGCTATTGCGGCTGCCTCTATCCTGGCCAAGGTAAGCCGTGACCGTGAGATGAGCGCGTTCGAGCTGATCTACCCAGGGTATGGCATCGGCGGGCACAAGGGTTACCCGACCCCGGTGCACCTTGAGGCGCTCGCGCGTCTGGGCCCTACGCCCATCCATCGGCGTTCCTTTGCCCCGGTGCGTGCGGCCTGGGAAGCACGCGAAGGCGTCACAGATTCTCTGATCTGACCTGACAGGGCCCTTCGCGGGCACGCCCGCTCCCACAGGTGCAGCGCCGTTCCTGAGGGCGATGATATCCCTGTGGGAGCGGGCGTGCCCGCAAAGGGCTGCGAAGCAGCCCCAAAATCCCCGCCCATTTAAGCTACAATCCCGCCCTTGTCGTTAAGCACTGCTACAGGATCTTCCATGTCGGTTCCCTTCGTTCACCTGCGCGTCCACTCCGAATTCTCGCTGGTCGACGGCCTGGTGCGGATCAAACCGCTGGCCAAGGCGCTGGCCGGGATGAACATGCCGGCGGTGGCGATCACCGACCAGAGCAACATGTGCTCGCTGGTGAAGTTCTACAAGACCGCCATGGGCGCGGGCATCAAGCCGATCTGTGGTGCCGACCTGTGGCTGGCCGGTGCCGACCCGGAAGCCCCGCTGTCACGCATCTGCTTCCTGGCCATGGACGCCAAGGGTTACCGCAACCTCACCGAGTTGATCTCGCGTGGCTGGACCGAAGGCCAGCGCAACGGCCTGGTCATCCTTCAGCGTGAATGGATCGCCCCCGCCAGCGAGGGCCTGATTGCCCTGTCGGCGGGCAAGGAAGGCGATATCGGCATGGCCTTGTTGTCCGGCCGGGACGAAGAAGCCCAGACCCTGCTGCAAGACTGGATGGGTATGTTCCCCGAGCGCTTCTACGTTGAAGTGCAGCGCACCAACCGCGCCCGCGACGAAGAATACGTGCACGCGGCGGTGGCCCTGGCCGACAGGTGTGGCGCCCCGCTGGTGGCCACCAACGACGTGCGTTTCATCAAGCAGGCGGACTTCGACGCACACGAAACCCGCGTGTGCATTGGCGAGGGCTGGACCCTTGATGACCCGCGCCGCCCGCGTGGCTACAGTGATCAGCAGTACCTGAAATCGGCCGAGGAAATGGCCGAGCTGTTCAGCGACCTGCCCGATGCCATCGCCAATACCGTCGAGATCGCCAAGCGCTGCAACATCCAGGTGCAACTGGGCAAGCACTTCCTGCCCGACTTCCCCACGCCGAACGGTATGGGCATTGACGACTACCTGCGGCATGTGTCCCACGAAGGCCTGGAAGAGCGCCTGGCGGTGTTGTGGCCGAAAGACACCACACCCAATTACGAAGAGAAGCGCCAGGTGTACCTGGACCGCCTGAAGTTCGAGCTGGACATCATTATCCAGATGGGCTTCCCCGGTTACTTCCTGATCGTGATGGACTTCATCAAGTGGGCCAAGAACAACGGGGTGCCGGTTGGGCCTGGCCGTGGTTCGGGTGCGGGCTCGCTGGTGGCCTACGTGCTGAAGATCACCGACCTCGACCCGTTGGCCTACGACTTGCTGTTCGAGCGCTTCCTCAACCCTGAACGTGTTTCCATGCCCGACTTCGACGTCGACTTCTGCATGGACGGCCGGGATCGGGTAATCGAATACGTGGCCGATGCCTACGGGCGCAATGCCGTCAGCCAGATCATCACCTTTGGTACCATGGCCGCCAAGGCGGTAGTGCGTGACGTGGCGCGGGTGCAGGGCAAGTCCTATGGCCTGGCCGACCGCCTGTCGAAGATGATCCCGTTCGAAGTGGGCATGACCCTGGAGAAGGCCTACGAGCAGGAAGAAATCCTGCGCGACTTCCTCAAGGGCGACGAGGATGCCCGCGAAATCTGGGACATGGCGCTGAAGCTGGAAGGCGTCACCCGGGGGACCGGCAAGCACGCCGGTGGTGTGGTTATCGCGCCGACCAAGCTTACCGATTTTTCGCCGATCGCCTGTGACGAAGAGGGCGGCGGCCTGGTAACCCAGTTCGACAAGGACGACGTCGAGGCCGCCGGCCTGGTCAAGTTCGACTTCCTCGGCCTGCGGACCCTGACCATCATCAAGTGGGCGATGGAGATCATCAACCGCGAGCAGGCCAAGAAAAACCTGCCAGATCTCAACATCGACTTCATCCCGCTGGATGACCGCAAGACATACGAGCTACTGCAAAAAGCCGAAACCACTGCGGTATTCCAGCTTGAATCCCGGGGCATGAAGGAGCTGATCAAGAAGCTCAAGCCCGACTGCCTTGAAGACCTTATCGCACTGGTGGCGCTGTTCCGCCCAGGCCCGCTGCAGTCGGGCATGGTGGACGACTTCATCAACCGCAAACACGGCCGCGCCGAGCTGGCCTATCCGCACCCGGATTACCAGTATGACGGCCTGCAGCCGGTGCTGGCACCTACCTATGGCATCATCCTGTACCAGGAACAGGTGATGCAGATCGCCCAGGTGATGGCGGGCTACACCCTCGGTGGTGCAGACATGCTGCGCCGGGCCATGGGTAAGAAAAAACCCGAGGAAATGGCCAAGCAGCGTGGTGGCTTCATCGAGGGTTGCGCCAACAACGGCATCGATGCCGACCTGGCCGGTAACATCTTTGACCTGGTAGAAAAGTTTGCGGGTTATGGCTTCAACAAATCCCACTCCGCCGCCTATGGCCTGGTGTCCTACCAGACGGCCTGGCTGAAAACCCACTTCCCGGCGCCGTTCATGGCTGCCGTGCTGTCGGCGGATATGCACAACACCGACAAGGTGGTGGTGCTGGTCGAAGAGGTGCGCAGCATGAAGCTGCGCCTCGACGCGCCGGACGTGAACTTCTCCGACTTCAAGTTCACCGTCAATAACGACGGCCGTATCGTCTATGGCCTGGGCGCCATCAAGGGCGTCGGCGAAGGCCCGGTGGAAGCGATCGTCGAGGCGCGTGCCGAGGGTGGCCCGTTCAAGGACCTGTTCGATTTCTGCGAGCGCATCGACCTCAAGCGGGTCAACAAGCGCACCCTGGACGCACTGGTGCGCAGCGGCGCCCTGGACCGCCTGGGCCCGCACTTCCATGATGAGATCAAGGCCTATCAGGCCAACATCGACATCAACCGTGCAACCTTGCTCTCGGCGCTGGGTGAAGCCATCAAGGCTGCCGAGCAGGCGGCCCATACGGCGGACAGTGGCCATGTCGACCTGTTTGGCAGCATGTTCGATGAAGCGCAAGTGGACGTCTATGCCAACCACCGCAAGGTGCGCGAACTCACCCTCAAGGAGCGCCTGAAGGGCGAGAAGGACACCCTGGGCCTGTACCTCACCGGCCACCCGATCGACGAGTACGAGGCCGAGATCCGCCGCTTTGCCCGCCAGCGCATCATCGACCTCAAGCCGTCGCGCGAAACCCAGACCATCGCCGGCATGATCATTGCCTTGAGGGTGATGAAGAACAAGAAGGGCGACAAGATGGGCTTCGTCACCCTGGATGACCGCTCCGGGCGCATCGAGGCGTCCCTGTTCGCCGATTCCTTCATGGCGGCACAGTCCTTGCTGCAGGCTGATGCCATGGTGGTCGTCGAAGGCGAGGTCAGCAACGATGACTTCTCCGGTGGCCTGCGCCTGCGGGTGAAGCAGGTGATGACCATGGAAGACGCGCGCACCAAGCTGGCCGAGAGCCTGCGCCTGAAGGTGGCGCACGAGGCGCTGAAAGGCGACCGGCTGAAGTGGCTGGGCGAGCTGATCACCCGCCATCGCGGTGCTTGCCCGATCACCCTGGAATACACCGGCAGCGACGCCAAGGCCATGCTGCAGTTCGGTGAGCAGTGGTCGATCGACCCGGCTGACGGGCTGATTCAGGCGCTGCGTGACCAGTTCGGGCGTGAGAACGTCTTCCTGCAATATCGTTGAACCGACAAAAAATTTAATCTCGACCTGAATGCGCCTGATCCCTTAAGGTAGGGCGCCAAACGGATCAACCGGCCGGCCGCCTGGCCGTAGACCCAAGACGGATGACTATGAACCCGAATTTTCTCGATTTCGAACAGCCGATTGCCGACCTGCAAGCCAAGATCGAAGGCCTGCGCCTGGTAGGTAACGACAACTCGCTGAACATCAGCGATGAAATTGCCCGTCTGCAAGACAAGAGCAACACACTGACCGAAAGCATCTTCGGCAACCTCACCAGCTGGCAGATTGCGCGCCTGGCCCGTCACCCGCGTCGTCCTTACACCCTGGACTACCTGGAGCACATCTTCACCGAGTTCGAAGAGCTGCACGGTGACCGTCACTTCTCCGACGACGCCGCCATCGTGGGTGGTACCGCGCGCCTGGATGGCAAGCCGGTCATGGTCATCGGCCACCAGAAGGGCCGTGAAGTGCGCGAGAAGGTACGCCGCAACTTCGGCATGCCGCGCCCGGAAGGCTACCGCAAGGCTTGCCGCCTGATGGAAATGGCCGAGCGCTTCAAGATGCCGATCCTGACCTTCATCGACACCCCGGGTGCCTACCCGGGCATCGACGCCGAAGAGCGCAACCAGAGCGAAGCAATCGCCTGGAACCTGCGCGTCATGGCGCGCCTGAAAACCCCGATCATCGCCACCGTGATCGGTGAGGGTGGTTCGGGCGGTGCTCTGGCGATTGGCGTGTGTGACCAGCTGAACATGCTGCAGTACTCCACCTACTCGGTGATCTCGCCGGAAGGTTGCGCTTCGATCCTGTGGAAGACTGCCGACAAGGCGGCTGACGCAGCCGAGGCAATGGGCATCACTGCCGAGCGCCTGAAGAGCCTGAACATTGTCGACAAGGTCATCCAGGAACCGTTGGGCGGCGCCCACCGTGACCCGGTGAAAGTGTCGGAAAGCATCCGCACCGACCTGATAGAGCAGCTGGACATGCTCGGCAAGTTCGATAACGACGCGCTGCTGGCTCGCCGTTACGAGCGCCTGATGAGCTACGGCCTCTGACATACCACCGGGGCCGCTCTGCGGCCCATCCGCCGGCAAGCCAGGCTCCCACAAGGATCACTGTGGGAGCCTGGCTTGCCGGCGAATGGGGTGCAAAGCACCCCCGGCAATCTCAAGCCATGTGAGGCCCTCATGATCAACCTCACCCCCTGGCTGCAAGCCCCTACCTGGTACATTGCCTTTTCCGGCGGCCTCGACTCCACCGTCCTCCTGCACCTGCTGGCCAACCACGCCCGCAACCACGCATCCCCCCCGCTGCGCGCCATCCACATCCACCATGGCCTGCAAGCCGCTGCCGACGCCTGGCCGGCCCACTGCCAAGCCGTCTGCGACAATCTGGGCATCGAACTTCAGGTCATCCACGTCCAGGTCAGCCCCGGCGCGAGCCTCGAACAGGCTGCCCGCGACGCCCGCTATGCCGCTTTCAGGCAAACCCTGGGCCCGGGCGACATTCTGTTCACCGGGCAGCACCGCGATGATCAGGCCGAAACCCTGTTGTTTCGCCTGTTGCGCGGCGCAGGCCTGCGTGGCCTGGCGGCGATGCCGGGGCAGCGGGCGCTAGGGCAGGGCAGCCTGGTCAGGCCGTTGCTGGGTTGCTCACGCCAGCAACTGCATGACTATGCCCGGGTAAATGGGCTTGCATGGATCGAAGACCCGTCAAATACCGACACACAATTTGCCCGCAACTACCTGCGCGGCGATGTGTTCCCGCGCTTGCAGCAACGTTGGCCACAGGCCGGGCAGAACCTCGCCCGCGCCGCAGAGCATCTGGGTGAAGCATTGGGACTGCTGGACGAACTGGCCCAGGGCGACCTGGCGCTTGCGCAGGAGGGTGCGCCCGTTGCCTGGTCGGGGCTGGAATCCCTCGACCTGGGCGCCCTGGTGGCGCTATCGCCGGCCCGTCAGCGCAATGCCCTGCAATATTGGTTGAGCAGGCGCACTCGTTTGCCCGACACACGGCATTGGGCCGGCTGGGCAGACCTGCGCGATGCCGCCGCCGATGCCCAGCCGGTCTGGCGGCTGGCCGATGGCCAATTGGTGCGCAGCCACGGACGCATCTGGTGGCTGAGCGGCGACTGGCTGCAGCAGCCTGTCGGCGAAATGGCTTGGCTGGATTCAGCCAAGCCCCTGGTGCTGCCGGGTAACGGCAGGGTGCGTATTGATGTCGCCGAGCCGTTGGCTGGCCTGCGCATTGCCTACCGCCAGGGTGGCGAAATGCTGGAGGTCCCCGGCCGCGGCCAGCGCGACCTCAAGCGCCTGCTCAATGAGCAGCGGGTGCCGTACTTCCTGCGTCCGCGCCTGCCTTTGCTGTATCAGGGCGAGCGCCTGCTGGCGGTGGCCAACCTGCCCAGGCTGGTGCAGGCGGATTGCCAGCTGCATTGGCAGTTGCCGACGAGCGCGCAAGGTTTGAGATGAAGGGTACATTCCGGTAGACTACCCTCCCTTCTTGATACAACTTCTGTGGCTTCCGCGAAAACACAGGGGTTGCCGATTACCAAGCAGTTTTTTGCTGGGCTGATTCTAGAAATGACGAGCGAGCTCCATGCCGGGGATAACCCTGGTCTGTACAGGCGCGACAGTTTTTCGAGATGCACTGTGATTGACGCAGGTGATCGGGGGCTTCGGCCTTCCTTCGCTTTCTCCGGCGGCGCTGGCCGCCTTAACGCAGACTTCTAGGGTTTTTCATGACGCGCTACATATTCGTCACGGGCGGTGTTGTTTCTTCATTGGGGAAAGGCATTGCCTCGGCTTCCCTGGCGGCCATCCTGGAAGCGCGGGGCCTGAAGGTCACCATGCTCAAGCTGGATCCGTACATCAACGTCGATCCGGGCACCATGAGCCCGTTCCAGCACGGTGAAGTGTTCGTCACCCACGATGGCGCCGAGACTGACCTCGACCTGGGCCACTACGAGCGGTTCATCCGCACCACCATGACCCAGAACAACAACTTCACCACCGGTCGCATTTACGAGCACGTGCTGCGTAAAGAGCGTCGTGGTGACTACCTGGGCGCGACCATCCAGGTCATTCCGCACATCACCGACGAAATCAAGCGTCGCATCATCAAGGGCGCCGGCGATGCCGACGTGGCCCTGGTGGAAATCGGCGGTACCGTGGGTGACATCGAGTCGCAGCCGTTCCTCGAGGCGATTCGCCAGCTGCGCGTCGAAGTGGGCTCCAAGCGCGCCATGCTGATGCACCTGACCCTGGTCCCGTACATCGCCACCGCTGGCGAAACCAAGACCAAGCCGACCCAGCACTCGGTCAAGGAGCTGCGCTCCATCGGCCTGCAGCCTGACGTGCTGATCTGCCGCTCCGACCACCCGGTCGATGCCTCGTCGCGTCGCAAGATCGCGCTGTTCACCAACGTTGAAGAGCGTGCAGTCATTTCGCTGGAAGACGTCGACACCATCTACAAGATCCCGGGCGTGCTGCACGCACAGGGCCTGGACGACTTCGTCGTCGAGCGTTTCGGCCTGCAGTGCAATGGTGCCGACCTGTCCGAGTGGGACAAGGTGGTCGATGCCAAGCTCAACCCGGAGCATGAAGTGACCATCGCCATGGTCGGCAAGTACATGGAGCTGCTGGATGCGTACAAGTCGCTGATCGAAGCGATGAGCCACGCCGGCATCACCAACCGCACCAAGGTCAACCTGCGCTACATCGATTCGGAAGACATCGAGAACCAGGGCACCAGCCTGCTTGAAGGTGCCGACGCCATTCTGGTACCGGGCGGTTTCGGCCTGCGTGGCGTGGAAGGCAAGATCACCGCGGTGCAGTATGCCCGTGAGAACAAGGTACCGTACCTGGGCATCTGCCTGGGCATGCAGGTGGCCGTGATCGAGTTCGCCCGTAACGTGATGGGCTGGAAAGACGCCAACTCCACCGAATTCGACCGCAACAGCGGCCACCCGGTAGTCGGCCTGATCACCGAGTGGGCTGATGCCACCGGTGCCGTCGAGACCCGTACCGAGGCTTCGGACCTGGGCGGCACCATGCGCCTGGGCGCACAGGATTGCCAGCTGGCCGCCGGCTCCAAAGTGCACGACTGCTACAACAAGGACGTGATCACCGAGCGTCACCGTCACCGCTACGAAGTGAACAACAACCTGCTGCCGCAACTGGTCGATGCTGGCCTGGTGGTTTCCGGTCGTTCCGAAGACGGCGCGCTGGTGGAAGTGGTCGAGTCAAAGGACCACCCATGGTTCGTCGCCTGCCAGTTCCACCCGGAGTTCACTTCCACCCCGCGTGACGGCCACCCGCTGTTCAGCGGTTTCGTCAAGGCGGCCCTGGCTCAGAAGAACAAGGCCTGACCCATGCCCCAGAAGATCATTCGTGTCGGTAATATCGAGATAGGCAACGACAAGCCGTTCGTCCTGTTCGGCGGCATGAATGTTCTGGAGTCCCGTGACCTGGCAATGAAGGTCTGCGAAGAATACGTGCGGGTGACCGAGAAGCTCGGTATCCCGTACGTGTTCAAGGCCAGCTTCGACAAGGCCAATCGTTCGTCGGTGGCGTCCTACCGTGGCCCGGGCATGGAAGCAGGGCTGAAGATCTTCGAGGAGATCAAGCGCACCTTCAACGTGCCGGTGATTACCGACGTGCACGAGCCTTGTCAGGCCGAGCCCGTTGCCAAGGTATGCGACATCATCCAGCTGCCGGCCTTCCTGTCGCGGCAGACCGACCTGGTGGTGGCCATGGCCAAGACCGGCGTGGTGATCAACATCAAGAAGGCCCAGTTTCTCGCACCCCAGGAAATGAAACATATCCTGGCCAAGTGCGAAGAGGCCGGTAATGACCAGTTGATCCTCTGCGAGCGCGGTTCGAGCTTCGGTTACAACAACCTGGTGGTGGACATGCTCGGCTTCGGCATCATGAAGCAGTTCGAGTACCCGGTGTTCTTCGATGTGACCCACGCCCTGCAGATGCCGGGTGGTCGCAGCGATAGCGCCGGTGGCCGCCGCGCCCAGGTCACCGACCTGGCCAAGGCTGGCATGAGCCAGGGTCTGGCCGGCCTGTTCCTCGAAGCCCACCCCGACCCGGACAACGCCAAGTGCGATGGTCCATGCGCCCTGCGCCTGGACAAACTGGAGCCATTCCTGGCCCAGATCAAGCAATTGGACGACCTGGTGAAAAGTTTTCCGACGGTAGAAACCGCATAAAACTCATTTCTCGGGTAAAGTAGCGCCCGATCCACCCCTGACCAATCGGTCAGAGGCTCCCTTCACCCGGCCTGCCCACTGCAAATCCGCCTGGTGAACGGCAAGAATTTCTTAAGCTAGGTTGTTTTAGTCAATTCTGGAGTGCTTACAACAATGGCAAAAATCGTCGACATCAAAGGTCGTGAAGTTCTCGATTCGCGTGGCAACCCCACCGTGGAAGCCGATGTACTGCTCGACAACGGCATCATCGGCAGCGCCTGCGCGCCGTCCGGTGCTTCCACCGGCTCGCGCGAAGCGCTGGAGCTGCGTGATGGCGACAAGAGCCGTTACCTGGGCAAGGGTGTGCTGAAAGCCGTCGGCAACATCAACGGCCCGATCCGTGACCTGCTGCTGGGCAAGGACCCATCCGACCAGAAGGCTCTGGACCGCGCCATGATCGAACTGGACGGTACCGAGAACAAGGCCAAGTTGGGCGCCAACGCCATCCTGGCTGTTTCCCTGGCTGCCGCCAAGGCCGCAGCCCAGGACCAGGACCTGCCGCTGTACGCGCACATCGCCAACCTGAACGGCACCCCGGGCCAGTACTCGATGCCGGTTCCGATGATGAACATCATTAACGGTGGCGAGCACGCCGACAACAACG
Source organism: Pseudomonas sp. BP01 (assembly GCF_022760795.1). Classification (NCBI taxonomy): domain Bacteria; kingdom Pseudomonadati; phylum Pseudomonadota; class Gammaproteobacteria; order Pseudomonadales; family Pseudomonadaceae; genus Pseudomonas; species Pseudomonas sp. BP01. The sequence goes on from NZ_JAFBKA010000034.1 coordinate 15,344, forward strand.
TCGACATCCAGGAGTTCATGGTTCAGCCGGTTGGTGCCAAGACCTTCTCCGATGGCCTGCGCATGGGTACCGAAATCTTCCATCACCTCAAAGCTGTGCTCAAGGCCCGTGGCCTGAACACCGCCGTAGGTGACGAAGGCGGCTTCGCCCCTAACCTGGCTTCCAACGAAGACGCCCTGGCTGCCATCGCCGAAGCCGTTGAAAAAGCCGGCTACAAGCTGGGCACCGACGTGACCCTGGCCCTGGACTGCGCGGCTTCCGAGTTCTACGAAGACGGCAAGTACAACCTGTCCGGTGAAGGCAAGTCGTTCGATGCCGAAGGCTTCGCCGAGTACCTGAAAGGCCTGACCGAGCGCTTCCCGATCATCTCGATCGAAGACGGCCTGGACGAGTCCGACTGGGCTGGCTGGAAGATCCTCACCGACAAGATCGGCGAGAAGGTACAGCTGGTTGGCGACGACCTGTTCGTAACCAACACCAAGATCCTCAAAGAAGGCATCGAGAAAGGCATCGGTAACTCGATCCTGATCAAGTTCAACCAGATCGGCTCGCTGACCGAAACCCTGGAAGCCATCCAGATGGCCAAGGCTGCCGGCTACACCGCGGTGATCTCGCACCGTTCCGGTGAAACCGAAGACTCGACCATTGCCGACCTGGCCGTGGGTACCGCTGCCGGTCAGATCAAGACCGGTTCGCTGTGCCGTTCCGACCGCGTGTCCAAGTACAACCAACTGCTGCGCATCGAAGAGCAACTGGGTGCCAAAGCAGTTTACCGTGGTCGTGCCGAGTTTCGCGGCTAAGCAAGAGATGGTAAAAAGACAGCAGCCGGAGCTGTAGGAACGTTCGTACTGAACTTTACTGCGTTCCAACGGGTTTCTGTCCACGAAGCCTGGCCTCGGCCAGGCTTCGTGCTATTCGAGACCCTGAAATGCATAGTGTGCGGCGGTCTTTTTAACCTGGATACCTAGATGCGCAGTCCTTATTGGTTGTTCCTCGTCCTGCTCCTGCTGCTGGGTGGCCTGCAATACCGCCTGTGGGTGGGTAATGGCAGCCTGGCGCAAGTGACCGAGCTGAAGCAGCAGATTGCCGAGCAGCATGCCGAAAACGAGCGGCTGCTGGAGCGTAACCGTGTGCTCGATGCCGAAGTGCTGGAGCTGAAAAAAGGCATGGAGACCGTTGAAGAGCGGGCTCGCCACGAATTGGGAATGGTCAAAGAGGGCGAAACCCTCTTCCAGTTGCCACAGAAATGATCGATACCTTGCCGGCCTTCTGGGCCGTGATTCCTGCTGCGGGCGTTGGTGCCCGCATGGCTGCCGACCGCCCCAAGCAATACCTGGAGCTGGCCGGGCAGACCCTGCTCGAGCACAGCCTCGACTGTTTTCTTGGCCACCCGGCGCTCAATGGCGTGGTGGTCAGCATTGCTGAAGATGACCCGTACTGGCCAGCCCTGCGTTGCGCCAGCGACTCGCGCATCCAGCGCGCGACGGGCGGGCGTGAGCGCGCCGACTCGGTGCTCAACGCTTTGCTGTTGCTGCATGCCCAGGGCGCCTCGGACAGCGACTGGGTGCTAGTGCACGATGCCGCGCGGCCGAACCTTGCGCGCAGCGACCTGGACAAGTTGTTGTCGGAGCTGGCAGACGACCCGGTGGGTGGCTTGCTGGCGGTGCCGGCGCGCGACACCCTCAAGCGTGCAGACAGCAATGGCCGGGTGAGCGCTACCGTGGACCGCAGTACTATCTGGCAGGCGTATACGCCGCAGATGTTCCGCCTGGGGGCGTTGCATCGGGCGCTGGCCGAGTGCCTGGTATCGGATGTGGTGGTGACAGATGAGGCCTCTGCCATTGAATGGTCCGGCCAGGCGCCGCGGTTGGTGGAAGGGCGCAGTGACAACATCAAGGTGACCCGGCCCGAAGACCTGGAATGGTTGCGCCAGCGCTGGGCCGGTAGGCGCTGAAATCGCCGGGTCCGCCTCGCGGCCCAATCGCCGGCAAGCCAGCTCCCACAGTAACCGCGATTCCCTCAGGTCTGTGGAGATCCTGTGGGAGCTGGCTTGCCGGCGATTGGGCCGCGAAGCGGACCCCTTTGCAATCAGATCCCGCGATATTCCGGCAACCCCGCCAACCCTTCCTTCAGGTAATCCACCAGCCGCCGCACCTTCGGCGACAGGTGCCGCTGCTGCGGATACAGCGCCCACACTGCCGTATTCGGCGGCTGGTGCGCTTCGAGCAAAGACACCAGCGCACCACTGTTCAGGTGTTCCAGCACGTAATAATCCGGCAGCTGGCACAACCCTATCCCTTGCAGCGCCGCATCCAGCACTGCCTGCCCGCTGTTACAGCGCCAGTTGCCCTGTATCCGCTGGCTGATCTCGCGGCCGTCCTGCTGCAGCGCCCACAAGTCCGAACTGCCCACCAGGCAATTGTGCCGCGCCAGTTCCGACAGGCTGTGCGGCCGGCCGTAACGTTCCAGGTAGGCCGGCGAGGCGCACAGGTACATGCGCCGCGGGGCCAGGCGAGTGGCCACCAGCCGAGAGTCGGCCAGGCGGCCCAGGCGGATCGCCAGGTCCATCCCCTCATGCAGCAGGTCGAGGGTGTGGTTGCTCAGTTCCACATCCACCCGCAACTGCGGGTACAGCGCCATGAACCGTGTTACCAGCGGCACGATGAAGCGCTCGCCGTAGGCTACCGCGCAGGTCATGCGCAGCAGCCCCTTGGGTTCACTGGCCAGGTCGCCCATGGCACGCAGGGCTTCCTCGCGGCCATCCTGCAAGCGCTGGCAATGCTGCAGAAAGGTCTGCCCCGCCTCGCTCAGGGTTACCCGGCGCGTGCTGCGGTACAGTAGGCGCGTCTGCAGGCGCTCCTCCAGCCGGGCGATCTGGCGGCTTATGTGCGAAGAGGAAACCCCCAGGCGTTCGGCGGCCGCTGTGAACTGGCCCGATTCGGCCACGGCGACGAATTCGTCGATGCCCTCCCAGCGGTTGCTCATGGATTATCCCTGTGTGGCAATAATGTTTTGTCTTTGGCCTGATTATTCATCAAAAGGCGGTGAATTACACTGTGTCACTGAATCGACCCTCTGTCTGGAGACCTTTGATGATCAAGTCCCGTGCTGCCGTAGCCTTCGAAGCCAAGAAACCCCTGGAAATCGTCGAAGTCGACGTGGCCATGCCCAAGGCCGGTGAAGTGCTGCTGCGTGTGGTCGCCAGTGGTGTCTGCCACACCGATGCCTATACCCTGTCCGGTGCTGACCCCGAAGGCATCTTCCCGTCCATCCTCGGTCACGAAGGCGGCGCGATCGTCGAAGCGGTAGGCGAGGGCGTGACCTCGGTGGCCGTCGGCGACCACGTGATCCCGCTGTACACCCCGGAATGCGGCAAGTGCAAGTTCTGCCTCTCGGGCAAGACCAACCTGTGCCAGGCCATTCGCGCTACCCAGGGCAAGGGCCTGATGCCGGACGGCACCACGCGCTTCTCGTACAAGGGCCAGCAGCTGTTCCACTACATGGGCACCTCGACCTTCTCCGAGTACACCGTGCTGCCGGAAATTTCCGTGGCCAAGATCCAGAAAGAAGCCCCCCTGGAAAAGGTCTGCCTGCTGGGCTGTGGCGTCACCACCGGTATCGGCGCGGTGCTCAACACCGCCAAGGTCAAGCCGGGTGACACCGTGGCCATCTTCGGCCTGGGCGGCATCGGCCTCTCGGCGGTGATCGGAGCGGTCAAGGCCAAGGCCTCGCGCATCATCGCCATCGACATCAACCCGGCCAAGTTCGAGATCGCCCGCCAACTGGGTGCCACCGACTGCGTCAACCCGAAAGACTACGACCGCCCGATCCAGGAGGTGATCGTCGACCTCACCGACGGTGGCGTGGACTTCTCCTTCGAGTGCATCGGCAACGTGCAACTGATGCGCGCCGCCCTGGAATGCTGCCACAAAGGCTGGGGCGAGTCGGTCATCATCGGTGTAGCCGGTGCCGGCCAGGAAATTGCCACCCGTCCGTTCCAGCTGGTCACCGGCCGCGTCTGGCGTGGTTCGGCATTCGGCGGCGTGCGTGGCCGCAGCGAGCTGCCAAGCTACGTGGAAATGTCCGAGAAGGGCGAGATTCCGCTGGATACCTTCATCACCCATACCATGGGCCTGGAGGACATCAACAAAGCCTTCGACCTGATGCATGAAGGCAAGAGCATTCGCAGCGTGATCCACTTCTGAGGTGTGCCATGAGCCTGGATAACATCTCCTGCCAGAAGAGCTTCGGCGGCTGGCACAAGCGTTACCGGCATCACTCCAAGGTGCTGGGCTGCGACATGGTGTTCGCTGTGTACCTGCCACCGCAGGCCGAGCAGGGCGAAAAGTTGCCGGTGCTGTACTGGCTTAGCGGCCTCACCTGCACCGACGAGAACTTCATGCAAAAGGCCGGCGCCCAGCGCATGGCCGCGGAGCTTGGGCTGATCATCGTGGCCCCCGACACCAGCCCGCGTGGCGAGCAGGTGCCGGGCGACCCGGACGGCGCCTGGGACTTCGGCCTGGGGGCGGGCTTCTACCTCAACGCCACTCAGCAACCCTGGGCCCAACATTACCGCATGCATGACTATGTGGTGCAGGAGCTGCCGGCGCTGATCGAGGCGCACTTCCCGGCGTCGGGCGAGCGCAGCATCAGCGGCCACTCCATGGGTGGGCATGGCGCGCTGGTGTGCGCCTTGCGCAACCCCGGGCGTTACCGCTCGGTTTCGGCGTTTTCGCCGATCAGCAACCCGATGGATTGCCCGTGGGGCGAGAAGGCCTTCAGCCGCTATCTGGGTGAAGACCGGGCGCGCTGGCGTGAGTGGGATGCCAGCGTACTGCTGGCCGAAACCCCTGCTGGCCAATGCCCGCCGTTGCTGGTCGACCAGGGTGACCGTGACGACTTCCTCGAGAAGCAGCTAAAGCCTGAAGCGCTGGAGCAGGCGGCACGCAAAGGGGGCCATGAAATGACCCTGCGTTTGCAGCCGGGCTATGACCATAGCTACTACTTCATTGCCAGCTTCATCGAGGATCACCTGCGCCATCATGCGGTGGCACTGGGGCGGGTGTAAGGCGTAGCTGGGGTATTTGCCTCATCGCCGGCAAGCCAGCTCCCACAGGTACCGTGCATGGCTCGAGGGCCATGTGGTCCAGGTGGGAGCTGGCTTGCCGGCGATGGGCTGCGAAGCAGCCCCAATGCTTCAAAAGCAGGTAGAATCACGCCCTGACTCATTCAGGGCGTTTTTCTATGCGTATTGGCCATGGCTACGATGTGCACCGTTTCTGCGACGGTGATTTCATTACCTTGGGCGGGGTGCGTATCCCCCACAAATACGGCCTGCTGGCCCACTCCGATGGCGACGTGCTGCTGCACGCCCTGAGCGATGCCTTGCTGGGCGCCGCGGCGCTGGGCGACATCGGCAAGCACTTCCCCGACACCGACCCACAGTTCAAGGGTGCCGACAGCCGTGTGCTGCTGCGCCATGTGGTCGGCATCGTCAAGGCCAAGGGCTGGAAGGTCGGCAATGTCGACGCCACCATCGTCGCCCAGGCGCCGAAGATGGCCCCGCACATCGAGACCATGCGCCAACTGATCGCCGAAGACCTGCAGGTCGAACTCGACCAGGTCAATGTCAAGGCCACCACGACTGAAAAGCTGGGCTTCACCGGCCGTGAGGAGGGGATAGCCGTGCATTCGGTCGCCCTGTTGCTGGCAGCATGACCGAACTGGAACTGCTGGGCCCGCGTGCATCGGGCGAACCTTTGGGCACCGCCGTCCTCAAGGCGGTGGCTGAGGACTTCCAGGTCGACGAAGTGCTGGATATTCCACTGTCCGGCCAGGGCGAGCACCTGTGGCTGTGGGTCGAAAAGCGTGACCTGAACACCGAAGAGGCGGCCCGCCGCCTGGCGCGCGCCGCAGGCGTGCCGGTGCGCTCTATCAGCTACGCCGGGCTCAAGGACCGTCAAGCCCTGACCCGCCAGTGGTTCAGCCTGCACCTGCCGGGCAAAGCCGACCCAGACCTGTCGCGCGCTGAAGATGCCAGCCTGCGCGTGCTCAAGCAGGTGCGCCACCAGCGCAAGCTGCAGCGCGGCGCGCATTCGGCCAACGGCTTCACCTTGCGCCTGACGGCACTCGCTGCCGACCACCAGGCTGTGGATGCGCGCCTGGCACAGCTCAAGCAGCACGGTGTGCCCAACTATTTCGGCACCCAGCGCTTCGGTCACGGCGGGGGCAACGTCCATGACGCCCTCGACTGGGCCGCGCGCAAGGCATTGCCCGAGCAGCGTAACGTGCGTTCGCGGCTGCTTTCGGCCGGGCGCAGCTACCTGTTCAATCAGGTCCTTGCTGCACGTGTCGTCGAAGGTAGCTGGGCCGAGGCCCAGGTCGGCGACCTGCTGGCGTTCACCGACAGCCGTAGCTTCTTCCCGGCCGGTGAGGCGGAATGCGCTGACCCACGTCTGGCGATTCTCGACCTGCACCCGACCGGTGCGATGTGGGGCGAGGGCAATTCGCCCGCAGGCGGCGCCACCGCGCAGCTGGAAAATGCCGTCGGCGCTCGGCAACCGGCACTTTGCCAGTGGTTGGCGCAGGCGGGCATGGATCACGAACGGCGTATTTTGCGGCTCCCTATTGGCGGCCTGACATGGCATTATCCCGAGCCTGATATCCTGCAACTGGAATTCGTCCTGCCGGCCGGATGCTTTGCCACCGTGGTGGTGCGCGAAGTCGTGGATCTGGTGTCGGCAGGGCAGACGGACAGCCCATGCGTATTCTGATTTCGAACGACGACGGTGTCACCGCACCCGGCATCGCCGCGCTGCACGCTGCGCTGGCGGATTACGCCGAGTGCGCGGTGATCGCCCCGGATCAAGACAAGAGCGGCGCCAGCAGTTCGCTGACGCTGGACCGGCCACTGCACCCGCAGACCCTGGCCAACGGCTTCATCAGCCTGAACGGCACACCGACCGACTGTGTGCACCTGGGGCTCAATGGGTTGTTGCCGCAGGTGCCTGACATGGTGGTGTCGGGGATCAACCTCGGTGCCAACCTGGGGGATGACGTGCTGTACTCGGGTACGGTCGCCGCCGCGTTGGAAGGCCGTTTCCTTGGCGGCACGTCGCTGGCGTTTTCACTGCTGTCGCGTCAGCCGGACAACCTGCCGACGGCGGCTTACATCGCCCGTCGGCTGGTCGAGGCACAGTCACGTCTGGTGCTGCCGCCACGCACGGTACTCAACGTCAATATCCCCAACCTGCCGCTGGAGCACATTCGTGGCATCCAGCTTACCCGCCTCGGTCACCGGGCGCGGGCGGCGGCACCGACCAAGGTGGTCAACCCGCGCGGCAAGGAAGGCTACTGGATCGCTGTGGCCGGGGATGCCGAAGATGGCGGCCCGGGCACCGACTTCCATGCGGTGATGCAAGGCTTCGTGTCGATCACTCCGCTGCAACTCGACCGCACCTTCAATGATGCCTTCGAGCAGCTCGACGGTTGGCTGGAGGGCGTGCTCTGATGCGCGAGGACGATATGCTGCGGCGTGGCATCGGCATGACCTCCCAGCGTACCCGGGAGCGGCTGATCCAGCGCCTGTGCGAGGAGGGTGTGTCGAACACCAAGGTGCTCGACGTGATCCGTCGTACCCCACGTCACCTGTTCGTCGACGAGGCACTGGCGCATCGTGCCTATGAAGACACCGCGCTGCCGATCGGCCACAACCAGACCATCTCCCAGCCATTCATGGTTGCCCACATGAGCGAGCTGCTGCTCGAGGCCGGTCCGCTGGACAAGGTGCTGGAGATCGGCACTGGCTCGGGCTACCAGACAGCGATACTGGCCCAGCTGGTGGAGCGGGTATTCTCGGTGGAGCGTATCAAGGTGCTGCAGGACCGGGCCAAAGAGCGCCTGGTGGAGCTGAACCTGCGCAACGTGGTATTCCGCTGGGGCGATGGTTGCGAAGGCTGGCCGGCGCTGGCGCCGTACAACGGCATCATCGTCACCGCGGTAGCGCCGGAAGTGCCCCAGGCACTGCTCGACCAGCTGGCACCCGGTGGCCGCATGGTGATTCCGGTGGGGCCGGCCGGCGAAACGCAGCAACTGATGCTGATCGTGCGCGAAGAACATGGGTTCTCCCGCCGTGTGCTGGGGGCCGTGCGCTTCGTGCCGCTGCTCAATGGCCCATTGGCCTGAGCGCTGCGTCGTGCTGGGCACTGCCGGCATGAGCCGCGCGGTATTTTTGCGCCGGTGGCGAATTCTTGTGGCTTCGCCCTGTCTATCTGGCGGAGCAAAGCGCTAGCGCACAGTGCGCGCCTCGGGTTTGCAACAGCCTTTTGCGCCAGCCTGCCAATACAGGCCGGCTTGGTTATAATTGCAACAATATTGCATTTCTTGTCTTCATATCGTTTTTCGGCACCATGAGGGGAGCGCGGGTGGGTCACACAGTCATTCGGCAGCGCAAGGACGGGTCGGGTTTCAAGCTTCTGGTGATTGCACTGGCCATGGGCATGCTACTGGTGGGTTGCTCGAGCACCAGTAACACCAGCGCGCGGGTGGTCGACCGCAACAACACTGTGCCCAAGCGCCCGACGGTGACGTCCGGGCAGTACATCGTCAAGCCTGGGGACACGCTGTTCTCCATCGCCTTCCGCTATGGCTGGGACTACAAGGAGCTGGCTGCACGCAATGGCATCCCGGCGCCTTATACCATCCGCCCGGGCCAAGCGATTCGTTTCAGCAGTGGTTCAAGCAGCAGTACAACGGTGGTGTCCAACCCGTCCTCGTCGAGCCGCACCACGGTCACGCGGCGGCCCGTGGGGAGCACGCCCACGTCGCCTGCCAGCACCGGCAAACCGGCCACGCCGGCCCCCATCACCAGCGCGCCGGTGGTTGCCACGGTGCCAGCTGCGGAGCGCGCGGTAGGTGGCTGGACCTGGCCTGCCAACGGCGTGCTGATTGGAAAATTTGCTTCAAACGGTAGTTTGAATAAAGGCATTGATATCGCCGGTGATTTGGGACAGCCTGTTTTTGCTGCGTCTGATGGTGCAGTGGTTTACGCCGGGAGTGGTTTGAGGGGCTACGGCGAGCTGATCATCATCAAACACAGCGATACCTACGTCAGTGCCTACGGTCATAACCGCAGGCTGTTGGTTCGGGAGGGGCAGCAGGTCAAGGCAGGGCAGTCGATTGCTGAAATGGGGTCCACGGGCACTGATCGGGTGAAGCTGCATTTCGAGATTCGCCGCCAGGGCAAACCCGTCGATCCACTCCAGTTCCTGCCACGCCGTTGATCGTTGTACCCGGCCTGTTCCTGTGATGTAGTGGGGACAGGCTCCAGCGCTGCCAGGGATAAAGGTGCCGCTCGAGTCTGAGTTCGAACTCAGCAAAGGACTATAACAATGGCTCTCAGTAAAGAAGTGCCGGAGTTTGACATCGACGATGACGTCCTCCTGATGGAGACGGGTATCGTTTTGGAAACGGATGTGGTGTCAGACGAACCTGCTGTATCTTCGGTTCGGACGAGGGCCAAGTCGGGCTCTTCGCTCAAGCAACACAAGTACATCGATTACAGTCGGGCGCTTGATGCCACCCAGCTGTATCTCAACGAGATCGGCTTCTCGCCGCTGCTTTCGCCGGAAGAGGAAGTGCACTTTGCGCGCTTGTCGCAGAAGGGCGATCCTGCTGGCCGCAAGCGCATGATCGAAAGCAACCTGCGCCTGGTTGTAAAAATTGCCCGTCGTTACGTGAACCGCGGCCTGTCGCTGCTCGACCTGATCGAGGAAGGCAACTTGGGGCTGATCCGTGCGGTCGAGAAGTTCGACCCGGAGCGTGGTTTCCGTTTTTCGACCTATGCGACCTGGTGGATCCGCCAGACCATCGAACGGGCGATCATGAACCAGACCCGCACCATCCGCCTGCCGATCCACGTGGTCAAGGAACTGAACGTCTACCTGCGCGCCGCACGCGAGCTGACCCAGAAACTCGACCACGAACCCTCCCCCGAAGAAATCGCCACCCTGCTGGAGAAGCCGGTCGCCGAGGTCAAGCGCATGCTGGGCCTGAACGAGCGGGTATCGTCGGTGGATGTGTCGCTTGGCCCGGATTCGGACAAGACCCTGCTCGACACCTTGACAGACGACCGCCCCACCGACCCGTGCGAACTGCTGCAGGATGACGACCTGTCGCAGAGCATCGACCAGTGGCTGGGCGAGCTGACGGACAAGCAGCGGGAAGTGGTGGTGCGTCGCTTTGGCCTGCGTGGGCATGAAAGCAGCACCCTGGAAGATGTTGGCCTGGAGATCGGCCTGACCCGGGAGCGTGTACGGCAGATCCAGGTGGAGGGGCTCAAGCGTCTGCGCGAGATCCTTGAAAAGAATGGGTTGTCCAGCGAGTCTTTGTTCCAGTAGCGAAGGCCTGTCACACAAAACGCCCCGATGACCTCGGGGCGTTTTTGTGTGTGTCATTTGAAAATGTTGGGAGCGCTGCTTTGCAGCCTATTCGCAGCACAAGGCTGCTCCTGCAGGGATACGCGAGCAGCCTTGTGCTGCGAATAGGCTGCAAAGCAGCGCCCCAAAATCTGCCCGGTAAAACAGATATCTAATGTGTACTGCGCTACCCCAGTAACATTGCGTGTAAGCCTTTTCTTACTTGTTTTGTAAGCTATCTATGCAAGTCTCAGTAAATCATTGTCGTTTTCAGCCCCTGTATTTTTACAACCCATTGAAAAGCATGGCTTATTCGGCTGTGAGGAAATGTGTGCCTGGTAATACCTTGTGAGGTCTCGCGCTTGCCCGCCCGGCTCAACCCGCTAGTATTCGAACTGTGCACAGGGACATGCACAGGCATTCAGGATGAAGGCCAAGGACATCGCAAGAAGCGATTTCATCAGGATGATGTTTGGGACAAGCAGGGACTACGGAAAAAATGTGGGCGGGTCAAACCGCCCCTTTTTTTGTCCGCAAAAAAACAAAAAAGGCCCCGAGGGGCCTTTTTCGTATCCGGGCGCTATCAGCGCTCCAGGTCTGCAATCTTGCCAGTCTTGCCGTCCCACTCTTCAGCGTCCGGCAGGGCATCCTTACGTTCGGTGATGTTTGGCCAGACTTCCGCCAGTTCGGCGTTCAGCTCGATGAAGTTTTCCATCCCGGCAGGGATTTCGTCTTCCGAGAAGATGGCTTGCGCCGGGCATTCCGGCTCGCACAGTGCGCAGTCAATGCACTCGTCCGGGTGGATGACCAGGAAGTTCGGGCCTTCGTAGAAGCAGTCCACCGGACAGACTTCCACGCAGTCGGTGTATTTGCATTTGATGCAGTTGTCGGTGACGACGAAGGTCATTTCTAGTTCTCTCCTCAGGCGACGGCGGCGGCCCTTCCTCTCAGGGCCGCGCGGTTTACAGGTATGTGGCTGCAGGCCAGGCTAATAACCTGCAGCACCAGCAAACCGCGGCGGATTCTACCAGCTTGTAGTGGGCGCCGTTATAACAGGTTCTTTAGTTGATATAGCATTTCGATAGCTTGGCGCGGGGTCATTTCGTCCAGTTGCAGCTTGCCCAGCTTCTCGATGGCCGGGTGTGGCAGGCTGGCGAACAGATCGCTCTGGTGCGGCACCTGTGGCACATCCCTGGCCTTTTCGGTCGGGGCTTGCTCATGCGGCAGGCTGGTGGTTTCCAGGCGCGCCAGGTGTTCGCGAGCACGCTGGATCACCACACCCGGCACGCCGGCCAGTTGCGCCACGGCCAGGCCGTAGCTCTGGCTGGCAGGGCCAGGCAGTACATGGTGCAGGAACACGATGCGCTCGTTGTGCTCGGTGGCATTCAGGTGCACGTTGGCCACCAGCGGCTCGCTTTCCGGCAGCACGGTGAGCTCGAAGTAGTGGGTGGCGAACAGGGTATAGGCGCGCAACTGGGCCAGGCGCTCGGCGGCAGCCCACGCCAGCGACAGGCCGTCGAACGTACTGGTGCCGCGGCCCACTTCGTCCATCAGCACCAGGCTGCGGTCGGTGGCGTTGTGCAGGATGTTGGCGGTTTCGCTCATCTCGACCATGAAGGTCGAGCGCCCGCCGGCCAGGTCGTCGCTGGAGCCGATGCGGGTGAAGATGCGGTCGACCAGCGACAGCTCGCAGCTGGCCGCCGGCACGAAGCTGCCAATGTGCGCCAGCAGCACGATCAGGGCGGTCTGGCGCATGTAGGTAGATTTACCGCCCATGTTCGGGCCGGTGATGATCAGCATGCGCGTGCTGTTGTCCAGGCCCAGGTCGTTGGCCACGAACGGCGTGGTCAGTACCTGCTCCACGACCGGGTGGCGGCCTTGCTCGATGCGCAGGCACGGCTCGTCGATGAAGCGCGGGCAGTTCAAGTCGAGGGTCAGCGCACGTTCGGCCAGGTTGCTGAGCACGTCCAGTTCGGCCAGGGCAGCGGCGCTGTCCTGCAGCGGTGCCAGGTGACTGATCAGGGTTTCCAGCAGGGCGTCGTAGAGCATCTTCTCGCGGGCCAGGGCGCGGCTCTTGGCCGACAGCGCCTTGTCCTCGAACACTTTCAGCTCGGGGGTGATGAAGCGCTCGGCGCCCTTGAGGGTCTGGCGGCGAATGTAGTCGCCCGGTGCCTGCTCGGCCTGCTTGGTGGGCAGCTCGATGAAGTAGCCGTGTACACGGTTGTAGCCGACCTTGAGGTTGGCAAGGCCGGTGCGGGCTTTTTCGCGGGCTTCCAGGTCGATCAGGAACTGGCCGGCGTTTTCGCTGATCGCCAGCAGCTCGTCCAGCTCGTTGTCATAGCCGGTCTTGAGCACGCCACCGTCGCGGATCACCGCCGGCGGGTTGTCGATGATCGCCCGCTCCAGCAGGCTGGCCAGCTCCGGGTAGGTGCCGGTGATGGCTGCCAGGCGCGCCAGATGCGGCGCCTCCAGCTCGGTCATGGCGTTTTGCAGTTCAGGCAAGGCGCCCAATGCATCGCGCAGGCGCGCCAGGTCGCGTGGGCGGGCATTGCGCAGGCCGATTCGGGCGAGGATCCGCTCGATGTCGCCAATTTCTTTCAGCTGCGGCTGCAGCTTCTCGAAACGGTAGCTGTCGAGCAGGCAGCGGATCGAGTCCTGGCGTGCTTGCAATACCTTGAGGTCGCGCAACGGACGGTTCAGCCACCGACTCAGCAGGCGGCTGGCCATGGCGGTCTGGCAGCGGTCGACCACCGATTGCAGGGTGTTGTCACGCCCGCCCGCCAGGTTGACGTCCAGCTCCAGGTTGCGACGGCTGGCGCCATCGAGGATGACCGTGTCGTCCAGGCGCTCGTGGCGCAGGCTGCGCAGGTGCGGCAGGGCGGTGCGCTGGGTTTCCTTGGCGTAGGTCAGCAGGCAGCCGGCGGCACCAATGGCCAGGGTCAGCTTGTCGCAGCCAAAGCCCTTGAGGTCCTTGGTCGCAAACTGCTGGCACAGGGCCTTGCGTGCCGAATCGCGGTCGAAGTCCCATGGCGCACGGCGGCGGGCACCGGGGCGTTTTTCGGCAGGCAGGTCGCGTGGCCAGTCGTCCGGGATCAGCAGTTCGACCGGGTTCAGGCGCTCAAGCTCGGCCAGCAGGTTCTCCCAGCCTTTGATTTCCTGCACGCTGAAATTGCCGCTGGTGATGTCCAGCACGGCCAGGCCGAACAGGCGTTCGTCACCGAGCAGTGCGGCAATCAGGTTGTCGCGACGCTCGTCCAGCAGCGCCTCGTCGCTTACTGTGCCAGGCGTGATGATGCGCACCACCTGGCGCTCCACCGGGCCCTTGCTGGTGGCCGGGTCGCCAATCTGTTCGCAGATCACCACCGATTCGCCCAGCTTGACCAGCTTGGCCAGGTAGCCTTCCAGCGAATGGAACGGAATCCCGCACATGGGGATGGACTGGCCGGCCGACTGACCGCGCGCGGTCAGGGTGATGTCCAGCAGTTTTGCGGCCTTCTTTGCATCTTCGTAGAAGATTTCGTAGAAGTCGCCCATGCGGTAGAACATCAGCTGGTCCGGGTGCTGGTTCTTCAGCTTCCAGTACTGCTGCATCATCGGGGTGTGTGCGGAAAGATCTGACATTCAGGGCCTTACAGCGGGTGATCTGGTTGGCGATGGTAAACCCGCAATGGTACAGGCTTTTTTGTTGCGATGCAGGCGCAGGCTTCAGGACATGTGCGCGCAGCCTGGCGGGCAATGGTGGAGCTGCGCGGCGTTACCCTCTAGAATGCGCGCCCCTCGACGAACGCCTGTAGCCGTGACCTGCACGATGAATGTGTCCAGCCCTGTCCCTCATGTAAAGCAACAGCTGATCTACCTCCTGTACGGCGAGCGCCGGATCTATCAGCTGGAGGCCAAACTCAGCATCCTCACCGCCGTGGCGCGCTGCAAGCCGGCAGAGCTGCCGGTGATCCGTGTGCTTACCGACCAGCCACAGGCCTTTGTCGGCTGGCCGGTGGAAGTAATCACCCTGGACGAGCAGACCCTGCAGGCCTGGACCGGTGACGGCGGCTACACTCACCGACGCAAAGCCTGCGCCATTGCCCAGGCCGGGCAGTGGGCGGACAAAACCGTATTCATCGACACCGATACGGTATTCCTGCAATCGCCGCTGAAGCTGTTCAGCCAGGTCGATGCCGGGCAGTTTCTGGTCGACGAAGTGGAAAAGAGCTGGGCCGAGGCTTCGCGCAGCAGCGACTACCTTCGCTTCAGCGCAGGGCTCGCCGCGGCTGGGCATGCACCGGCCGATGATTTGCGGCTGTGCAACAGCGGTGTCATGGGTTTCACCCGCTGCAATGTCGGCATTGCCGAGCGCGCCATCCCGCGCATCGATGCCTGGACACCTTATACCGACGACCTGCACACCATCGAACAGATCGCCTTTTCCTTCGAGTTGCACGGGGCGCAGCTTAATGAAGCGCGTGGCGTGATCAGCCATTACTTCGCGATGAAGCAGTACGTGCATGCCATCCTGGAAATTTTCTTCGCCAGGCACGGCGAAGGCTTCCATCCACAGATGCCAAGGCTGGCCCTCAAGGTGCCGGCACATCGCCCTGTACCTTCGTGGCTGGCGCGGCTTTCGGTGAAGTGGAGCCTCAAGCGTGTGCCGCGCGAGCTGCGCGGCATCGGCCGCAAGCTGCTGTACGGCAGTGTGATGAGCAGCGACGACTACCAGCGTGCCTGCAAGGTGATCTGGTGGCGTTCGGCGATTGATGACATGCGCAAGCAAGGTGGTATCGACTGGAGCCAGGAATGGCCGGCAGGGCTGCCGCGCCTGGGGCGGCGTGACGAGCGTGCGTTCAGTGAAATTGCCCGGGACAGCATGAAGGTTTCCTGAACCAGGGGCTGCGCCAGGGTGATAGGGTAGAGGGCAGCATTCAAGGAGCCCGACATGGACCCGATCACCACGCTTGCCACCCGCCTGGGTGAACACCTGCGCCGTTTCAATGCGCAGGTGACTACCGCCGAATCCTGCACCGGCGGTGGCATTGCCGAAGCCATTACCCGTATACCTGGCAGCTCGGCCTGGTTCGAGGTCGGCTATGTGACCTATTCCAACACCCAGAAAACCCGCTTGCTGGGCGTGCCCGAGGCCTTGTTCGGCCAGGTTGGCGCAGTCAGCCAGGAAGTGGTCGAAGCCATGGTCCGCGGGGCCCAGGCCGCCAGCGGCGCACGTTTTGCCGTGGCGGTAAGCGGTGTGGCCGGGCCGGACGGTGGTTCGCCAGCCAAACCGGTAGGGACCGTGTGGCTGGCCTGGGGCGACGGCAACCGGGTGTTCAGTGAGCGGCGCCAGTTCGACGGTGACCGCGAAGCCGTGCGCCGACAGACGGTGATCGCCGCGTTAGACGGCTTGTTACAGCTTGGTGCCGAGTAAATCGACGACAGGGGTTTGCGCGGGCGCCTGCCTGTGGAATAATACTGGCTACTTATACAGGTATTCCGGCCATCAGGGCCAAGTCGAACACGTGAGGATTTCAATGGACGACAACAAGAAGCGCGCCTTGGCTGCGGCCCTGGGTCAGATCGAACGCCAATTCGGCAAAGGCGCGGTCATGCGCATGGGTGATCAGGAGCGCCAAGGCATTCCTGCCATTTCCACCGGCTCGCTGGGCCTGGATATTGCGCTGGGCATCGGCGGCCTGCCAAAAGGCCGTATCGTCGAGATCTATGGCCCGGAATCGTCGGGTAAGACCACACTGACGCTGTCGGTCATTGCCGAAGCCCAGAAAAACGGTGCCACCTGCGCCTTCGTCGACGCCGAACACGCCCTCGACCCTGAGTACGCTGGCAAGCTGGGCGTCAACGTCGACGACCTGCTGGTCTCGCAGCCGGACACCGGCGAGCAGGCCCTGGAAATCACCGACATGCTGGTGCGCTCCAACGCCGTTGACGTGATCATCGTCGACTCCGTGGCCGCGCTGGTGCCCAAGGCCGAGATCGAAGGCGAAATGGGTGACATGCACGTGGGCCTGCAGGCTCGTCTGATGTCCCAGGCGCTTCGCAAGATCACCGGTAACATCAAGAACGCCAACTGCCTGGTCATCTTCATCAACCAGATTCGTATGAAGATCGGCGTGATGTTCGGCAGCCCGGAAACCACCACCGGTGGTAACGCCCTGAAGTTCTACGCCTCGGTTCGTCTGGACATCCGCCGTACCGGTGCGGTCAAGGAAGGCGACGAGGTGGTCGGTAGCGAAACCCGCGTCAAGATCGTCAAGAACAAGGTCTCACCGCCGTTCCGTCAGGCCGAGTTCCAGATTCTTTACGGCAAAGGTATTTACCGTAACGGCGAGATCATTGACCTGGGTGTGTCCCAAGGCCTGGTCGAGAAGTCGGGTGCCTGGTACGCCTACCAAGGTAACAAGATCGGCCAAGGCAAAGCCAACGCTGCCAAATACCTGGCCGAGAACCCGGCTATCGGTGCCGAGATCGAGAAGCAGATCCGTGAAAAGCTGCTGAAAGCCGGTGCTGCCGCTGAAGCCAGCAAGGCTGCAGCCGTTGATGCCAGTGCCGACGATGTGGCCGACGCCGAAGCCGGTTATTGATTGCGCGGTAGATAGCCAACATGTCCGCCGTACTCGACACCCCCGTCGCCATTCGGCGGACAGCCATGGACCTGCTCGCGCGACGTGAGCACGGTCGCGTCGAGCTGACGCGCAAGTTGCGCCAGCGCGGCGCTTCGGATGAGCTGATCGAGCCTGAACTCGACCGGCTCGCCGAAGAAGGGCTGCTTTGCGAAGCCCGCTACCTTGAAAGCTTCATCAGGTACCGTTCAAGCGCTGGCTACGGCCCTTCGCGTATTCGCGAGGAGCTGGGCCAGCGTGGCCTGGCGCGTGCTGATATCGAGCAGGCATTGCGCGAGAGCGAGGTGGATTGGCGCGAGCGCATGCGTGACGTCTGGCAGCGCAAATTTGCCGGGCAGCGCCCGCAGGATCCGCGCAGCCGTGCCCAGCAAACCCGGTTTCTGGCTTACCGGGGTTTCCCCATGGACATGATCGGCCGCCTGCTCAGCGGGCGTGATCTCGACGATTACTGACCCTTGCTGAAATGCTGGGGCCGCTCTGCGGCCTTTCGCGACACAAGGCCGCTCCTACAGGTATTCGCGATCGTCTGTAGGAGCGGCCTTGTGTCGCGAAAGGGTCGCAGAGCGGCCCCAAACAGGCGACACCTATTAACTGACCTTCAACGCCTCCCTGGCCCGCTGCGTGGTATGCATTGGCTGAGGCTTGGCCCAGTTCTCCGACAAGTTGATGAAATCCACCAGCTCGCGCAGCCGGCCCTGGTCGCGGCCATTGAAGGCGAACGACAGCCGGGTCAAGTGGTTGAAGTTGCCCACTTCATGTTCGGCACTGCTATCCGCTTGCTGGTGATATTTGCCACTCAGGCGCAAGTCGGCAAAGCCTTCCTGAATATCAAATAACGCTGCTTCGCTGAGCGGGTGGTGCATGCGGATCACGAACTGGTTTTTCAGCCAGCGGCTGGAGTGGTAGTTGCTGTAGAACTGGTTGATTTCCTCTACCGCCTCGTCGGCACTGTGCACCAGGCGCACCAACTTCAGGTCGCTGGGCAGGATATAGCGGTTTTCTTCCAGTTGGCGGCTGATGAAGTCCAGGCAGTCACGCCAGAAACTGCCGCCGGGCGAGTCCAGGAGCACCACCGGTACCAATGGGCTCTTGCCGGTCTGGATCAGTGTCAGCACTTCCAGCGCTTCATCCAGGGTGCCGAAACCGCCCGGGCACAGCACCAGGCCATCCGCCTCTTTGACGAAGAACAGCTTGCGGATAAAGAAGAAATGGAAGGGCAACAGCTTGTCGGTGCCGTCCACGGTCGGGTTGGCGTGTTGCTCGAAGGGCAGGGTGATGTTGAAGCCCAGGCTGTGGTCGCTGCCAGCGCCTTCGTGGGCGGCAGCCATGATGCCGCCGCCGGCACCGGTGATGACCATCAGGTCGGAGCGCGCCAGGGTGGCGCCCAACTCGCGGGCCAGGGCGTACATCGGGTGCTCCAGCGGGGTACGCGCCGAGCCGAACACAGTCACCTTGCGCCGGCCCTTGTAGCGCTGCAGCGTGCGGAACGCCTGGTCCAGTTCGCGTAGGGCCTGCAGGGTGATCTTGGCGCTCCAGCGGTCACTGTCGTCATGGGCCATGCGCAGGACGGTCAGCATCATGTCGCGGTACAGCGGCAGGTTGGGGCTGTTGGGGGCCACCAGTTGCAGTTGTGCGTCGATGTTGCTCAGGTCAATATTGTTGTCACGGAAGTGGCTGAATAGCAGCTCATTCGCTTGGTAAGGCATGCAACGTCTCCTTCTGCACCAATACCTCTGACCTCAATCTAGACCCTCGCACCGAATCGTGCCGGGCTGTTTCGCGCAGCCGCCCGTCGGTATGTGGCCACTGCAAGCAGGGGTTTGGTTAACTGGAAAGCGAAACGTATCGATGCAGGAGGTGGCGGTATGCATCGCTTGACCATCGAGGTGGACCGGCAGCTCTATCAGCAGCTGGAGAGTGCGGCTCAAGTGCATCACTTGAGCCTTGAGGATGAGTGCTGCCGCAGGTTGGCGGGGTTAGAGTGCCAGTCGCGCTACCTGCAGGCGTTGTTGGCCGAGATGCGCGCCGATGCCGCCGAAGGGCACTGGCGCGCCCGCGAGGAGGAGAAAGCGTAGCTAGAAAGCCGCTGTCACTTCTTTTTCTTGTTGCCGGCCACGCAGCTGGCACTGTCGAAGGCCTGGTCCATGATTGGCTGGTTGGTCTTGTACACCGTGAAGCGGTAGACCATGACCGCGCCCTTGGACATCAGGTTGCGGAAACCGCTGTTGCGACAGACGCTGTCGCCCAGCTGGCTGCGTACCTGCTCGGGATTGGCCTGCATACGCTCGGCGTGGCTCGGGCGTACGCTCAGGTGGTTGACCAGCGCCTTGCCTTCCACCGTGTAGCCTTGGTCGAGGATGTCCTCGTTGATGGCGCGTGGGGTACCGACGCTGCTTTCTCTTGCGACCTTTTGCAATGTCGTGTTCAGGTCGTAATCCTGCTTGGAGGCTGCCTGGGCTGCCAGGGGCAGAGCGAGTAGCAGGCTCAGGGCGGGGACGATAAGGCGCAGCATGAATCTCTCCTGGTTCGATGACTGGCGCTTTGACATGCGCAGGTCGACGGCGTTCCGTTAAAGTCGCGCAGGCGCGAGCTTAGGGCACGGTAGGTGTCGATTATAAGGGGCGCCTTGCCAGCTGCACAGTAAATGCCCTCTGTTCTGCTAAACTGGCCGCCTTGTGTTTTCCGAGTCATCCTTGTGCCCATTTCGTACCTGTCCAGAGGCCTGCCGGCATGAGCCACGCGGTAGCGCGCCTGCGCGCCGAACGCCTGGCCCGCAGCAACAAACCTTTCATCGCCCGTGGCTCGCGTGCCGAGCGCTGCCCGGATTGCCGGGTCATCGCCACCCATTGCCTGTGTGCCTGGAAGCCTCGGGTGCAGGCCGAGTCGGGCGTGTGTCTGCTGATGCATGACACCGAGCCGTTGAAGCCGACCAACACCGGCTGGCTGATTGCCGACCTGATCCAGGACACCTGGGCCTTCGGCTGGCTGCGCACTTCGGTCGACGAGCGCTTGCTGGCCCTGCTGGACGACCCGCACTGGCAGCCCTATATCGTCTTCCCCGGTGAATTCGTGGCCGAGCAGCGGGTGGTCAGCGAGGTGGCGCGTGAGCCGGGCAAGCGCCCGCTGTTCATCCTGCTGGATGCCACCTGGACCGAAGCCCGCAAGATGTTCCGCAAAAGCCCGTACCTTGACCGCTTCCCTGTGTTGAGCCTGCAGGCCGAGCAGATGTCGCGCTACCGCCTGCGGCGCTCCAAGCGCGACGACCACTTCTGCACGGCAGAGGTCGCAGCCATGTGCCTGGACCTGGCCGGCGACAGCCAGGCCTCACAGGCGCTGGATGCCTACCTGGATGTATTCAGCCTGCACTATCTGAGCGGCAAGCGGCGTCTGCCGCTGGATGATCAGGACGACACCCACCAGCGTTTGCATACCTTCCTATAGTCCAAGGGGCACAACCCCTGCTTTGGTTCATAATGACAGGGCTGGCAGCCAGGGTGGGCGAGACGGCAGGGCAATGGCTTGACCACCCTTGACCGTGCTCGGCATCCTTGGCGCCGATTCCCCGCCGGGCGCTTCTCAATCCCCCCGAGCGCCTGGCATAGAACAGGATCCTTTGATCGATGGCCACTTACGAAATCCTGATTGCCGATGACCACCCGCTGTTCCGTGGCGCCCTGCGCCAGGCCGTTACCCTTGGCCTGGGCCCGGATGTGCGCCTGGTCGAAGTCGCAAGCATTGCCGAACTGGAAACCCGCCTGAGCGAAAAAGCCGACTGGGACCTGGTGCTGCTGGACTTGAACATGCCGGGTGCTTATGGTTTTTCCGGGCTGGTGCTGCTGCGCGGGCAATACCCGCAGATCCCCGTGGTGATGGTATCGGCGCAGGAAGAGGCCGCCGTGGTGGTCAAGTCCCGTGAGTTTGGCGCCAGTGGCTTCATTCCCAAGTCCAGCACCCTGGAAGTGATCCAGGACGCCGTGCGCAAGGTGCTCGATGGCGAGGTCTGGTGGCCGCCGCAGGCGTTCGAAAAGGTCGATGTCTCGGCCGAAGCCAAGGCCGCCAGTGAAGGCCTGGCCAGCCTCACGCCGCAGCAGTTCCGCGTGCTGACGATGGTCTGCGAGGGCTTGCTGAACAAGCAGATTGCGTATGAGCTGAGTGTCTCCGAGGCCACCATCAAGGCGCACGTGACTGCGATCTTCCGCAAGCTGGGCGTGCGTACCCGTACCCAGGCCGCGCTGCTGCTGCAACAACTTGAATCGGTTGCCAGCAACTGACTGCGCGTGGCTTCACGCTTTTTTGACCCGTGCCGGTCTAGTCTGCTGGCCTTTCTGTTGTTAAGTGACCCACATGACATCGCCATTCAAGGGCCAGACCGGCCTTAAACGCATCTTCAACGCCGCCGGTTACTCGCTGGACGGCCTGCGCGCCGCCTTCAAGGGTGAGGCCGCATTCCGCCAGCTGGTGCTGCTCAACGTGCTGCTGATCCCGATCGCCTTCTGGCTGCCGGTCAGCCGTGCGGAGCGGGCGATCATGATCGCGGTGTGCTTGTTGGGGCTGATCGTCGAGCTGTTCAACTCGGCGGTGGAGGCGGCCATCGACCGCATCTCGCTGGAGCGCCACCCGCTGTCGAAAAACGCCAAGGACATGGGCAGCGCCGCGCAACTGGTGGCACTGACTATGGTGGCGCTGGTGTGGGGCGTTATCCTGCTTTAAGCGATTGGCGGCAGCACGATTTCGTCACTGCGGGTATAGCCCGCAGTGAAGTTGCGGCACAGTTCCAGAAATTCGCGCATCGCCGAGGTCTGGTACTTCTGTTTGTGCCAGATGAAGTAGAACTGGCGCATCAGGTCCAGTTCCGGCGTTTCCACCGGTACCAGGCTGCCCCGGCGGAAGGCGTCACGCAGCGCCAGGCGCGAAATACAGCCAATGCCCAGGCCCGATTCCACCGCGCGCTTGATCGCTTCGGTGTGTTCCAGCTCCAGGCGGATGTTGAGGTTGGCGCGGTGATGGCGCATGGCCTGGTCGAAGGTGAGGCGGGTGCCGGAGCCTTGCTCGCGTAAAATCCACGCCTCTTGCGACAGGCTTTCGATATCGGCACGGCCCAACTTGGCCAGCGGATGCTGCGGCGCGCAGAACACCACCAGTTCATCCTCGACCCACGGCTGCACTTCCAGGTCGGGGTGATTGCAGTCACCTTCGATTAGACCCAGATCAATTTCGTAGTGCGCGACCTGTTGCACGATATGCACAGTGTTCTGCACATGCAGCTTGACCTGGCTTTCCGGGTGGGTCTGCATGAAGCTGCCGATCAGCAGGGTGGCCAGGTAGTTGCCGATGGTCAGCGTGGCGCCGACCGCCAGCGATCCGAAGCCGGACTTGCCATTGAGCAGGTCTTCGATTTCCTTGGCCTGGTCGAGCAGGGCCACCGCCTGTGGCAGCAGTTGATGGCCCAGGGCGTTGAGGGCCAGGCGCTTGCCGGCACGGTCGAACAACTGGCAGCTCGATTGGCGCTCCAGTTCGGTGATGGAAGTGCTGGCGGCCGACTGCGACAACGCCAGCAGGCTAGCGGCCCGGGAGACGCTTTGGTGCTGTGCGACGGCGACGAAGACTTGCAGTTGACGGAGTGTGAATCGCATATCGATATAACCGATAACACATATCTTGATAATCCAGTTAACAGATATTGTCGCTGCCCCTAAACTATCGCGCAACTGCGCGTTTTGCGCGCCGCGTTTTTCTTCAGGAGCCCCATCGATGAGCAACATGAACCACGAACGTGTCCTCAGTGTGCACCACTGGAACGACACCCTGTTCAGCTTCAAGTGCACCCGCGACCCGGGGCTGCGCTTCGAGAACGGTCAGTTCGTGATGATCGGCCTGCAGCAGGAAAGCGGCCGTCCGCTCATGCGTGCCTATTCCATCGCCTCGCCGAACTGGGAAGAGCACCTGGAGTTCTTCAGCATCAAGGTGCCGGACGGCCCGCTGACCTCGCAGCTGCAGCACCTGAAGGAAGGCGATGAGATCATCATCAGCAAGAAGCCTACCGGTACCTTGGTGCTCGACGACCTGAACCCGGGCAAGCACCTGTACCTGCTGAGCACCGGCACTGGCCTGGCGCCGTTCATGAGCGTTATCCAGGACCCGGAGACCTACGAGCGCTTCGAAAAAGTGATCCTGGTGCACGGCGTGCGTTACGTGAACGAAGTGGCCTACCGCGAGTTCATCACCGAGCACCTGCCGCAGAACGAGTTCTTCGGTGAATCGGTTCGCGACAAGCTGATCTACTACCCGACCGTGACCCGCGAGCCGTTCGAGAACCAGGGCCGCCTGACCGACCTGATGCGCAGCGGCAAGCTGTTCAGCGACATCGGTCTGCCACCGATCAACCCGCAGGACGACCGTGCGATGATCTGCGGCAGCCCGAGCATGCTCGACGAGACCAGCGAAGTGCTGGACAGCTTCGGCCTGAAAGTCTCCGCCCGCATGCGCGAGCCGGGCGACTACCTGATCGAGCGTGCCTTCGTCGAGAAGTAAGGCGCAGGCTGGTACAAGAAGGCGACCCTCGGGTCGCCTTTCTTATGCCTGTGATTTTTGCATTGCTTGTGCCGGCCTCATCGCCGGCAAGCCAGCTCCCACAGGTACTGCACAGGGTTCAGGAGCTGTGCAGTACCTATGGGAGCTGGCTTGCCGGCGATGAGGCCGGCCCCTATTCGACGCGCGTCTCGCCGCTGTACACCAGAATTTCCCGGCAGCGTTTGCACAGGTACCGACGCCCCTGGCGCACCAGCTTGTGCCGCTGTGCGGTAAACGGGAAATCACCCTGCGGGCACGGGCAGCGGTAGATGTAGCGGGTTACCACGCGTCGTTGCACTTCATAGTTGTGGCAACGGTTGGGTGGCAGCTCATACACCCCGCGCATGATCAGTTGCCACTCTTCGCCATGAGCCTGGATGCGGTCGCCGAACAGCTGGTGGGCTACCAGGTGCGCCACTTCGTGGGCAACGGTCTGGCGCAGGAAATCTTCCTGGTTTTCCCGGTAGAGCTGCAGGTTGAAGCGCAGCAGGTTCTCGTGCAGGTGGGCGACGCCGGCTTTTTGCCCGCGCAGCTTGAAGCTGACTTCCGGGCGCGAGAAGGGGCGTTTGAAAAAGGTTTCGGCTTGCTGGTAACAGGTTTCGACGCGTTGTTTGAGCAGCTCGGGCATGGTGGGGCGGTTCTCCTGACCCGGCATTATGCCGCAAGCACCGGCGGCCTGCCGAGCCACCGGTCAGCGCACAGCCAGAGGCCGCCTTGCGGCGGCCCCTGGTTGATGCCCCAGTGTTGGTTGAGTCTGTTCTAGTTGGTGTAGACGGGCCCCACGCCCAGTCCCCAGATAATTACCGTGGCGGCCATGATCGCCACCAGCACCACAAGGCCCACCGCCAGCACGGAGCTGGAGAACAGGAAGCCTTCGTCGGACGGTATGTTCATGAAAGTCGGCAGGCCGACATACAGCAGGTACACCGTGTAGCAGATGGCGGCAGTGCCAATCAGCATGCCCAGCCACAGGTGTGGGTACAGGGCCGCCAGGCCGCCGATGAACAGTGGTGTGGCGGTGTAGGTGGCAAAGGCGATGCACTGCGCCATGGACGGATTGGCATCGTAGGTGCGGGCCATCCAGTGGATGAACGCGCCCATTACCGCCACCCCGCCGAGCATGGCAAGGTACGACATGATGCTCATCCAGATGGCGCTTTCCATGGTCAGCATGACCGCTGGCCGGTCCCCGATTACCCAGCCAACCTGGGTCGTGCCGATGAAGGCGGAAATGGCAGGGATTGCTGCCAGGATCAAGGTATGCGTCAGGTACATGTGGCTGATGGTTTCGTCTTCGCCACGAATTTCCCGCCATTCCTGATCGGGATGGGTAAACAGCCCCACAACGTGATGAATCATGCCGATCACTCCTCTCAATGTTGCCAAACGCCCCCCAGATGGAGCGCAAGCGGCCCGAGGCCCGAAACACCGATGCAAGCGGTAATGTGGCCTTATGTCGCAGTATAGGAAGCGGTTACCGGCATGAACCGTGCTTTTTAGAGCAAATTGCGCTGTCGGCGGGGCTGTTGATTACATCGAAGTCTTTATCGGAATGCCTACAGCGACGCTGCGTTTGTGCGTAAAATAGCCGGCTTTTGTCACACCTCGCGGATCCAAGCGCTATGGGCACCCTCTCGGTCAACCAGAACAAACTGCAAAAACGCCTGCGTCGTCTCGCCGGCGAAGCCATCACCGACTTCAACATGATCGAGGATGGCGACAAGGTCATGGTCTGCCTGTCCGGCGGCAAGGACAGCTACACCATGCTCGACGTTCTGTTGCACCTGCAGAAGGTGGCACCGATCAAGTTCGAGATCGTCGCGGTGAACATGGACCAGAAACAGCCGGGCTTTCCTGAGCACGTGCTGCCTGCGTACCTCAAGGAGCTGGGCGTCGAGTACCACATCGTCGAAAAAGACACCTATTCGGTGGTCAAGGAACTGGTACCCGAGGGCAAGACCACATGTTCGCTGTGCTCGCGCCTGCGCCGTGGCACCCTGTACACCTTTGCCGACGAAATCGGCGCCACCAAGATGGCGCTGGGGCACCACCGCGACGACATCGTCGAAACTTTCTTCCTCAACATGTTCTTCAATGGTGCGCTCAAGGGCATGCCGCCGAAGCTGCGCGCCGATGACGGCCGCAACGTGGTGATCCGCCCGCTGGCGTACTGCAGCGAGAAGGACATCCAGGCCTATTCGGACATGAAGGAATTCCCGATCATCCCGTGCAACCTGTGCGGCTCTCAGGAAAACCTGCAGCGCCAGGTGGTCAAGGACATGCTGGTGGAATGGGAGCGCAAGCACCCGGGCCGTACCGAGAGCATCTTCCGTGCCCTGCAGAACGTGGCGCCGTCGCAACTGGCCGACCGCAACCTGTTCGACTTTACCAGCCTGAAGATCGACGAGAACGCAACGCCGCGCTTCCTCGACGTGCTGAACATCTGAGCCCATGCGCGACTATCAGTGGCTGCATGAGTACTGCCTGAACCGCTTTGGCTCGGCCCAGGCGCTGGAGGCTTTCCTGCCGCAGCCGCGCACGTCGGCGCAGCTGCAAGGCATCAGTGACGACCGCTACCTGTCGACCCTGGCGCTGCGCGTGTTCCGCGCAGGGCTCAAGCACAGCCTGGTGGATGCCAAGTGGCCAGTGTTCGAGCAGGTGTTTTTCGGTTTCGACCCGGAGAAGGTGGTGCTGATGGGCGCCGAGCACCTGGAGCGGCTGATGCATGACGAGCGCATCATCCGCCACCTGGGCAAGCTCAAGAGCGTGCCGCGCAATGCGCAGATGATCCTCGACGTGACCAAGGAAAAGGGCAGTTTCGGCGCTTTCATCGCCGACTGGCCGGTGACCGACATCGTCGGTTTGTGGAAGTACCTGGCCAAGCACGGCAACCAGCTGGGCGGGTTGTCGGCGCCGCGTTTTTTGCGCATGGTCGGCAAGGACACCTTCATCCCTACCGATGACATGGCGGCGGCGTTGATCGCACAGAAGGTGATTGACAAGCAGCCGACCAGTCAACGCGACCTGGCCTTGGTGCAGCAGGCATTCAACCAGTGGCATGCAGAGAGTGGGCGGCCGCTGTGCCAGTTGTCAGTGATGCTGGCGCATACCGTCAACCATTGAGATTGTCGGGGCCGCTGTGCGGCCCATCGCCGGCAAGCCAGGCTCCCACAGGTGTTGCACAGCATTCAGAACCTGTGAGGACTTTGTGGGAGCTGGCTTGCCGGCGATTGGGCTGCAGGGCAGCCCCCGAATTCAACTCCCTTCGCCCGCCATGCGCCGCTCATGCTGGAACTTCCAGCGCACATACAGCAGCCCGGCAATGAACAAGCCCAGGCTCACCAGCACTTCAACCCAGCCAAACACCGCCCGCGCCGGGTCGAACGCCGCCAGCACGCCCTTGATGAAATAGATATTCACCACGAAACAGGCCCAGGCATGTGCCCGGGCGCTGCCTGCCAGCATGCCCGGCAACAGCAGCAGCAGCGGTACCAGTTCGATCGCCAGAATCACCCCGACTCGCGCCCCATGCAGGTTGGCGAACCACAGGTTGTTCACCACCAGCAGGGCGATCAGGCCGAAGAAGAACGCCAGGCTCAACGCCCGCGTCAGGCGCAGGCGCGGTGCCAGCCACTCCAGTGGCGGCAACACCTTGGGCTTTTTAGCCACGCGCGGCCTCCAGGGCCTTGGCCGTGGTCGCCAGGCGTTGGCCCAGGGCGCGGCACAGGGCGATCTCGTGCTGATCGAGTTCACGCTTGCCATCGGCCCCCGCATGGTGGCTAGCGCCGTAAGGGGTGCCGCCGCCTCGGGTTTCCAGCAAGGCCGACTCGCTGTACGGCAGGCCCATCACCAGCATGCCGTGGTGCATCAACGGCAGCATCATCGACAGCAGGGTGGTTTCCTGGCCGCCGTGCAGGCTGGCGGTAGAGGTGAACACACCCGCCGGCTTGCCGACCAGTTCACCACCCAGCCACAGGCTGCTGGTGCCATCCAGGAAGTACTTCAGCGGCGCCGCCATGTTGCCGAAGCGGGTCGGGCTGCCCAGTACCAGGCCTGCGCAGTGGCGCAGGTCGTCCAGGGTGGCGTACAGCGCCCCACTGGCCGGAATGTCCGGGGCCACCGCTTCACATTCGGTAGAGATAGCGGGCACTGTGCGCAGGCGTGCCTCCATGCCGGCCAGTTCGATGCCGCGGGCGATGTGCCGGGCCATTTCGCTGGTCGAGCCATGGCGGCTGTAATACAGCACCAGGATGTAGGGGGCGCTCACGGCAGGATCTCCAGCACTTTTTCGGGCGGGCGACCTACCACGGCCTTGTCGCCGGCAACCAGAATCGGCCGTTCGATCAGTTTGGGGTGCTGAGCCATGGCCTCGATCAGTTGCGCGTCGGTCAGTGCCGGGTCGGCCAGGTTCAGCGCTTTGTATTCGTCCTCGCCGGTACGCAGCAATTGGCGTGGGGCGATGCCCAGCTTGTCGAGCAGTGCCTTGAGTGTGGCGGCGTCGGGCGGGGTTTCCAGATAGCGCACGATGGTCGGCGCCAGCCCACGGGCTTCGAGCAGTTCCAGCGCGCCGCGGGATTTCGAGCAGCGCGGGTTATGATAGAGCGTCAGGTCAGTCATGTCGGGTCGCATCCAGCTGGGTGTGGCGGCTATTCTAACCGCAGCGACTGACCAATTTGCTTTAAAACTCGAGAAGGATTGACCCATGGCAAGGCGTCTGGCAGCAGTACTGGCCATCACCGCGAGCCTGTTGCTCGGTGGTTGCGGTGCCGATTATGGCGTGGACCAACACGGTAATACGGTTAAGGCCGAACAGATCGAAGGGCACTGGCTGGTGCTCAACTATTGGGCCGAATGGTGCGGACCGTGCCGTACCGAAATCCCGGAATTGAACGCGGCGGCCAAGCAGTGGGCGGCCGATGGTATCAAAGTGGTGGGGGTGAACTTCGATGGCTTGCAAGGGCAGGACCTGAAACAGGCCTCTGAAACCCTGGGCATCGGTTTTACCGTACTGGCCGAGGACCCGGCCGAGCGCTATGACCTGCCGCGCAGCGAGGCGCTGCCGGTGACCTACATCATCGATGACAAGGGCAAGGTGCGCGAACAGCTGCTGGGTGAGCAGACCCTGGAAGGGTTGCAGGCCAAGATCAAGGCCCTGAAAGGCGCCTGATGCAGTTGGGGCCGCAAAGCGGCCCCGGCAATCCTCAGCCTTCCTCAGGCCAGAACCGCAGTGGTTTGCCCTCGGCCGGCCAGAAGCGCATCTGCTCCACCGGCGACACATCCCAGCGCTCTACGGTTTCCAGCGCCTGCAAAAAGCGCTTTTCCTGCTCCATCAACGCCGGCGCGCACAGCTTGCGGGTCTTGCCGACCTTGCCGAAGCTCAGGTGCTCGCCCTCCAGCGTGTATGGCGCAAACCAGTGGTTGCAGCCGCCGTTGCCATAGGCGCGGCCGTCGCTGGCCAGGGTCAGGGTCAGGTGGCTGTAGTCGATCAGCGGGCGTTCGCCAATCCACTCCAGCACGTAGCTGCGCTCCTGCTGCAGCTTTGAAGGTTCTGCGGCGCAGCCGAGCAGGCCGGTGGCAATCAGCACGCCGGTCAGCAGATTCTTCACTCGGCGCTCTCCTGGCAACGCGGGCACAGGTGTTTTTCGCCACGGCTGGCCCAACCCAGCTCGGCAATGCGTGCGCTGGCGGCGGGCTGACGGGCTTTCTTGCCCAGCTTGGCGTCCACGGCAAATTCAAAATCCAGCACGGCGTCGCAGCTGTCGCACTCGACCTGCCAGGTGAGAATTTCCAGTTCGTTGAACACCGGTCCGCTGGCCACGGCGACCCACTGGCCGCGCGGGTTGATCAGGTGGCGCACGCTGTCCACGGTCAATCGCATGGACAAATCCTTGCTGCCCTTGAGGGTCACCAGCAGGGTGTCGCCTTTATGCATCGAACCACCGTTGCCGGTGACCTGATAGCGGCCCGGCACCAGTGCACGGCACTCGATCAGGGTGTGTTGCGGGTTGAAAAGGGTGTAGCGGAAATCGTGCTCGACCATGGGTCCTCCAGAAATGCCGCGTATCCTAGCACTAACCCATTACCAGATTCTGTGGATTGCCTGCCGCCCAGCGGTTGATGTTGTCGAGCGTGGTCGCGGCAATGGCGTCCAGCGCCTCGCGGGTAAGGAAGGCCTGGTGGGCAGTGATGATCACGTTGGGGAAAGTCAGCAGGCGGGCCAGCACATCGTCTTGCAGCGGCAGGTCGGAGCGGTCCTCGAAGAATAGCTGGGCTTCTTCTTCGTAGACGTCCAGGCCCAGGTAGCCAAGCTGGCCGCTTTTCAGCGCGTCGATCAGTGCCGGGGTGTCGACCAGTGCGCCACGGCCCGTATTGATCAGCATGGCGCCGGGCTGCAGCTGGGCCAGGCTTTGTGCATTGATCAGGTGCCGGGTGTGCTCGGTCAGCGGGCAGTGCAGGCTGATGATACGGGCTTCGCGCAGCAGCTCGGGCAAGGTCAGGTAGCGCGCGCCGAGGGCCAGCAGCTCCGGGTTGGGGTAAGGGTCGTAGGCCAGCAGTTGGCAGCCGAAGCCGGCCATGATGCGGGCGAAGGCAACGCCGATCTGGCCGGTGCCGACCACGCCGACGGTTTTGCCGTGCAGGTCGAAACCGGTCAGCCCGTGCAAGGTGAAGTCGCCTTCGCGGGTGCGGTTGTAGGCCCTGTGCAGGCGCCGGTTGAGGGCCAGGATCAGTGCCACGGCGTGTTCGGCCACGGCGTGTGGCGAGTAGGCCGGCACGCGTACCACGGCAAGGCCGAGGCGCTGGGCAGCGGCCAGGTCGACGTGGTTGTAGCCGGCCGAACGCAGGGCGATCAGGCGGGTGCCGCCTTCGGCAAGGCGCTGGAGCACCGGGGCGTCGAGTTCGTCATTGATGAAGGCACAAACGGCTTCGTAGCCACTGGCCAGGGCGGCGGTGTCGAGGGTCAGGCGGGCGGGCTGGAAATGCAGCTCCAGCGCGCTGCCATTGGCGGCCTGGGTGAAACTTTCCCGGTCGTAATGCTGGCTGCTGAACAACAGGACGCGCATGGTAAGGCTCCTCCTACAAGTGCTGCGTAGGCCACAGCAACGGCCATGCACTCAACCTGGCCTGCGCCGCCAGCCGGCTGATCGCGCCGTCCAGCTCATCCAGCGCTTGCTGCGCCTGTGGGTGTTCCTGCTTGAGCAAGGTCTCGCTACGCTGGCAAGCGGCGCGCAGCTGTGGCACGCCGCAATAACGCGAGGCACCGTTCAAGCGGTGTACCTGTTCTATCAGGGCGGTGCGGTCGTCAGCCTCGCGGGCGGCGCGTATGGCCTCGCGGTCGGCGTCCAGCGAGGACAGCAGCATGCTGAGCATGTCGGCCGCCAGGTCGGCCTTGCCTGCCGCCAGGCGCAAGCCTTCTTCGGGGTCGAGCACCTTCAGGTCATCACCGCTGGCCAACTGCTCGGTCAGCGCCTGTTGCGGCACACCCAGGCTCAAACCCGTCCACTTCATTACCACCTGGGCCAGTTGCCGCTCGCTGATCGGCTTGGTCAGGTAGTCGTCCATGCCGGCGTGCAGCAATGCGCGCTTTTCGTTGGCCATGGCATGGGCGGTGAGGGCGACGATTGGCAACGGGTTGGCACTTTGGGTGTTTTCCCAAAGGCGGATCTGCTCGGTGCAGGCGCGGCCATCCATGCCTGGC
This sequence comes from Pseudomonas sp. BP01, assembly GCF_022760795.1. NCBI lineage: Bacteria > Pseudomonadati > Pseudomonadota > Gammaproteobacteria > Pseudomonadales > Pseudomonadaceae > Pseudomonas > Pseudomonas sp. BP01. Next base: position 46,648 of record NZ_JAFBKA010000034.1, read on the forward strand.
ATTTGCACGTCCATCAGCACCAGATCGAACGGCTCGTCCTGCACGGCTTCTACTGCTGCATAGCCGTTGTCGACGGCCAGCACCTGGGCGCCCAGGTCTTCAAGCAGGGTCTGCACCAGCAGCAGGTTGGCGGCATTGTCGTCAACGCAAAGGATCTTCGGCTGGCGCTGGCCGTTGACGCTGTGCGCTTCGCCCTGCGGGCGACGCGGTTGCACCAGCTCCATCAGCAGGCGGCGCAGTTTGCGGGTGCAGGTAGGCTTGGACAGCAACTGGCCATGGCCGTTGGGCAGGTAGGGGTGGTACAGCGCCTGCTCGGTGGTGGGGCATAGCACCACACACTGGCAATGGTAACGCTCGAGTTGCTGGTGGTAGTGGCCCAGTTGCTCGGGCGACAGGTTGCCCAGGTTGGCCCCGAGCACGGCGAACTCGAACGGCAGGCCGGCCTGGCTGGCGGCCTGTACCGCTTGCAGCAACTGGTCATAGGAGGCGAACAGGCTGACGCTGAGGCCGCAGTCTTCCAACTGGTGTTCCAAGGCCTGGCGCGCCAGCTCGTGGCCATCGACGATGGCTGCGCGGCGGCCCAGCAGCGGCTGCATCGGCTGCTCCTCGAGGTCGTCGTGGGCTTTGGGCAGGTTGAGGCTGATCCAGAACTGCGACCCTTCACCCGGGGTGCTGTCGACACCGATTTCGCCCCCCATCTGCTCGATCAGGCGCTTGGAAATCACCAGCCCCAGCCCTGTGCCGCCAGGTTGGCGGGCCAACGAGTTGTCGGCCTGGCTGAAAGCCTGGAACAGCGTGCGCACCTCTTGCGGCGACAGGCCGATACCGGTGTCCTGCACGCTGATGCGCAGCTGCGCGCTGTCTTCGTGCTCGTCTTCGAGCATGGCGCGCACGACAATGGTGCCTTCGCGGGTGAACTTGATGGCGTTGCTGACCAGGTTGGTGAGGATCTGCTTGAGCCGCAGCGGGTCGCCGACCAGTGACGAAGGGGTGTCGCGGTAGATCAGGCTGAGCAATTCCAGCTGCTTGGCGTGGGCGGCCGGGGCGAGGATGGTCAGGGTGTCCTGGATCAGGTCGCGCAGGTTGAACGGGATGCTGTCGAGCACCAGCTTGCCAGCCTCGATCTTGGAGAAGTCGAGGATCTCGTTGATGATCCCCAGCAGGTTGTCGGCGGACTTCTCGATGGTGTTCAGGTAGTCCAGCTGGCGTGGCGTCAGCTCGCTTTTCTGCAGCAGGTGGGTAAAGCCGAGGATGCCGTTGAGCGGGGTGCGGATCTCGTGGCTCATGTTGGCCAGGAACTCCGACTTGATGCGGCTGGCCTCGAGGGCCTCCTTGCGCGCCATGTCCAGCTCGATGTTCTGGATTTCGATGGTTTCCAGGTTCTGGCGTACGTCTTCGGTGGCCTGATCGATGCTGTGCTGCAGTTCTTCGTGGGCATTCTGCAGGGTTTCGGCCATGCGGTTGATGCCGCGGGCCAGCTCGTCCAGCTCATGGCTGCCCATGGTCGGCAGGCGTTCTTCCAGGTGGCCGTCCTTGAGCTGATTGACCGCGTGCTTGATGCGTTCGATGGGGTCGTTGATGGTGCGGCTCATGCGCAGCGCCAGCAGGCCGCTGAGTACCAGGCAGGCGAGGATCAGCAACAGGCTGGTGAACAGGTTGCGGTAACCCCGCAGCAGGGTGCCGTCGTGCGACAGCTCGATCTCGACCCAGCCAAGCAGGCGCTCGGCTTCGGCCGGCACGGCATCGGTGGCCAGGTCGCGGTGGTGGCCGAACACAGGCATCAGGTAGCGGGTGGCGTCATTGCCGCTGCGTTGCAGCAACTGCGTGCCGGTACCGCCACTGGGCGGCTGGTTGAGCATGCTCGGGCCAGCGTGGGCCAGGCGCGTGCGGTCCGGGGCCAGGAAGGCGACCGCACGTACATCGGCCTGCTCCAGGGTTTGCGCGGCGATGCGCTCCAGCTGTGCCGGGGCAAGCCGGGCCATGGCGGGTGCAGCCAATGGCGCCAGCTGCTCGGCGATCATCTTGCCGCGTTGCAGCAACTGGGTGCGCAGGTCGTTCTGTTGCAGCCAGGTAAAGTAGCTGCCGAGTACCAGGGCCATCAGGCCGGCCGGCAGCAGGGCCAGCAGCAGGACCCGGCTGCGGATTCCCAAACGATCGAGCACACTCGCCTCCTGTCATGTGCCTGGATGCCGTCAAGCGATGACGGCCAACCCGGGAAGTTACTCTGCCTGCGGCGCTATTGCACCTCTTTAGTAGCTGTTTTGCAGCATTGCCGGGGCATTGGTCGCAGGGCGGTTGCCTGGCAGGCATTGGATGCTCAATAATTGCGCAATTGAGAATAAATGGCAGTTGCCAATGAATCCTGTAGCTATTTACAACTCCAATATCCTCGCCATCGAGGACGACCCGGTCCTGGGTGCCTATCTGCACGAAGAGCTGCAACGCGGTGGCTTCCAGGTAACCTGGTGCCGTAATGGTCTGGAGGGGCTGGAAACGGCGGGTCGCCAGGTTTTCGATGTGGTGCTGATGGATATCCTGCTGCCCGGGCTGAACGGCCTGGATGCCTTGGCGCAGTTGCGCAGGTGCAGCGCGACGCCGGTGATCCTGATGTCGGCACTGGGTGCTGAGGCCGACCGCATCAGCGGGTTCCAGCGCGGGGCCGACGATTACCTGCCCAAGCCGTTCAGCATGGCCGAGCTGCAGGTGCGCATCGAGGCAATCTTGCGCCGGGTGGCCCTCGAACGCCGTTATCAAGCCCCGCTGGAGCATGTCGTCTGCGGCGAGCTGCAGTTCGACGAGGGGCTGTGCGACGTACGCCTGGATGGCCGCCTGGCGGGCCTGACCCCCAGCGAATACAGGCTGTTCGACATCCTCAATCGCAACTTCGAGGATGTCCTGAGCAAGCCGTTCCTTTACCAACAGGTGTTGCAGCGCGGCTATTCACGGCATGACCGCAGCCTGGACATGCACATCAGCCAGATCCGCCGCAAGCTCAAGGGCATCGACTATCACGAACGGCAGATCCGTACCGTGTGGGGCAAGGGTTACGTGCTCAGCGCCAGCGAGGCGGAGTGAAGCATGCTTGACCGCCATTCGCTGTTCTGGAAACTGGCCATCCTGCTGGTGGGCTTCTGCCTGCTGATGATCGGCCTCAGTTACACCTGGGGCCGGCACATGGAAATCCAGAACGCCTTCCTCTCGGAACCGGCGCGGCAGGCATTGCGTGGCTATGCCGGCGAGGCTGAACATGCCTGGCGCAGCGGTGGGCGGGAAGGGCTGGACCAGTGGGTGGCGGCGATGCATCAGCGCGAACGGGGTTGGATTGGCGTGCTCGATATCAACCTGCGGCCGCTCGACAGCGCCACCCTCGACCCACAGATCATGCAGCGGCTGACGCGCCTGCGTGGTGTCGACTGGCCGATGAGCCGGCGCAGTGTCGACCAGCCGTGGGTACGTATACCGTTCCCGGGGGCGCCGGAGCAGGGCATGCTGGTGATCGAACTGCCGCAGCGGTTCAAGCCTGACCAGTACCGGTTACTGTGGCGCATCGTCACCAACGGCATCATCCCTGGCCTGTTCACGTTGCTGTTGTGCGTGGGCCTGTACCGCATGTTGATCGTGCCGCTGAATCAGCTTCGCGAGCAGGCCAATGCCTGGCGCGCCGATCAGTTATCGGCGCGCCTCGACTCGCGCACCATCGCACGCCATGACGAGCTGGGCGAGTTGGCCCGCGCCTTTGACCAGATGGCCGAGCGCCTGCAGGGCACGGTGGCCATGCAGCAGCAGTTGCTGCGCGACCTGTCCCACGAAATGCGCACGCCATTGAGCCGGTTACGGGTGGCCTGCGACGGCGAAACCGACTTGCAGCGCCTGCGCGAACGCCTGACCCGTGAAGTGGACTGCATGCAGCAGTTGGTGGAAGACACCCTGCAGCTGGCCTGGCAGGACGCCGAACGTGCGCCGATGAACCTGGAGCCCATCGACGTCCACGCGCTTTGGGAACTGCTGGCCGAGAATGCCAGCTACGAAAGCGGCTGGTCGCCCGCGCGCCTGCGCTGCGAAGTACCGGCCGACTGTTGGGTGCAGGGCAACCTCAACCACTTGGCCCAGGCACTGGAAAACATCTTGCGCAATGCCATTCGTCACTCGCCGGCCGAGGGTGTGGTGCGCCTGGGTGGTCAGCGCGAGGGCAGTTATTGGTGGCTGTGGCTGGAGGATGAAGGCGGCGGTGTGGCAGAAGAGGACCTGGAGCGGATCTTCGCGCCGTTCTCGCGGCTGGACGGTTCTCGGCCGGGGGATGGTGGTTTTGGCCTGGGCTTGAGCATCGCCCGGAGTGCAATTCAGCGCCAGGGCGGGACCTTGTGGGCGCAGAATGGCAAGCATGGGCTGCGGCTGTGGATGCGATTGCCGTTACATGTGCCGGCCCCTTCGCGGGTGCACCCGCTCCCACAGGCTCACCACTACTCTTGAGGTCAGTGGAGTACGTGTGGGAGCGGGCGTGCCCGCGAAGAGGGCGATGCAGATCATCGATATAGCTTGTAGCTATATGGACCACAGATTGCGTGATATGGCCGCGAGGGGTTTGCCGGTATGATAGGCGCCCCTGCCGTCCGGATTGTGAAATACGCCATGACCTTGCAGTACCCAACCATCGCCGATTGCGTCGGCAATACGCCCCTGGTTCGCCTGCAGCGCATTGCTGGTGAAACCAGCAACACCCTCCTGCTCAAGCTCGAAGGTAACAATCCTGCCGGCTCGGTGAAGGACCGCCCGGCGCTGTCTATGATCACCCGCGCCGAACTGCGTGGCCAGATCAAGCCCGGCGACACCCTGATCGAAGCCACTTCCGGCAACACCGGTATCGCCCTGGCAATGGCGGCGGCGATCAAGGGCTACAAGATGATCCTGATCATGCCCGACAACTCCACCGCCGAGCGCAAGGCCGCCATGACCGCCTATGGCGCCGAGCTGATCCTGGTGACCAAGGAGGAGGGGATGGAAGGCGCCCGCGACCTGGCCGAGAAGCTGCAGGCCGAAGGCCGCGGCCTGGTGCTTGACCAGTTCGCCAACGGCGACAATCCGATTGCCCACTACAACAGCACCGGCCCTGAGATCTGGCAGCAGACCCAGGGCACCATTACCCATTTTGTCAGCTCCATGGGTACCACCGGCACCATCATGGGCTGCTCGCAATACCTCAAGGAGCAGAACCCGGCGGTACAGATCATCGGCCTGCAACCGATGGAAGGCTCTGCTATCCCGGGCATTCGCCGCTGGCCCGAGGAATACCTGCCGAAAATCTTTGACGCCGCCCGCGTCGACCGCGTGGTCGACATGTCGCAGCAGGAAGCCGAAGAAACCACCCGCCGCCTTGCCCGTGAAGAGGGCATTTTCTGCGGCGTGTCCTCAGGTGGTGCGGTTGCAGCCATGCTGCGCCTCTCGCAAGAAGTGGAAAATGCCGTGATGGTCGCGATCATTTGCGACCGCGGCGACCGTTACCTGTCCACCGGCCTGTTTGATCCGAGCTAAATGTCCAAGAAAAAAAGCAACAGCGGCCTGCGTTTCCAGCCGGCCGGCGGCAACCGCACTCCCCAGGTCCCCGTGGGCAAGAAGCAGCGCCTGGACATCGAGCGCCTGGCCGGTGATGGCCGTGGCATCGCCTTCCTCGACGGGCGCACCTGGTTCGTCAGTGGTGCCCTGGCCGGTGAGGCCGTGGAGGCGCGGGTGCTCAACGCCCGTGGCAAAGTGGTCGAGGCCCGCCTGGAGCGGCTGCTGCAGGCCAGCCCCGAACGCCGTGAGGCACCGTGCCGCCATTATGCGCGCTGTGGTGGCTGCAACCTGCAGCATCTGCCGCATGAAGCGCAGCTGGCGCTCAAGCAGCGTACCCTGGCCGAGCAACTGCAGCGGGTGGCCGGCGTGCAACCCGAGGAATGGGCCGCACCCCTGAGCGGGCCGGAATTCGGCTATCGGCGCCGGGCCCGTGTGGCCGTGCGCTGGGACGTCAAGGCGCGTCAGCTGGAGGTGGGCTTCCGTGCCGAAGCCAGCCAGGACATCATTGCCATCGACGACTGCGCGGTGCTGGTACAGCCCTTGCAGTCGATTTTGCGCCACCTGCCGACGGTGCTGCGCTCGTTGAACAAACCTCAGGCGCTGGGCCACGTGGAACTGTTCAGTGGCACCGCCGACGCGGTGTTGGTGCGCCACGTCGCGCCGTTGCAGGCAGAAGACCTGGCAAAATTGCAGGCGTTCTGTGAGCAGGCCAATGCCCAGCTGTGGCTGCAGGGTGAAGGTGAGCCGGCGCCGGTGGACCCGGCCGCGCAACTGGGCTTTGCCCTGGCACCGTGGCAGCTGGAACTGGCCTGGCGCCCAGGTGACTTCGTGCAGGTGAATGCCCAGGTCAACACGGCGATGATCGAGCAGGCCCTGGCATGGCTAGCACCGCAGGCTGACGAGCGGGTGCTGGACCTGTTCTGCGGCCTGGGCAACTTCGCCCTGCCGCTGGCCCGCAAGGCGCGTGAGGTCGTGGCGGTGGAAGGTGTACAGGCCATGGTCGATCGGGCCGCGGCCAATGCCCGGAACAACAATGTGCATAACGCACGGTTTTTTCAGGCCGATTTATCGCAGCCTTTGGCAGGCGCCGGATGGGCCGCCGAGGGCTTTTCTGCGGTACTCTTGGATCCACCGCGCGACGGTGCTTTCGAGGTGGTGCAGGGCATCGCACGCCTCCAGGCCAAACGGCTGGTCTACGTATCGTGCAACCCGGCCACGCTGGCGCGAGACGCGCAGGTGCTGGTCGGCCAGGGGTACCGGTTAAAAAGGGCCGGGATTCTCGACATGTTTCCTCAAACGGCGCATGTCGAGGCCATGGCGTTATTCGAAGCGGGCTAGCAGACTGGCCCCTTGGTGCGGCTTCCATGGAATGGCGGCCGCACGGTGATCGCCAGCGCACCCGCGTGGTGCGCTGTATGGAAAGGTAAAACAAAGATGGTACAGGTGAGAGTGCACCAGCCGGTCAACACCGACGGCAGTATCAATCTCGAAGGATGGTTGGACCATGTGGTAAGCGTCGATTCGGCACTGGATCGCGCAGCGCTCAAAGAAGCCTGCGAGTTTGCCCATGAGATCGAGAAAAAGGGCAACCCGGCCAAGCATTCCTGGGCGGACGGTACGTCCAGCTTCCAGGCGGGCCTGGAAATTGCCGAAATCCTGGCTGACCTCAAGCTGGACCAGGATTCCCTGGTGGCCGCGGTCATCTACCGTTCGGTACGCGAGGGCAAGGTGACCCTGGCCGAGGTCAGCCAGCGGTTCGGTCCGGTGGTGTCCAAGCTGATCGACGGTGTGTTGCGCATGGCCGCCATCAGCGCCAGCCTCAGCCCGCGGCAGTCGCTGGTGCTGGGCTCGCAGGCGCAGGTCGAGAACCTGCGCAAGATGCTCGTGGCCATGGTCGACGATGTGCGTGTGGCACTGATCAAGCTGGCCGAGCGTACCTGCGCGATCCGTGCGGTCAAGGCCGCCGACGACGAAAAACGCCTGCGTGTCGCGCGTGAGGTGTTCGACATCTATGCGCCGCTGGCGCACCGCCTGGGTATCGGCCACATCAAGTGGGAGCTGGAAGACCTCTCCTTCCGCTACCTCGAACCCGACCAGTACAAGCAAATTGCCAAGCTGCTGCACGAGCGCCGGCTGGACCGCGAACGCTTCATCAGCGACGTGATGAACCAGCTGCAGAACGAGCTGCTGGCCACCGGCGTAAATGCCGACATCAGCGGCCGGGCGAAGCATATCTATTCGATCTGGCGCAAGATGCAGCGTAAAGGCCTGGAATTCAGCCAGATCTACGACGTGCGTGCAGTGCGCGTGCTGGTGCCGGAAATTCGCGACTGCTACACCGCGCTGGGTATCGTGCACACGCTGTGGCGGCACATCCCCAAAGAGTTTGACGACTACATCGCCAACCCCAAGGAAAACGGCTACCGCTCGCTGCACACCGCAGTCATCGGCCCCGAGGGCAAGGTGCTGGAGGTGCAGATCCGCACCCACGGCATGCATGAAGAAGCCGAGCTGGGGGTTTGTGCCCACTGGCGCTACAAGGGCACCGACGTAAAGCCCAGCTCCAACCATTACGAAGAGAAGATCTCCTGGCTGCGCCAGGTGCTGGAATGGCACGAAGAGCTGGGCGACATCGGTGGCTTGGTCGAGCAGTTGCGGGTCGATATCGAGCCGGACCGGGTCTACGTGTTCACCCCTGACGGCCACGCCATCGACCTGCCCAAAGGGGCGACCCCGCTGGACTTCGCCTACCGTGTGCACACCGAGATCGGCCACAACTGCCGGGGTGCCAAGATCAACGGCCGTATCGTGCCGCTGAACTACAGCCTGCAGACCGGTGAGCAGGTGGAGATCATCACCAGCAAGCACGGCAACCCCAGCCGTGACTGGTTGAACTCCAACCTGGGCTACGTCACCACCTCGCGGGCGCGGGCCAAGATCGTGCACTGGTTCAAGCTGCAGGCACGTGACCAGAACGTCGCCGCTGGCAAGACCTTGCTCGAACGCGAACTCAGCCGCCTGGGCTTGCCGCAGGTGGACTTCGAGCGCCTGGCCGAGAAGACCAACGTCAAGACTGCCGAGGACATGTTCGCCTCGCTCGGCGCGGGCGACCTGCGCCTGGCCCACCTGGTCAACGCCGCCCAGCAGTTGCTGGAGCCCGAGCGTATCGAGCAGATCGAACTGGTGCCGCGCAAGCCGACCGGCCCGCGTACCGGCAAGCGTGGCGACATCCAGATCCAGGGGGTTGGCAACCTGCTGACGCAGATGGCCGGCTGCTGCCAGCCGTTACCGGGCGACGCCATTGTCGGTTACATCACCCAGGGCCGTGGCGTGAGCATCCACCGCCAGGACTGTGCTTCGGTGCTGCAGCTTGCAGGCAAGGAGCCAGAGCGCATGATCCAGGTGAGCTGGGGGCCGATCCCGGTGCAGACCTATCCGGTCGACATCGTCATCCGTGCCTACGACCGCCCAGGGCTGCTGCGCGATGTGTCGCAGGTGCTGCTGAACGAGAAGATCAACGTGCTGGCGGTGAACACCCGCTCGAACAAGGAAGACAACACTGCGTTGATGTCGCTGACCATCGAGATTCCGGGCCTGGACGCGCTGGGGCGCCTGCTGGGACGAATTTCGCAGTTGCCGAACATCATCGAGACGCGGCGTAATAGAACCCCTTGAGACCGGGGCGCCTGCTTCGCGGGTAAATCCGCTCCCACAGGTACGTTACAGGTGCTCGATCCTGTAGCCCTCCTGTGGGAGCGGGCAAGCCCGCGAAGAAGCCACCGCCGAAGGACCTGCCTAGATGACCTACACCCTCGAAGACCTGCTGCACCTCATGGCCCGTCTGCGCGACCCGCAATACGGCTGCCCGTGGGACCTGAAGCAGAACTATGCGAGTATCGTTGCGCACACCATAGAAGAAGCCTACGAGGTCGCCGACACCATCGAGCGCGGCGATTTCGAGCACTTGCAGGGTGAGCTGGGCGACTTGCTGTTCCAGGTGGTCTACTACAGCCAGCTGGCCCGGGAAGAGGGGCGGTTCGAGTTCGATGGCGTGGTCGACAGCATCACCCGCAAGCTGATCCGCCGCCACCCCCATGTATTCCCCACCGGCGAGCTGTATGCGCCGCTGGACACCCCTAGCCTGAACGAGGCTCAGGTCAAGTCACGCTGGGAGGAGATCAAGGCGCAGGAGCGTGCCGAGAAAAGCACGCCCGAGCAACTGTCGCTGCTCGACGACGTACCGTCAGCCTTGCCGGCCCTGTCGCGGGCAGCCAAACTGCAGAAGCGTGCGGCCACCGTCGGTTTTGACTGGCCTGCTGCATTGCCGGTGCTGGACAAGGTCCGCGAAGAGCTGGATGAAGTACTGCAGGCCATGGCCGACGGTGATGCCGATGCGCTTGAAGATGAGGTTGGCGACCTGCTGTTCGCCGCTGTCAACCTGGCCCGCCACCTCAAGCAAGACCCAGAAAACGCCTTGCGCCGCGCCAACCGCAAGTTCGAGCGACGTTTCCGTTTTATCGAACAGGCATTGCGCGACAGTGGGCGCCCCATTGAAGATTGTGACCTTGACGAACTGGACGCCCTTTGGGGTGAAGCCAAGCGTCAGGAAAAGAACCTGCCCAGCTGCGGCTGAGCTGTTGCATAAGTGAGTGAACATTCATGAGCCTTTCCCTTCGCGACCAATTGCTCAAAGCCGGTCTGGTCAACCAGAAACAGGTCTCGCAGACCAACAAAGCTGAAAAGAAACAGAAGCGCATGGAGCACAAGGGCCAGGTCGAAATCGACGACAGCCAACAGCGCATTGCCAAGGAAGCCATGGCCGAAAAGGTCAAGCGCGACCAAGAGCTGAATCGCCAGCAGCAGGAAAAGGCTGAGCAGAAGGCCCGTGCCGCGCAGGTCAAGCAGTTGATCGAAGCCACGCGCCTGCCCAAGCTGAACACCGAGGATTACTACAACTTCGTCGACGACAAGAAGGTCAAGCGCATTGCCGTCAACGCCCTGATGCGGTCCAAGTTGAGTAACGGCGCACTGGCGGTCGTGGCCCATGCGGGCGGCTATGAGGTCATTCCTCGTGAGGCGGCGGTGAAGATCCAGGAGCGCGACCCCAACCGTATCCTGCTGCTCAACACCCATGTCGAGGAAGCGGACGAGGACGACCCGTACGCGGCCTACAAGATCCCGGACGATCTCATGTGGTAAACACGAAAAACCCCGCCTTGGCGGGGTTTTTTATTTGAAGAGTGCTCACTGCGTGGTGCGCTGGCTTTCCAGGACTTCCAGCTCTGCGCGGTACTGGTGGGCTTCGTGTTCATTGTGGAACATGCCCACCAGCTGGCCTTGTTGGTGCACATCCCAGATCCGCACGCCAGCGGCCAGGCCTTCGTGGGACATTCTCGATTCGTCGCGTTCGGTTACTTGGACTGTCATCGGTAAACTCCACTTCTTCAGTTGGCTGCGACAGTGTGTCGCACACCCTCTTTATAGAGTTTGTTAGCCGGCTAAGTAAATAAAACAGGCATGAAACAAGTTTCATGTACGGTTTCCGGCCTGGCTTTTTGTAGGAGCGGCCTTGTGTCGCGATAGGGCCGCAGAGCGGCCCCGGCAATATTGAGTCAGGGCCGAGATTGCGGGGCCGCTGCGCGCCCCATCGCGACACAAGGCCGCTCCTACAAGGCTCCGCGCAGGCCAGGGGTAAATGCATAAGGCCGGGCACAAAAAAGCCCCGCACTGGGCGGGGCTTCGGGTGCTGCTGGCAGTGCGGAATCAGTTACCCTTCACCGGCTTGCCATCGACCGAGCCATCCTGCAGCACGATCACATACTCCTTGCCATCAGTCTCGACCTGGCGCAGTTGCACCAGCAGGTAGTCCCAGTTCTTGGCGAACCACAGCTCGGTGATGCGCTTGCTCTGGCTTGGGTCGCGCACGCGCTCGACCTTCACTGCATCGACCTGGCCGGTCTTGGTGGTGACCTTTTCGGTACCCAGTACGCGGAAGTCGTAGGTGTCGATCTCGTCACCGTCGACCACCTGGTAGGTCATGCTCTTCTTGCCAGCGGCCACGTCATGCTGCAACGCCAACTGGTAGGAGGACTTGTCCAGCACGCCGCGGATCAGTGGCAAGTTGACGGCATCGCCACGGTCGCTGCCGGTGACCTTCTTGCCGGTCCAGTCGAAGTTCAGGTCAACCTTTTTGGCTTTGCCCAGGCCGCCGCGTTCGAAGTGGTACTTCTGCGGCAGCAGGGTGTCGTTTTCCAGGCGCAGGGTGCTTTGCTCGGTCAGGCTGGCGATCATCATGGAAGCCTTGAAGTTAAGGTCCCAGGTACCGTTGGCATTCTTGACCAGGCTGCGCTCGGCGGTGCCACTCATGGGCAGCTGTTTCCAGTCGGCGGTGTAGCTGGCCGAGAAAGGCTTGAGATCAGCTGCCTGAAGGGGCAGAGCAAGCACGGCGAGAGCCAAGAGCAGGGCGCGACGCATAAATTCTCCTAGGATCGAATCAAGTGACCGCTGGCCGCCAGCGGCTGGCCATCCAGTAATGCACCCTGTTCGCCAAGGCGCAAGCGCCCTTCAGCGAACCAGCGTACCGCCAGGGGGTAGATCAGGTGTTCCTGGCGGTGTACCCGCTGGGCCAGGCTTTCGACGGTGTCTTCAGACGCCACCGGTACCACAGCCTGTACGACCAGTGGGCCGCCATCGAGTTCCTCAGTCACGAAGTGTACGCTGCACCCATGCTCGGCGTCGCCTGCCTCCAGCGCCCGGCGATGGGTATGCAGGCCCTTGTACCTGGGCAGCAACGACGGGTGGATGTTGAGCAGGCGGCCCTGATAGTGGCGCACGAAGCCGCCACTGAGGATACGCATGAAACCGGCCAGCACCACCAGGTCTGGGGCGAAACCGTCGATGCGTGCTACCAGCGCGGCATCGAAGGCCTCGCGGCCGTCGAACTGAGTATGGTCGAGCACGGCGGTATCGATGCCGGCCGCCGCTGCGCGCTGCAGGCCGTAGGCATCGGCGCGGTTGGAAACCACCGCACGGATGCGCACCGGGCTGTCCTGGCCTTGGCAGCTGTCGATCAGAGCTTGCAGGTTGCTGCCGGAGCCCGACAGCAACACCACTACATTGCAGGTCTTGCTTGGCATCAGTGTGCCTTGAGGTTTTGCAGCTCGACCTGAGCGGCGCCTTCGGCGGCTTCGGCGATGTGGCCGATGACCCATGGCTGCTCACCGGCGGCGCGCAGTTCGTTCAGGGCGGCTTCGACCTGATCCTGGGCGACGCAGATGACCATGCCGACGCCGCAGTTCAGCACGCGGTGCATTTCATGCTCGTCGACGTTGCCTTTTTCCTGCAGGAAGTCGAACACCACCGGGCGCTGCCAGCTGGCTACGTCGACCACGGCCTGGGCGTTTTTCGGCAGTACGCGCGGGATGTTGTCCAGCAGGCCGCCACCGGTGATGTGGGCCATGGCCTTCACGGCACCGGTGTTCTTGATCAGTTGCAGCAGCGGCTTGACGTAGATACGGGTAGGCGCCATCAGCAGGTCGGTCAGCGGCTTGCCGTCCAGCTGGGTGTTCTCGATGTCGGTGGCGGACACTTCGAGGATCTTGCGGATCAGCGAGTAGCCGTTGGAGTGCGGGCCCGAAGACGGCAGGGCGATCAGCGCGTCGCCAGTGGCAACCTTGGAGCCGTCGATGATCTCGGCCTTTTCCACCACGCCCACGCAGAAACCGGCCAGGTCGTAGTCTTCGCCTTCGTACATGCCAGGCATTTCGGCGGTTTCACCACCGACCAGCGAGCAGCCAGCCAGTTCGCAACCGGCGCCAATGCCGGTAACCACGGTGGCGGCCACGTCAACGTTCAGTTTGCCGGTGGCGTAGTAGTCGAGGAAGAACAGCGGCTCGGCACCGCACACCACCAGGTCGTTGACGCACATGGCGACCAGGTCCTGGCCGATGCTGTCGTGCTTGTTCAGGTTCAGCGCCAGGCGCAGCTTGGTGCCCACGCCGTCGGTGCCGGAGACCAGCACTGGCTGCTTGTAGCCGGCCGGGATCTCGCAGAGGGCGCCGAAGCCGCCCAGGCCACCCATGACTTCAGGGCGTGCGGTGCGTTTTGCCACGCCCTTGATGCGTTCGACCAGTGCTTCGCCGGCGTCGATGTCTACACCGGCGTCCTTGTAGCTCAGGGAGGGTTGCTTGCTCATTGATCCAGGCCTTTAGGAGGGAGGGATTCTTAAAAACGACCATGACGGCCAAGACCGGCGGGTAAGCGGCGGCTGCCTGAAACATCAGTGGTCTGTGAAGGCGCGCGATTTTATCAGGGTTGCCGGGCAGCGGCCATCCTCAGGCCGACGGGCAGGGCGGTAAATTGTTGAAAAAGGGCCGAGGGTGGTTGATGTGGTTGCATGTGTATAAGCTGCAAGTAGCGAGCTTCGTGCTCGACTGGACAGGAATCCTCCATGCGTTTTTTCAATATTCTGGCAGCCGGTTGCCTGGCCCTGATAGCGGCCACCGCTCAGGCTGAAAATGTCTCTGGCCTTTATCAGGTACGCGAGCCGGTGACCGGGCAGGGCGCCGAAGCCCGTACCGCTGCCACCGCCAAGGCCCTCGACACGCTGGTGCTGCGCCTGACCGGCGACCCAAAGGCAGTGCAGAGCCCGGCGTTGGCCGCGCTGCGCAAAGACCCGCAGCAAATCATCAACCAGGTGGGCAGCGAAGCCGGCCCGCCCGAGTCGGTGCTGGTGGAGTTCGACCCGGGCAGTACCGAGCGCGCCCTGCGCAAGGCCGGCCTCGCGCTGTGGGGCAGCAATCGGCCCTCGATTCTGGGCTGGTGGCTGAACGACAGTGCCGATGGCAGTAGCCTGGTCGGTGACGGCCAGGCCAGCGCCCAGCCTCTGCGTCGTGCCGCCCAGCACCGTGGCCTGCCGCTGCGCCTGCCACTCGCCGACCTGCAGGAGCAACTGGTGGCCAATGCCAAGCAGATCGAAGGCAGCAACCCCGCACCGCTGCGTGAGGCCTCAGAGCGCTACGGCGCCGACGCCTTGCTGGCGGTACATGCCCAGGAAGCCGACGGCAAGTGGCAAGGCAAGTGGCAGTTGTGGCTGGGCGACCAGCGTGAGCAAGGTACTGCCGAGGGGGCCGACCCGGCAGCCTTGGCCGATGCGGTGATGTTGGCGGTCAGCAGCCGCCTGGCGCCGCGTTATGTCGCCCGCCCGGGCGCCAGCAGCCAGATGCAAGTGCAAGTGCAGGGTATGAGCCTGCAGCGTTATGCCGAGCTTGCCCGTGTGCTTGAGCCCTACGGTCCGCGCCTGCAGATGGCCGAAGGCACCACCCTGACCTATGGCGTCACCGGCAACCGTGAGCAATTGCGCGCGCAGCTTGGCCTGGCCAAGTTGCAGGAACTGCCGGCCGACCAGGCGCCCGCAGTGCCGGTCACGCCAGCCCCGGCAGCGAGTACGGCGGGTGAGCAACCCGCGTCGGCCTCGCCTGCGCCCACGCCGTTCGACGGCCTGCGTTTTCGCTGGTAAATGGAGCATACCGTGACCGATGTTCGTCGCTGGATCTGGCTGGGTGCTGCCCTGCTGATCGCTGTGCTGCTTTATAGCTTGCACAACATTCTTACGCCGTTCCTGGTCGGCATCCTGCTGGCCTACCTGGCCGACCCGCTGGTTGACCGCCTGGAACGCCTGGGCCTGTCGCGCACCTGGGGTGTGGTGGTGGTGTTCAGCCTGTTCACCTTGTTACTGATGGCCTTGCTGCTGGTGCTGGTGCCGATGCTTGCCAAGCAGCTGGTGCGCCTGTACGAGCTGGCGCCGCAAATGCTCGATTGGCTCGAACAAGTGGCGCTGCCATGGGTGCAGGGTCGCCTGGGCCTGGCCGATGGCTTCTGGAAGTTCGACAAGATCAAGGCCGCCATCGGCGCGCATATGGGGCAGACCACCGATATCGTTGGCATGCTGCTGTCCCAGGCCACCGCTTCGAGCCTGGCGTTGATGGCCTGGCTGGCGAACATGGTGCTGATTCCGGTGGTGGGTTTCTACCTGCTGCGCGATTGGGACCTGATGATGGGCAAGCTGCGCGGCCTGCTACCGCGCCAGCGTGAGCCGCAAGTAATGGGCCTGGCAGGCGAATGCCATGAAGTGCTGGGGGCATTCGTGCGCGGGCAGCTCATGGTGATGGTGGCCTTGGGCATCATTTATTCCGCCGGGCTTATGCTGGTGGGGCTGGAACTGGGGCTGCTGATCGGCATGCTCGCGGGGCTTGCGGCCATCGTGCCGTACATGGGCTTCATCATCGGCATTGGTGCCGCACTGGTGGCCGGCCTGTTCCAGTTCGGCGGCGACCTGTATCCGATGCTGGGCATCGTTGCGGTGTTCATGGTCGGCCAGGCGCTGGAAGGCATGGTGCTAACCCCGCTGCTGGTGGGTGATCGCATCGGTCTGCACCCGGTTGCGGTGATCTTTGCCATCCTCGCCGGTGGTGAGCTGTTCGGCTTTACGGGGGTGCTCCTGGCCCTGCCGGTGGCGGCGGTGATCATGGTGCTGCTGCGTCATGCGCATGACCTGTACAAGGAGTCGGACATGTATGCCGGTGACATTGACCCGCAGCTGTGATGTACAGGCTTGTGCTAAACCTGTGGGAGCGGGCATGCCCGCTCCCACAGGGTTCGATGTCAGCCCCAAAATAGCGCAACTTGTTGATTTTGCTTGTGCTATCCATTGCCGTGATTGTGCGCCCAGCTTTGCGGGTATAGACTTTGCAGATTGTTCACCAAAGGCCCCCTGCGGTCCTGCCGACCGCCCGCGAGCATGAAACCACCGATCCAGTTGCCCCTGGGTGTGCGCCT
This sequence comes from Pseudomonas sp. BP01, assembly GCF_022760795.1. Taxonomy (NCBI): domain Bacteria; kingdom Pseudomonadati; phylum Pseudomonadota; class Gammaproteobacteria; order Pseudomonadales; family Pseudomonadaceae; genus Pseudomonas; species Pseudomonas sp. BP01. The sequence goes on from NZ_JAFBKA010000034.1 coordinate 63,034, forward strand.
GCGCGATGACGCCACCTTCATCAACTACTATCCGGGCGCCAATGCTGCGGCATTGGGTTACGTCGAGCGGCTATGCGAAGCCGACGCCGGCTGGACCGAGAGCCTTATCTATCTGTGGGGCAAGCAGGGTGTGGGCCGTAGCCACCTGCTGCAGGCCGCCACCCATCGTTTCCAGCAACGCGGCGAACCCGCCGTCTACCTGCCATTGGCGCAACTGCTCGATCGGGGTGTGGAGGTACTCGACTACCTTGCCCAGTACGAGCTGGTGTGCATCGACGACCTGCATGTAATCGCCGGCAAGGCAGACTGGGAAGAGGCCATGTTCCACCTGTTCAACCGCCTGCGCGACAGCGGCCGGCGCCTGCTGCTGGCCGCCTCGGCATCGCCACGGGAGCTGCCGATCAAGCTGCCGGACCTGAAGTCGCGGCTGACCCTGGCCCTGGTGTTCCAGATGCGTGGTCTGTCCGACGAAGACAAGCTGCGTGCCTTGCAGTTGCGTGCTTCGCGCCGCGGCCTGCACCTTACCGACGAAGTCGGCCACTTTATTCTCACCCGCGGTGCGCGCAGCATGAGTGCGCTGTTCGACCTGCTCGAACGCCTCGACCAGGCCTCGCTGCAGGCACAACGCAAGCTGACCATCCCTTTCCTTAAGGAAACGCTGGGCTGGTAACCCCCTGAAAACGCTGGGCCAGAGCGGCAAAACAGAAAAGTCACATCTTTTTCGATAAAATTTGCAAATGGCCATGATAGAGGGCATAGTTTCCCCCTCTAAAGGATTACAGACACGGTCGTGCCCATGCTAAAGCGCTTCGCACCCCTCGTGCCACTCGCACTCGTGACCCTGCTTTTTGGCTGCGCGGCCCAAGGCCCAGCTTCTCATTCAGAGCCGCAGACCCAGGGTCATACCCCGATCGCCGCACAATCGGCAATCAAGGCCAAAGCCTCGTCCTCGTCGGTCTTCGGCGAACCGGAAGAGCTGGCCACTGAAGATGACCTGCAGGCTTTCTCCAGCAGCAGCAAGCCTTACCAGCTGCCAGTCCTGGCGGACAGCATTCTCGAGCGCGGCATGTCGTTGATCGGCACCCGTTACCGCTTCGGTGGTACCTCGGAAAAGTCCGGTTTCGACTGCAGTGGTTTCATCGGCTATCTGTTCCGCGAAGAGGCGGGCATGACCTTGCCGCGCTCCACGCGTGAAATGATCAACGTCGATGCCCCGAAAGTGGCCCGCAACAAGCTCAAGCCAGGTGACCTGCTGTTCTTCAGCACCAATGGCCGCGGCCGCGTCAGCCATGCCGGCATCTATCTGGGTGACAACCAGTTCATCCACTCCAGCAGCCGCCGCAGCGGTGGCGTGCGCATCGACAGCCTCGGTGACCGCTACTGGAGCAAGACCTTCATTGAAGCCAAGCGTGCCTTGGCCATGGCGCCGACCAACATCGCGCGTAACTGATAGCTAAATGATATACCCTGCTACGGCGGCGATGCTTTTGAAAAAAAGCTCGCCGCCGTGCGCATTTACAGAAAGCGTCTAATCTAAATTCTCAACTCTTTTCGGCTGCGGCGTAGCGGTCTCAGACAGGATGTTCTGGCCATGATAAAGATGGCGCGCTTTGCATTTCTCTCCCTGACAGCATTGCTTGCTGCCTGCTCCAGCCGTGCGCCTGCGCCGGCCCCTGTGGTTCAGCCGCAGGTTTCCTATAGCCAGCCCACCCCTTCGCCGATTGCCGACGACGTATTGATCCGCGCCATTGGCCTGGTGGGCACGCCCTACCGCTGGGGCGGCAACACCCCAGACTCCGGCTTCGACTGCAGCGGTTTGATCAAGTACGTCTACCGTGATGCTGCCGGTATCAGCTTGCCGCGTTCGACGCGGGAGATGATTGTCATGCGCGCACCGACGGTGGATGCCAAGGCACTGCAATCCGGCGACCTGGTGTTCTTTGCCACCAGTGGCGGTTCCCAGGTCAGTCATGCAGGCATTTATGTAGGGGAAGGGCGCTTCGTGCATGCGCCTTCAACGGGCGGTACGGTTCGTCTGGACTACTTGTCCAACAGCTACTGGGCCAAGGCTTACCTGCAGGCCAAGCGCGTGATTCCGCAAGGGCATCTGGCACAGAACCCCTGACACCGTTGAGTGACATACCTCAGAAGCAGTTCAGCGCTGCTTCTGCAGATGTCTTTCAACGCCCGCGGTGCGGCGCCTCGCCCTTCATAGCTACACCACACCTCTCCCCGGTAGTTCTTACCTACTGCTACTCACGCCATGGAAATACCAGGATGTCGCCTTTGGGTGTCGTCTGGGGTGGGCCATGAGCAATATTGAAGAACAAACCCGACGTAGCCTCGAGGTTGCAGATACTGTGATCCCGTTGCTGCGGTTGGCCGATGAAGTGCTGCGTGATTACCCTGATGCCTACCTGCTGGCGAGCAGGCACGCGGAGCAGATCGTCTACAAGCACACCGGTCATCACATGGACCCGCGGTTTGTCTGGTGGCACCAGTTCAACACGGAAAGCTCCAGCAGCCGCAGTTTTACGGGGTGGCAGCACAACGGGCCACCGCAGAAGTCGCTGGTGTTTACCGAGCTGGTGATAGAGCGGTTCGATGTGTACTTCCAGGATGCTGCCGATGAGCTGGACCTGCGCGGAGGCTTCTATTGGCAGGGGCCTCACGCGGCGTTCTACGATGAGCGTAATGAAATCCGCATGCTTGGCAGCGTGGTGCAGCAGGACCTGTGGTCGCTGGACTTCGCAACGCTTTATCGCGAGGAGGTCGAGCGCTTCTGGACGGCCCACGGGACCCACTTTCGAGTATTGGCCAAAGCCAACCTGCTGGGTGAAGGTGCACGTGCCCTGAGCGGCGAGCGGATCTCGCAGTCCGACTGGCGGCAGTTGCGTGCCATGGTAGATAACACGCTGGCGGACGATGAACTGCCCACGCTTGAGAAGCTGCGTCAGGAAAACAACGAGCAGGCGTTGTCGGTCCGTCGCTACGTGTTTAGCGAAGGGGACAGGGGATGCCTGTTCAGCTTGCATGCTCAAGGTGGGCGGGTGCTGGTGTACTTGCCGTGGCACGCTGAAGCGCTCATGGCATTCGATTCCGAGCTGGCAATGGCCAGTTGGCTGGCAGCGCTATTGCAAACCCCGCAGGCACTGGACAGTTTTGTCGCAGGCGTGCACAGCAACCCGCACGACAGGGTCGGGCGGCAGTTGACCAAGATACATCTGAAGGGCATCGCCGACAGCCGCTCGGATGAGGCGGCACTGATCGCACTCAAGCTTTTCGAGCGTCCGCTCAAAGGTGACTTTTTCACCTACATCACCGAGCAGGCGAGCGCCGAGATGCGCCGCAATGCGCAACTGATGCGGGACAACGCAAGCCTGCGCAAGGCAATGCTCAGCGGTTATCTGTCTGCATTCATAGGGGTCTTCGGCGGGTTCGTTCCTTTGGGCTGGCCAATATCTCTGATGTTGCTCGGCGCGGGTGTGGCCAAGGTGGCCCTGGATATAGACGAAGCCCTGCTCGCGGCAGATGCGCAATCGCGCAAGCGGGCGCTGCGTTCGGCAGTTATCGACAGCCTGTTCGCAAGCCTCAACCTGTTGGATGTAACTGCACGGTCTAGCCTGGTGTCCGTTGCAAAACCGGCACCGCCCCATGAAACAGGCATTGCCCTGGAGCACTGGCAGGCAAGCGCCAGTGCCACGCTCTCGGTGGAGGGCCAGGAGACCAACGCACTGGTGGGTGGTGAGTTGGGCTTGAGCGGGCGCCTGCGTGGCATTCGCATGACTGACGATGGCAAGTGCTGGGTAACATTGAATGGCCTTCCTTACCGGGTGCGGTACAGCCATGAGCTGGCTGCCTGGTTGGTGGTGCCCGTTGATAACCCGTATGCCTTCGGCCCGCTCAACCCCATACGTCTGAATACGGCGGGTGAGTGGGAGCTGCTGGCCCCGCCCCGGTTGCTTGGCGGCAGCCCTCCGGCTGTGGAAGGAATGCCCAGTGCTTCCTCGCCGTTCTGGGATACCTACATGGCCACCGACGACGCATTGAGCACGCGGCTGGCTGAAGGGGCTCTGGAGCGCCAGACAACATTGCTGGAGAATTGGCCTGTGGCCGAGTTGCCGGCCGGGCAGGCGCCGGACCTTGATGAGCGTGGCCTGGATTGCGTCAAGGTTGGTGGCCGGCCCTACTATTCCTATCGCTATGGGCATGAGTATTTCAATGCGCTGGTCGAGTGGTACACCAGCAACGAGTCCACCGTGAACGATGTGTTCCGCTCGGGGCGTTACCAGTACGGAGACGAAGACAGCTACATCACTGATCTGGCCGATAGCCTGGGGTTGCTCCCCAAAAGCAACGAGGTGACCTTGTATCGCGGGGGGCACCGCTCGCGAGGTACCGGTGGCGAGCACTACAGAAATGGCCAGCTGCGAGTGGGTGATGTGCTGGTCAATAGTGACCTGACTTCATTCACTGAAAACCCCTACAAGGTCACCGAGTTCGCCTGCTTGCCCTTCGCCCAGGCGCCGGGTGGTTTGCCTGGACTTTTCGATGACAGTTCGGTGGTGTTCGAGTTGGCGGCCGGCCGTTACCGGGGGGCAACGCCGATCAGCGCGTTTTCCATCTACTGGAAAGAGGGCGAATCGCTGATGCTACCGGGTCACTACTTGCGCATCGAGGGCCTGGAGCAGGTGTATGGTGAGCATTACCGCTTCATCAAAGTGACCCTGGGGCAAACCGGCAAGCCTGCCTCAGGCCCTGTCTATGACTTGCGCACGGGGCTGCCTTTCGATGAGGCCGCCTATAGGGCGCAGTTCCGTACACCTACGTTGGCGCAACGTTTTTTCCCGGCCTGATGCCGGAATTATCAGTAGATACTGCTGCCGGGAATAGCTTGAGCAGCAGTACCCAGGTTCATACCGTGCTTGGCGTTCTTGCTGACTCGCCAGACGACATTGCCGACATCGTCGGCCACCAATACCCCACCGCGACCATCATTGATCACGCCCACCGGCCGCCCCATCGCCTTGTTCTGACTATCCAGAAAACCTGTGAGCAGATTGATGGGTTGACCTGCAGGTTTGCCTGAACGGTCGAACGGCACGAATATCACCTTGTAGCCACTGTGCGGCTTGCGGTTCCACGAGCCATGCTGGCCGACCAGTGCTCCTTGCTCAAAAGGCGCCGGTAATACGCCGGGCCCGATGAACGCCAGCCCTAGCGATGCGGTGTGCGGGCCAACCGCATAATCCGGTTTCAGCGCCTGGGCTACTTTCTGCGGAGCCTGCGGCTGCACGCGCTCGTCCACATGTTGCCCGTAGTAGCTGTAGGGCCAGCCGTAGAAGCCGCCCTCTTTTACAGATGTGATGTAGTCGGGCACCAAGTCGCTGCCGATTTCGTCACGCTCGTTGACTGCTGTCCACAAGACGTTGCTGTACGGCTCCCAAGCCAGCCCATTGGGGTTGCGCAGGCCGGTGGCGAACAGCCGGTGCTTGCCGCTTGCCGGGTCCACTTCCCAGATAGCGGCGCGCCCTTGTTCCTTCTCCATACCGTTCTCCCCGACGTTGCTGTTAGAGCCAACCGTCACGTAAAGCTTCTTGCCGTCGGGGCTGGCGATCACGTTCTTGGTCCAGTGATGGTTCAGCGGCCCGCCAGGCAACTCGGTCACCGCTTGGCCCTTTTCGGTAATCTGCATGACGCCTGCTTCATAGTGGAAGCGCAGTAACCTGTCGGTGTCGGCCACGTACAAATCCTTGCCCACCAGCGTCATGCCGAACGGTGAGTTGAGCCCTTCGATGAAAGGGCTGCGGATTTCTGCCACCCCATCGTGGTTGGCATCGCGCAGCAGGGTGATGCGGTTGGCGCTGGGTACGGTCGCGCCGGCGCGTTTCATCGCCTTGCCCATTGCCCAGCCGCGGATGCCCTTGCCATCTTCGGGCTTGGGTGGCGCGTTGGTCTCGGCCACCAGCACATCGCCGTTGGGCAGCAAGTAGAGCCAGCGTGGGTGGTCGAGGCCGCTGGCGAAGGCTTCGACCTGCGTGCCTGGTGCTGCGGTCGGCTTGCTGCCTTTTGGCCAGCCGACGGCGGGGGCGATGTTTACGGTGGGGATCAGTGTTTTGACCGGAGCGGGGAGGCTAGGGGTTGGCCCGCTGCCCTCGTTTACGCTCAACAGGGCTGTTTCGCCGCAGCCTGCCAGGCTGGCTGCGATTAACCAAGGCATCAGGCATTTCATGTGCGGCATCCTCTCAAGAAGCCCTTTGAATTGAGAGGCCGGCTGGGTTCGCCGGGTTCCCCTCCGTTTGCTCTTGCTCTTGCTCTTGCTCTTGCTCTTGCTTCGGCTTTTGCTTCTAAGCGCGCGATAGTCCAGGCGACGCAGATTGCGACTTCAGGAGGCCGAGCGCAGGGCTTGCGAAGGGAGGTGACGGGCATGGATGCCCGTCAAGCGCTGGGCCCCAGGATGGGGCCTGCAGCGCGGTCCT
>NZ_JAFBKA010000035.1:0-68496 GCF_022760795.1 Pseudomonas sp. BP01
CATTTCGTGAGTGAGGGACAGGGCTTGTGACAGGCGCATAAAAAAATCCGATGCTCGTTTCCAAGCATCGGATTTTGCGGCCTTAGGGATAAAGGTCAATGTCTCAGTCTTAACTGACTGGCATTAGGCCCAGGCCGGGGTTTTTTTATGGGTGCAGAAAGTGCCCGGGTTCAGCGCTCGTCATTCACGACATCGCCCTCAAGTGCACTGATCGACAGTTGCGCACATTGGCATCTGTCCAGGTTGCAAAAGCGCCAGGTTCGCGCCGGCAGCGGGGGGTGGGCAAGTGCAGAGAGGACTTGCTGCTCCATCATGCGGTTGGCGTCGGGGCCGGAAAACATGAACGTGACAGGCTCGCCCTGCACCCCTTCGCGGGCAGCGCTGGCCATGGCAGGGGTGGCCACGGTGTTTGTAGGCTGCGTATTGTCGTACGACATTCTGTCGGGTGACGGGCTGTAGAACGACTTGTAGTTGAAATTGAGTGTCAGGAAAAACAGTGCAGTCAGAAAGAACGGGAAGCCCACAAGAAACCAGGTGTAGAGCGTTTGGCTGGACTCGCTGAGAAACGGCAGTGTCGCAAGGGCCGAGGCTTCGATAATGCCCGCGAAGATGGCAATGATCGTCAGCGGGGCGACAGGTTGTGCTTGGGTCATTTGGGCCGTCTCCAGCGGTTTTCCCCATCTTTACCTTACCGTTGCGCTCAACTAAAGACTGGATTGATTTCCGAATGAGGAATAATCGCCAAATAGCCTGGAGGCTTTGATTTTTCATCTTGTTTGAAGTGGATTTGTCTTCAAGAGAGCGTCAGCTTTCAACTGGTGCGCACGTGCGGCCGAATGCTACCGTCCGTTTGGTAATAAAGATGTTAGTTGTTACAACTGCACCCGTTATTTGTAGGAAGTTTCCGTAAGTGATGTAAGTTTCTTCTGCTCATGAGTTTCGTCGGGAATTCGCTGCGCCATCGGGCGCCCTGTCGGTTATCGTGGCGTGCCAACGCAAAAATAATGAATCAATGGATATCGCATGAATAAAGTGCTTATCGTGGATGATCATCCGGTCATCCGCCTGGCCGTGCGCATGCTGATGGAGCGGCATGGGTATGACGTCGTGGCGGAGACCGACAACGGGGTGGCTGCACTGCAACTCACACGGCAACACCTGCCGGATATCGTGGTGCTCGATATTGGCATCCCCAGACTGGATGGCCTGGAGGTGATCGCGCGCATGGCAACCTTCAGCCCGTGCAGCAAGGTGCTGGTGCTGACGTCGCAGGCCCCCGGCAACTTCTCGATGCGCTGCATGCAGGCGGGTGCATCAGGTTACGTGTGCAAGCAGCAGGAACTCACCGAGCTGCTGAGCGCTATCAAGGCCGTGCTGTCGGGTTACAGCTACTTTCCCAACCAGGCCCTTCATGCGTCGCGAGGCAGGGGAGGGGGTAGCGAGACGGATATGGTCAACCGTCTCTCGGCGCGCGAGATGACCGTGTTGCAACAGCTGGCGCGAGGGCGCTCGAACAAGGAAATTGCCGACAGCATGTTCCTCAGCAACAAGACGGTCAGTACCTACAAGTCCCGGCTGTTGCTCAAACTCAATGCACGGTCGCTGGTTGACCTGATCGAGCTGGCGCAGCGGCAAGGTCTCAACTGACTGCCAGGCCGCAAAGCCTCCATTCAGGAGGCTTTGCCTAGGCTCCCGAGCAGCGCTACAAGTCGTAGTCGAAATCGGCCAACTGCTTTTGCAGGCGCCGTTCTTCCAGCATGTTGTCGATGGTACGGCGTTTGCTCAGATTGGTCTTTGCGCTCTCCACCTGGGGTTCCGCTTCATCTTCTGTGGCAACAAAATCATCTTCGATCGACAGGTCGTCTTTATCGGTGCTCATGAGTCGCTCCAAGCCAAGGGGCCATTGGCCGTCCTTATAACCAGAAAGCTGACGTCGGTAAAAAAGATTTTTTCAATCGCCGCGAGCGGTTTGAGCTATCGGCTCAATCGTCGCTGGTCTTGTGCTTGTATTCGCACAAGTCTTCGATCCGGCAACTGCCGCACCTTGGCTTGCGTGCCTGGCACACATAACGCCCATGCAGGATCAACCAGTGATGGGCGTCGAGCAGGTAGTCCTTTGGCACGAACTTGACCAATTTCTTCTCCACCTCCAGCACCGTCTTGCCCGGCGCAATGCCCGTGCGGTTGCTGACCCGGAAGATATGGGTATCCACTGCCATGGTCGGTTGGCGGAATGCAGTGTTCAGCACTACGTTGGCGGTCTTGCGGCCCACGCCGGGCAATGCCTCCAAAGCTTCGCGGGTTTGTGGCACCTGGCTGCCGTGCTGCTCGACCAGCAGCCGACAGGCTTCGATGACGTTCTTGGCCTTGCTGTTGTAAAGCCCGATGGTCTTGATGTATTCGCTCAGGCCGGCGACGCCCAGGGCATAGATGGCCTCGGGGGTATTGGCGACGGGGAACAGGCGGGCGGTGGCCTTGTTGACGCCGACGTCGGTGGATTGCGCGGACAGCGTCACAGCGACCAGCAGTTCGAACGGGGTGGTGTAGGCCAGTTCGGTCTTCGGGTCTGGGTTGTCTTCGTGCAGCCTGCGAAAGATCTCCAGGCGTTTGGCGGCATTCATGAAATCAGAGCTTTCCTTGACGACGTGAGTGGGCTGAGCCCGGACGCAGGCGATTGTACAAGGCCAGCAGCAGTCCGAGCAGTAGCAGCGCGCCCGGGGCCAGGCTGGCGAGGTGCAGCCCGGTCAGATCGGCCAACCATTGGCGGAAGGCGCCGAGCAGCAGGCAGATGGCAAGCACGGCGCCAAGGTGCCTGGCGAGCAGGCGCCAGCGGCCCTGGCCAGGCAACAGGTGGTCGAAAGCCAGGCATTGCAGGCAAAGCAGCGCAGGATAATGGCCGAGGGCAATGGCCAGTGGCAGTAGCCACGCCCGCAGGGCCAGTTGCAGGCAGCTTGCCAGGGCCGCCAATAGCAGCAGGCTTGCCAGCACGTATGCCCAGGTGGCCAGCCGCTGGCGCAAGGGGGCCAGCAGCAACTGGTGCAAGCTGCTGATCACTATCGCGCACACGCCGATGGCAGCGCCCTCACGCAGCGTTCTGGTGGCGCCAAGTACGGGCACAAGGCATGCGGCCAGCCAGTAGAAGCTATTCATGCGCGGTGCCCTCCAGCAGCATGCTGCGCTGCTCGTCGAAATAGGTCAGGGCTTCCTGTAATGCTGTGATCACTGCCCGTGAGGTCACGGTTGCGCCAGCCAGTTGGTCGAAGTCACCCTGGTCCCGCTTCAACGCCCAGCGGTCGCGCAACTGACGGTTGGCAAACTGCCCCAACCAGTCCACCTGCGGGTCTGCCAGGCGGGCGCCCAACCCAGGGCTTTCCTGTTGCTCGACCACTTGGCTGCCGATCAGTCGGCCGTCTGTGGCGATGGCAATGCTCAGCACGATCGGCCCGGCATAGCCTTGGGCCTGCGTGATCAGGATGATTGCGGTTGGCTCGCCTGCCCGCATTGCCCGGTAAGCTGCCAGGATACGGCTGTTTGGCCGCTGTGCGGCGGGCCTTGGAAGGGGCGTGTCCAGTGGCTGGTTGTCGTAACTGCCTTCAGGCAGCACCGCCAATCGTTGGCGGCTTTGCAGTTGCTTCTCGGCGCTGGCAATGGCAGTACCGGTCCATTGTCGCCATGCCAGCGTGGCAGACACGGCCAGTGCCCCGGTGAGCAGCAGCAGGCCTGCATTTCGCGCCAGGTTGTTCATCGGGCGGCCTGCTGGCGCTGCAGGGCCAGGCGCTCTAGGCTCGGCGCCACGAGGTTCATCAGCAGGATGGCGAATGCTGTGCCATCCGGGTAGCTGCCCCAGGTGCGAATCAGGTAGATCAGCAGCCCTGCTCCCAGGCCAAAGCACAGCCTGGCCCACTCATTTTTGGGGCCGGAGACGGGCTCGGTGGCAATGAAGAACGCCGCCAGCATGGTCGAGCCGGAGAGCAGGTGCAGCAACGGTGAGCCGTTGGAGTCCGACCCCGAACCGTTCCAGCCCAACAGGCTGAACACGAATAGCCCTGCCAGCAAGCCCGCAGGAGCATGCCAGCTGATCACCTTGCGCTGCAGCAGAAACAGGCCGCCGAGCAGGAACGCCAGGTTGGCCAATTCGCTGCCCCTCCCACCCATACTGCCGAAGCCCGGGTGGCTGGCGAACAGTTCATCCATGGTGAGGCTGCGGTTGTGGCGCAGGCCGTCGAGCAGCGTAGGGCGGGCCCAGGCATCGATGTGATCGTTACCCGCAAACACCTGATGCAGGGTATCCAGCAGGCCGGGTGCGGGCCCTGGCCAGTGGTTCATCTGTAACGGGAAGCTCAGCAACACGAAGGCATAACCGACCATGGCCGGGTTGAACAGGTTGCGTCCGACACCGCCAAAGGCCTGCTTGCCGATGCCGATGGCAACGCTTGTGGCCACCACCGGCAACCACCACGGGGCCAGGGGGGGCAGGGCGCACGCCAGCAACACGGCGGTTACCAGTGCGCTGCAGTCGCCAAGCGCTGGCTTCAGCGTTTGCCCGCGCATTGCCAGCAGCAGGGTTTCGCACAGCAGGGCGGCACTGGCGCAGAGCAACAGGTTCAACAGCAAACCCCAGCCGTGCAGCCACAGCAGTGTCAGCAGGCCAGGTATGCAGGCCAGCAAGACCAGGCCCATGCTGGTGCGTAGTCGCGGGTCAGGGCTGGTATTCATTGTGCAAACAACCCATTGAAACCGGAAAATGCCATGGCCATTACCCCGGCACCGATCAGTTCGATAGGCAGGCCGCGCAGCACGCCGGGGATATCGGCATGGGCACTGCGCTGGCGCAGGTCAGTGAACAAGACCAGTGCCAGCCAGAAGCCACCCCCGGCCAGCAAGGCTTGCAGCAGAAGGGCGGGCCACGTGCTGTCGTCGCTGGTCTGCTGTAGCGCCAGCCCCAGCGCCACGGCATTGCTCAAGAGCAGGGCTGGCAACCTCGTCACGGGCCAGGTCGGGCGCCATTTATCCAGCAGCCACGGCACACCCCAGGCAAGCAATGCCAGCCAGGGCAATAGCACGAACAGGGCAAGGTCGTGGATGTGCAACGGGGCAAGTACCCCTCGCATCAGCAACTGGGCACCGATCACGCCCAGCGCAATGCACAGCGCGCAGGCCAGGCCGTGCACATGCAGGTGCAGCCTGGGGGCTGACGGTTGTAGCAGGCACAGGTGATTGACCAGCGCGGCGCTGATCAGGACCAGGATGTAGTCGTTCATGAGATGACGATAGCCGGGAATCAGGGTGATTGTCCGGCAAGCAAGGCGCAGAAGGAACTGCCCCGGCACGAGGGCCGGGGCAGGGGCGTTACTTGATGCGCTGGCCTGGCTTGGCGCCGCTGTCCGGGCTCAGCAGGTAGATTTCTTCACCGCCAGGGCCGGCGGCCATGACCATGCCCTCGGACACGCCAAAGCGCATCTTCCGTGGCTTGAGGTTGGCAACCATCATGGTCAGGCGGCCTTCCAGCTTGGACGGATCGGGGTAAGCCGACTTGATGCCGGAGAACACGTTGCGGCGCTCGTCACCGATATCCAGGGTCAGTTGCAGCAGCTTGTCGGCGCCCGCGACGGCTTCGGCCTTGACGATCAGTGCCACGCGCAGGTCAACGGCAGCAAAGGTGTCGAACTCGATTTCTGCCGAAAGCGGGTCCTTGGTCAGCTCGCCGTTGCCGGCCGGGGCCTTGGCTTCGGCGGCCAGCAGGTCTTCCTTGCTGGCTGCGACCATGGCTTCGACCTTGGCCGGTTCGATGCGGCTCATCAGTGCCTTGAACGGGTTCAGTTGGTGGTTTTCCAGGCGCGACTGGTGGTCGTTCCAGGCCAGCGGGGCAACGTTGAGGAAGGCTTCGGCGTCGGCGGCCAGCACGGGCAGCACGGGCTTGAGGAAGATCACCAGCTGACGGAACAGGTTGATGCCCTGGGCGCAGATGGCCTGCACTTCATCCTGCTTGCCTTCCTGCTTGGCCAGCGACCACGGTGCCTTGTCGGCAATCCAGGCGTTGGCGCGGTCGGCCAGCGCCATGATCTCGCGCATGGCGCGGCCGAAGTCGCGGCCTTCATAGGCTTCGGCGATAGACGGGGCAGCGGCCAGGAATGCTTCGGTCAGCTCCGGTGCGGCATCGCCGGCCACCATCACGCCTTCATTGCCTTTGTGGATGAACCCGGCGCAGCGGCTGGCGATGTTGACCACCTTGCCAACCAGGTCGGAGTTGACCTTCTGCACGAAGTCTTCCAGGTTCAGGTCCAGGTCGTCGACGCCTCGGCCCAGCTTGGCTGCATAGTAATAACGCAGGTATTCCGGCTGCAGGTGGTCAAGGTAGGTGCGGGCCTTGATGAAGGTGCCGCGCGACTTCGACATCTTGGCGCCGTTGACGGTCAGGTAGCCGTGCACGTTGACCGCAGTCGGCTTGCGGAAGCCGGCGCCTTCTAGCATGGCGGGCCAGAACAGGGCGTGGAAGTTGACGATGTCCTTGCCGATGAAGTGGTACAGCTCGGCCTTGGAGTCTTCCTTCCAGAAGGCGTCGAAGTCCAGCTCGGGGCGGCGTGCGCACAGGTTCTTGAAGCTGGCCATGTAGCCGATTGGCGCGTCCAGCCATACGTAGAAGTACTTGCCCGGCTCGCCCGGGATTTCGAAGCCGAAGTACGGCGCGTCACGGGAGATATCCCACTCCTGCAGCCCGGAATCCAGCCATTCGGCCAGCTTGTTGGCCACCGCGTCCTGCAGGGTGCCGCTGCGGGTCCACTGCTGCAGCATGGCCTGGAAGTCTGGCAGCTTGAAGAAGAAGTGCTGGGAATCACGCAGTACCGGGGTGGCACCGGAAATCGCCGATTTGGGGTTCTTCAGCTCGGTGGGCGCGTAGGTGGCGCCGCATTTTTCACAGTTGTCGCCGTACTGGTCTTCGGCCGCGCACTTGGGGCAGGTGCCCTTGATGAAGCGGTCGGCCAGGAACATGCCCTTTTCCGGATCGAAGTACTGGGTCACCGAGCGGGTAGCGATGTGCCCGGCTTCACGCAGGCGCGTGTAGATCAGGCTCGACAGTTCACGGTTTTCTTCGCTGTGGGTGGAGTGGAAGTTGTCGAACTCCACCAGGAAGTCGGCGAAGTCGCCGGTATGCTCGGCCTGGACATTGGCGATCAGCTGTTCCGGGGTGATGCCTTCCTTTTCGGCACGCAGCATGATGGCCGAGCCATGGGCGTCGTCGGCGCAGACGTAGATGCACTGGTTGCCGCGCATTTTCTGGAAGCGGACCCACATGTCTGTCTGGATGTACTCGAGCATATGGCCAAGATGGATTGATCCATTGGCATAGGGCAGGGCGCTGGTGACGAGAATCTGACGTGGCTCGGACATGGTGGCTCGGCTACTTATCTGGCTACGGGGTAAAAATGAGGATGATCGGCCACTATAAAGGGCTGGCGAAGATATTTCACCCCGCATGCGCATCTGCTGACGATTGACGGGTTAGGATAGGCGCCTGTTCTACATCAAGTTTGCCAATGGGAGTGTCCATGAGTGCCGTCACCCGTGCCGCCGTCGAAGGCGTGCTTCGCCAGTACACCGACCCCTACCTGAACCAGGACCCGGTCAGCGCCGGTTGCGTGCGCGCCATCGATATCCAGGGCGGGCAGGTCAGCGTGCAGTTGCAGTTGGGGTATGCCGCAGGGCTGTTCAAGAACGGCTGGGCCCAGGTGCTGCAGACCGCCATCGGCAACCTCGAGGGTGTCAGCAGCGCCCAGGTGTCGATCGATTGCCAGGTGGCCGCGCACAGGGCCCAGGCCCAGGTACCGGCCATGGCCAACGTCAAGAACATCATCGCCGTGGCCTCGGGCAAGGGTGGGGTGGGCAAGTCGACCACAGCGGCCAACCTGGCCTTGGCCCTGGCCCGTGAAGGCGCGCGGGTGGGTATTCTCGATGCCGACATCTACGGCCCGAGCCAGGGCGTGATGTTTGGTATTGCTGAAGGCACCCGCCCACAGATCCGTGACCAGAAGTGGTTTGTGCCGATCAAGGCCCATGGCGTGGAAGTCATGTCCATGGCGTTCCTCACCGACGACAACACGCCGATGGTCTGGCGTGGCCCGATGGTTTCCGGTGCGCTGCTGCAACTGGTGACCCAGACGGCTTGGGACGACCTGGATTACCTGGTGATCGACATGCCGCCGGGCACCGGCGATATCCAGCTGACCTTGGCGCAGAAGGTGCCGGTGGCCGGTTCTGTGATCGTTACCACCCCGCAGGACCTGGCATTGCTGGATGCCAAGAAAGGCGTGGAGATGTTCCGCAAGGTCAACATCCCGGTGCTCGGCGTGGTCGAGAACATGGCTGTGCATATCTGTTCGAACTGCGGCCATGCGGAACACCTGTTTGGCGAAGGCGGTGGTGAGAAGCTGGCGAGTCAGTATGGCGTCGACCTGCTGGCATCGTTGCCGTTGTCGATGCTGATCCGCGAGCAGGCCGACAGCGGCAAGCCCACGGCGATTGCCGAGCCGGAAAGCCAGATTGCCATGGTCTATCAGGAGCTGGCCCGCCAGGTGGGTGCACGGATCGTCTTGCAAGAAGCGGCGGCACCGGCGATGCCGAGCATTACCATCAGCGAAGATTGATCTGTCAGGCCGAGTTGCCTTCTTCGCGGGTAAACCCGCTCCCACAGGTACGGCGCAGCCTTCAAATGCCGCGCGGTCCTGTGGGAGCGGGTTCACCCGCGAAGAAGGCGACTCGGTCTTTCAGTCAGGCATAAAAAAACCCGCCAGAAGGCGGGTTTTTTTGAAAGCTAGGAAGCGAGATCGACTTAGGCGATCTGAACTTCTTCAGCCTGCATGCCTTTCTGGCCGCGGGTAGCGACGAAAGTAACAGCCTGGCCTTCTTTCAGGGTTTTGAAGCCGTCAGCTTGGATGGCTTTGAAGTGCACGAACAGGTCGTCGCCCGACTGAGGGGTGATGAAGCCGTAGCCCTTCTCATCGTTGAACCACTTGACAACACCGGATTGGCGATTGGACATTTTTCTGTCTCCTTGGACAATTTGATAACGGTCAGGAAAAACCCTGCCCGGGACTGAGCGCAAAGAGAGCAGAAAATTCAGCGATGGGCCGATCAGGATCGTGCATCAAACTAGAGATTCTCGGTGTCACGTGCAGCACAGTGGCGTCACCTTACCCCACTTTCCGCAACCTGCCAATGGTCTGAAGGTGCTTTAGGCAAATTCGGATCGACGGCGGCTGCAGCCTCCGCCTGGCGCGGGATGCGGCATAGAACTTTAACCTCGGCGCCGGGACCGGTAAGATGCCGATCACGATTTTTACCACGCAACTCTTCAGGACACCCCCGCCATGAGCATCAAATCGGACAAGTGGATTCGCCGCATGGCGCAGGAACACGGCATGATCGAACCGTTCGTCGAGCGCCAGGTACGCGGCGAACAGGACAGCCGGGTCATTTCCTTCGGTGTTTCCAGCTACGGCTACGACGTGCGCTGCGCCGACGAATTCAAGGTTTTCACCAATATCAACTCGGCCACCGTCGACCCCAAGAACTTCGATGCCGGCAGCTTCGTCGATATCAAGAGCGACGTGTGCATCATCCCGCCGAACTCCTTCGCCCTGGCCCGCACCGTCGAGTACTTCCGCATTCCGCGTGACGTGCTGACCATCTGCCTTGGCAAGAGCACCTACGCCCGTTGCGGCATCATCGTCAACGTCACCCCGCTGGAACCCGAGTGGGAGGGCCATGTGACGCTGGAATTCTCCAACACCACCACGCTGCCGGCGAAAATCTACGCCAACGAGGGCGTGGCACAGATGCTGTTCCTGCAGTCGGACGAAGAGTGCGAAGTGTCATACAAGGACCGTGGCGGCAAATACCAGGGCCAGCGCGGCGTTACCCTGCCCCGTACCTGAGCCGACAAACGCGGGGAATTACCCGTGCCTTTGGCACTCCAACGCAGTAATGCCGGTGCGCATGATGTGCATCGGCTTACGTCAGGAGCAGCCAATGAAACTCCATCCCGCAATCAATGCCAAGCTGGCAGGCCTGCAGCCCAACCACGTCGGGTTGTTGCCCTGGTCATTGCTGGCGCACCCGCTGCCGATGCAGGCGGGGGGCGTGCCCCACCAACCTGGCCCCGATACGCCACAGCCGGCGGAACCGGGTGAAACGCAGCCCGTAGAGCCGGGTGAGCCGACGTTACCTGACGAGCCGCCTCCAGCACCTGTAGCCTGAACGCTTTACAGCGGCCAGACGCGCCCTGCGCCAGCCAGGTATACCCGGCCGTTACCATCGGGGGCGATGGTCCAGCCGCCGGTGAACTCACCGAATGCGGGTAGCAGGCTCACGCCTTCGTCGATCAGGAAGCATGGCAGGCGCAGGCGCTGGCGGGCCTTGCCGCGCAGGACGAAGACCGGGTGCACATGGCCTGCCAACACCGGGTGGGTGGGGTGGGGCCGGGGTTCGTGCTGTAGCGCAAACGGCTCTAATATCCAGGGTTCGTCCTGCACCTCGATGCGCAGCGAGGCGGGTGGATCGCCCGCGTCGCGATCATGGTTGCCGCGTAGCAGGACTATGTGCAGGTTCTCATGCCGTTCGCGCCATTGGTGCACCTTGGCCAGCGTTGCGGGTGCCCGGGCCGTTCGGGCATGAAGAAAATCGCCCAGGATGATCAGTCGCTCACAGTCATGAGAGGCCAGCAAGGCATCCAGCCGGGCAAGTGTGGCCTGGGTGGTGCCGCGGGGCACCGGTTGATGAAGGGCGCGGTAGCTGGCGGCCTTGCCGATGTGCACGTCTGCCACCAACAGGGCGCGGCGGGCGGGCCAGTAGACGGCCTTGTCGGGGAGCAGCCAGAGCGCCTGACCACAGTGCTTGATGGGCTGATGATTCATTGTTCAGCTAAGTCCATAGACGCAGCGCTCTCCAGGTCAGCGACCATCCGCGCAATCCGGTCCGCCAGTTTTTCGGTGCTCAGCGTCTCGCGCATGCCCTCCACCAGCAACGCAAACGCCAACGGCCCCGGCCGTTTCAACAGACGCAGGTCCAGCTGCAGGCTGCCCATCTTCAGCAATTGCTGATGCAGCCGTTCGATTTCCAGCTCCTCGCTCAGCACCTCGTCCCGCGCCTGGCCAAGCAGCAGATTATCGGCGTCATGCTTGCGGAAAACCTCGTAGAACAGCCCACTGGATGCCTGGATCTGGCGGGTGCTTTTCTGCGCCGCGGGATACCCGCCAAACACCAGCCCGGCTATCTGGGCGATCTCACGAAAGCGTCGCAACGCCATTTCCCCTGCATTCAGGCTCGCCAGTACGTCCTCCAGCAGGTGCTCGGTAGCAAGCGCCTGCGGCAAATACGCTGCCCAGTCCACGTTGCCAGGGCTGAGCAGTTCGAACCCGTAATCGTTGACGGCAATCGACACCGACAGCGGCTGCACGCGGCTGACCCGCCACGCGATCAGGTTGGCCAGGCCCAGGTTGGCCATGCGCCCGGCAAACGGGTACATGAACAGGTGCCAGCCCTGGCGGGATTTGAACGTCTCGGCCAGCAGCGTGCCGGTAGTGGGCAACGCTGACCATTGAGCCTGTAGCGCCAGCAGCGGGCGCACCGCGCGCATCTCGGGGCCGTCGAAGCGCTTGTGGGCTGCGGCGTCGAGTTGTTCGACCAGCGCGTCGGCCAGTTCGCTGGAGAGCGGCATGCGTCCGCCGTTCCAGCGTGCCACTGCTGCCTTGCGCGCTGTGCTGCGGCGCACATAGGCCGTCATGTTTTCCACGCGCACCAGCTCCAGTACCCGCCCGCCAAATACCAGGGTATCACCGGGCCGCAGGCGGGAGATGAACGCTTCTTCGACACTGCCCAGTGTCTTGCCCCCGCCGCCCTTGCTCCAGTATTTCAATTGCAGGTGGGCATCACTGACGATGGTGCCGATGCCCATGCGGTGGCGCCGCGCCAGGCGTTCGCTGGGCACGCGGTAAGTCCCATCGGCCTGGCGTTCGACGCGCTGGTAGTCCGGGTAGGCGCTGAGTGAGCCGCCGCCGTGGCAGACGAAGTCCAACGCCCACTGCCACTGGCTGTCGCGCAACTCGGCGAACGCCCAGGTGCTGCGCACTTCGGCCAACAGTTTTTCGGCGCGAAAGCCACTGCCCAGGGCCATGCTGACCAGGTGCTGCACCAGTACGTCCATGCACAGCCGTGGCGAGAAGCGCGCTTCGATATGCCCGGCTGCCAGTGCCTGGCGCGCCGCCGCTGCCTCCACCAGTTCCAGGCTGTGAGTAGGCACCAGGGTTATCCGCGAGCGCCGCCCCGGTGCATGGCCGGAGCGACCGGCCCGCTGCATCAGGCGGGCAATGCCCTTGGCCGAGCCTATTTGCAGCACCCGCTCCACCGGCAGGAAGTCCACGCCGAGGTCCAGGCTGGACGTGCAGATCACTGCCTTCAGGTTGCCTTGCTTGAGGCTGCGCTCGACCCAGTCACGGGTATCTCGGGCGAGCGAGGCATGGTGCAGGGCAATCAGCCCGGCCCAGTCGGGGCGGGCTTCAAGCAGGGCCTGGTACCACAGTTCGGCTTGGGCGCGCGTGTTGGTAAACACCAGGCAACTGGCGCTGGTGTCGATCTCATGGCTGACCTGTTCGAGCATCTTCAGGCCCATGTGCCCGGCCCAGGGGAAGCGTTCGATCGCCGCCGGCAGCAGGGTATCGACCTGCAGCGTCTTGTCCTGGCGGCCCTCTACCAGCAGGCCGCCTTGGGGCAGCAATACGTCCAGCGCGTGTCGCAGGTTGCCGAGCGTGGCAGAGAGGCCCCAGGTGGGCAGCGCGGGGTGCCACTGGCGCAGGTGGGCCAGGGCCAGTTGCAGTTGTACCCCGCGCTTGTTGCCCAGCAGTTCGTGCCATTCGTCCACCACCACCAGGCGCAGCGTGGCGAAATCCTCGCGGGCCTGTGCCCGGGTCAGCAGCAAGGTCAGGCTTTCGGGGGTGGTAACGAGCACGCTGGGCAGGCGCCGAGCTTGGCGGGCGCGTTCAGCGCTGCCGGTGTCGCCGCTGCGCACCCCCACGCTCCAGGGCAGCCCGAGCTCATCAAGCGGCGCTTGCAAGGCACGTGCAGTGTCAGCGGCCAGGGCACGCATGGGCGTGACCCACACCACCTGCAATGCCACAGGTTGGCGGCCCTGTGGCAGGGCCTTGAATGCACGTAGCGCGGCCAGCCACACCGCGTAGGTCTTGCCTGCACCGGTACTGGCATGCAGCAAGCCGGATTCACCCCGTTCGACGGCTGCCCAGACGCGTCGCTGGAAAGCGAACGGCTTCCAGCCGCGTTTGGCAAACCAGGCATTGGCAAGGTCGGTGGCCGTAGGCATGAGGCAGTGGTCCGTCGAAGGTTGTGCTTCTACAGACCAGCCGCCAGGGGCAATGGTTTTACTGAATCAGTTGCCCAGCAGGTAGCCGCTGCGGCACACCTGCTCGCCTGCCACATGGGCGATGACCATGCCCGCCGTTGCCATGCGCCGCACGCTGCGGGCGTACAAAAGGCCCGGCTGGCTGTTGCGTATGGCGGTCACCCGGTCGCTGAGAGGGTCGATGATTTCTGCGATCAACTGGCCGGCTTCCAGGTGCTGCCCTGGTTTGGCGTGATACACCAGCAAACCGCCCAATGGCGTAGATACCGGCTCGACAGCGGCCAGCGCAGTGGCGGTGTTGAGCAAGGCCGGCAAGGCGGGGCTAGTGCCTTCGATGACACCCGAGTGGGTCAGGAAGTCGATTATCGCCTGGCAATCCTTGCTGGCCAGGTCATGGCTGACATCCGCCTGGCCGCGCAGCTCGACAGTCACCGAACAGCACCCCAGCGGGATGGGGAAGCGCTTGCCGAAGCGTTGCTGCAACTGCCACCAGACCAGGCTGAAGCATTCGTCGAACGACTGCCCGCCCGAGTCGGTGGCCAGCAGGCTGGCCTGGGCGCCCAGGTAGCGGGCCAGCGGCTCGATTTGCGGCCAGGCGTCGGGCGTGGTGTACAGGTGCTCGACCGCCTCGAAATCGCAGTGCAGGTCCAGCACCAGGTCGGCGTCGCAGGCCAGGCGCTGCAGGATCAGGCGCTGGGCCTGCAGGGGCGTGCGGGCCGGGTGAGCGTCCAGCCCCCGGCGCAGGTATTCGCGAATCAGCGCGATGTTGTGCGCAGGGTCCTGGGCCAGGTGTTCTTCGATCTGGTCGCCAATGCTGTCCGACAGGTCGACGAAGTTGCGGTTGAAGTTCTCGCCGCTTTGCAGTTCGAAGCGCCCCAGTGGCGCATCCAGCAGCACTTGCTCCAGGCCGACCGGGTTGGCCACCGGTACCAGGATGATTTCACGCTGCAGGCGGCCTTGTTGTTCAAGTTCCGCCAGGCGGCGTTTGAGGTGCCAGGCCACCAGCATGCCCGGTAGCTCGTCGGCGTGCAGCGAGGCCTGTATATAGACCTTGCCACCACCGCGGGGGCCGAAGTGAAAGCTGTGCAGTTGGCGGGTAATGCCCGGAACGGGTGAGAGCAGGTCGTGTGTTGAATGGTGCATGGGGGTCCTGGATGCGTGGCGAATACGGTCTGCGACACGGGTCGGCACAAAGATAGAAGCATAGTTTTTGGCCTTGCGCCTCCCTCGCTTTCGCTCCGGTCACCGCGAAGAGGCCGGGGGCCGGAATCGGCTCAGGCCAGCAATGCCTGCAAGGTCGCCAAGTCATCCGCTTCTTCCACCGGTTTGTCCAGCCGCCAGCGCAGCATGCGCGGAAAGCGCACGGCGATGCCGCTTTTATGGCGCTTCGATAATGCGATGCCTTCAAAGCCCAGCTCGAACACCAGCGTCGGCGTTACGCTGCGCACCGGGCCGAAGGTTTCCACTGTGGTCTTGCGGATAATGGCGTCGACCTTGCGCATTTCTTCGTCGCTGAGCCCGGAGTAGGCCTTGGCAAAGGGCACCAGTGCGCGCCCCGGGGTGCCGGCCGGTGCGTCCCACACGGCGAAGGTATAGTCGCTGTACAGGCTGGCCCGCCGGCCGTGGCCACGCTGGGCGTAGATCAACACGGCATCCACGCTGAACGGGTCGATCTTCCACTTCCACCAGGTGCCCATGTCCTTGGTGCGCCCCACGCCGTACAGGGCTTCACGCTGCTTGAGCATCAGGCCCTCCACACCCAGGCTGCGTGATTGCTCGCGCTGGCGGGCGAGGTCGGCCCAGTCCGGGCCTTCGAGCAGGGGCGAAAGCAGCACCGGGGCCAGTGGGTGGTCTTGCACCAAGCGTTCCAGCTGCTGGCGGCGTTGGTGCTGCGGCCGGCTGCGCCAGTCCTCGCCTTGCCATTCCAGCAGGTCGTAGGCTTGCAGTACCACCGGGGCATCGCTCAGCAATTTTTTGCCCAGCGTCTTGCGCCCGATGCGCTGCTGTAACAGGGCAAAAGGCTGTACGGCCAGTTCAGCGGGGGTATCACCTGGCTTCCATACCAGGATTTCACCATCCAGCACGACGCCATCGGGTAACGTCTGCGCCAGGCTGTGCAGCTCGGGGAAGCGTTCGGTGACCAGCTCCTCACCACGCGACCAGACCCACAGTTGGCCCTCGCGCTTGACCACCTGGGCGCGAATACCGTCCCATTTCCACTCGATCTGCCAGGCACTTGGCGGCCCGAGCAGTGTGTCGAACTGTTCGGTTGGCGCTTGCAGCGGATGGGCCAGAAAGAACGGGTAGGGCTGGCCGCCGCGCTGGCTGTGTTCATCGGCCGACTCGGCGGCGATCAGCATCTGGTAGCTGGCCGCCGTGGGGCGGTGGCTGATATCGGTGTAGCCGACCATCCGCTGGGCCACGCGTTTGGCGTCCAGGCCGGCCAGTTGCGCCAGGGCGCGGGTGACCAGCAGCTTGGACACGCCCACGCGAAAACTGCCCGTGATCAACTTCAGGCACAGCATCAGGCTGGGGCGGTCCAGCTGCGCCCACAGCGGCTGCAGGCGCTGCTGAACCTGCTCCGGCGGTAGCCCGCGCAGGGGCAGCAAATACTGCTCCACCCAGGTGGCAAGGCCTTCATCGCTGCCATCGGCGTGTATGGGCAGCAACAGCGAAATGGTTTCGGCCAGGTCGCCCACTGCCTGATAGCTTTCTTCGAAGAGCCAGTCCGGCAACCCGGCCCGGGCGGTTGCCTGTTCGCGCAACACGCGTGTGGGCACCAGCTGGCGCGGGCGCCCGCCGGCCAGAAAGTACACGGCCCAAGCCGCATCCTCGGCGGGGGCACTGGCGAAATAGTCGCGCAGGGCCTCAAGCTTGGCATTGCTGGAAGTGGTCGCATCCAGGCGCAGGTACAACGTGGCGAAGGCTTTCATGGTGTGGGTTCAGTAGTGACAGCGTCGTCCTCGTCGCCGTATTCGGTGGCGAAGGCGCGGGCATCAAGGCCTTGTTCGTTGAGGTAGCGCACCAGCACGTTGACCGAGCCGTGGGTGACCATCACCCGTTCGGCGCCGGTCTGGCCGATTGCCCACAGCAGGCCGGGCCAGTCGGCATGGTCCGAGAGCACGAAGCCGCGGTCCACACCGCGCCGCCGGCGGGTGCCGCGCAGCAGCATCCAGCCACTGGCGAACGCATCGCTGTACTCGCCGAAGCGGCGCATCCAGCTGCTGCCGCTGGCCGAGGGGGGCGCCAGGACCAGCGCCTGGCGCAGCAAAGGGTCGTTGCGCGGGATATCGCCGGCATAGCGCGTCTCTGGCAGGTGTATGCCGGCGTCCCGGTACACCCGGTTGAGAGGCTCGACGGCGCCATGCACGAGGATCGGGCCGATGCTGGGGTCCAGCCCATGCAGAATGCGCTGGGCCTTGCCGAAGGCATAGCAGAACAGCACGCTGGCCTTGCCCTGTTCGCTGTTGGCCCGCCACCACGCATTGATGCTGGCGAATATCTCGCCCTGGCTGGGCCAGCGGTAGATCGGCAGGCCGAAGGTCGATTCGGTGATGAAGGTGTGGCACGGCACCGGTTCGAAGGGTGCACAGGTGCCATCGGGCTCAACCTTGTAGTCACCAGAGGCGACCCAGACTTGGCCCTGGTGCTCCAGGCGCACCTGCGCCGAGCCCAGCACATGCCCGGCCGGGTGCAGGCTCAGGGTCACGCCATGGTGTACCAGGCGCTCGCCGTAGGGCAGGGTCTGCAAGTTGATGTCTTGGCCCAGGCGGCTACGCAGGATGCCAGCGCCGGGGCAGGCGGTCAGATAATGGCCATTGCCGGTGCGGGCATGGTCCCCGTGGCCATGGGTGATCACGGCGCGGTCCACGGGCCGCCAAGGGTCTATGTAGAAATTACCGGGCGGGCAGTAGAGGCCTTCTGGGCGGGCAATGACAAGGTCCATGGCATGGGCGCCGGTTTGGAGTTACCAGTTAGGAGCCATGCTGGAGAAAGGAAGTTCGACTGGAAATGGTTGGGGCCGCTTCGCGCCCCATCGCCGGCAAGCCAGCTCCCACCGGAATCGTACAAGCGGGTGGAGGTATGAGGCCAGCGCGGTCAGGGTGGCAGCGGGTTTGCCGGCGAGGGGCTGCCAAGCAGCCCCAAAACAGACGATGCCGTTTATTTGCCGGGCACCAACGTAAGCCGCGGGTTGCCATATGCCCTGCCGAAGTTCTGCGGCTGTAGCGGCAGGCTCATGAAGCGCCCTTTGAGCCAGGCATCCAGGCCGTCATTGTAATGCACGCTGGCCGGGTTGCCGGACTGCCCGCTGCTGGTCAGCACCTGCAACGGTTCGGCCTGGCCAAAGTCGACGATCATCCGCGCCGAGGCCGGCAGGCGGGTGTCGAAGTCGCTGCCCCAGGCGTACGGCGTGAGCGCCAAGGTCGTGAAGTCGCCCCCGGCAGCCAGCGGCGCACGGCTGATTCCATCGCCCAGGCCATGGTAGGCCGGGGTCGGCCAGCGGTACTGGTGCAGCTTGCCCCACTGCCAGGCGCGGCGGTCGGCGCCCAATTGTGCGAAGCCGACATCCACCGCGCCAGCCAGGCTGCGGGCGAGGATGGTTGGCTTGTCTTCCTTCTGCGGGGTATTGCGGTCATCCCAGAACGGGCTGTCATCGCGACCCAGCAGGTGATCTGCCTGCGCCGAGAACGACAAACGAGCATTGTTGACGAAGGCCTGCCAGGCCGGGCCGGACTCCGGGCCAAGGTCGTCGAGGAACGTCTGCCGTGCAACTTCCTGGAGGAACAGCTCATACAGCGCTGCATCGGCCGACACCGGGCTCAGACGGCCGTCGAAAGCCTTCAGCCGGGCCAGCGCGTCTTTGGCCTTGTCGCGCTGTGCGGCGGGCAGGGCATCGATCGCCTGCTTCAGTGGCTGGGCCATGCCAGGGGCATCGAACATCTGCTTGAGCTTGTCGGCCAGCAGGGTTACCTGGTCGTTTTGCAGGGCCATCAGGCTGCGGCTGTCGTGGCGGCCATTGCCGGCGAGCTGGGCCAGGCGCTCAGCGCGTTCCGGGTAGTACCAGGTGCTGGACAGCTGCATGCCATAGCCACGCGGCAGGCTGCGCTGGTTGGCGTGGCCGATCCAGCCGGCGGGTGGGTCCTGGTCATAGGGGTGCAGCATCGGGTCGGCATAGCCGTCCCAGTCATAGCGCCCGTCCCAGCCCGGCGAGGGCAGCAGGCCCTGGCCTTCGCGGCGATTGGGGTAGCGGCCACTGACTTGCCAGCCGATGTGCTCAGGTTCGGCGAAGACGAAATTGAGGGCAGCAGCCGTCACTTCACGGGTGCTGTCGAAGGCGCGCTCGACGTTCTTGGCCCGGGTCAGGTCAAACAGCGCATCCAGGCTGCGGTCGCCCTTGAACTGCGGCAGGTTCAGCGCCAGGCCCAGGCTTGCGTTGTCGGGTTGGGCCAGCAAGGTGCCGTGGCGGGTGTCGTACATCACCTCGCGCAGCGGGCGCTGGCCACGGACAAAGAAGGTTTCGCTACGGGTGCGGGCCGGCAGCCATTTGCCATCGGCCAGGTAGCTCAGCTGGCTGCCCTGGCGACGCAGTTGCTCCAGGTACAGGTCCTGGTTGTCGGCCATCACGGCGCTGCTGCTCCAGGCCAGCTTGCCGTTGTAGCCAGCCAGGACGATCGGCAGGCCGGGCAACGACAGGCCGGCGACCTGGTACTTGCCCGTGTGGATTTGCACCGGGCTCAGGGCCCAGGCGGCGCGGCTGTCGCTGGCCAGCAGGCTCTTGCCACTGCGGCTGCGCTGCGGGCCCAGCGCCAGGTTGGCCGAGCCCGGGCTGCCGAGCAGGTCAAGGTCGGCCAGTTTCTGGCTGGCGGCCGCCAGCGCCTGAAGGCCCGGCAGCTGGCTGGCCAGGTTCAGGCCCTTGAGCTTGTCCACTTCGCTTTCAGCCAGTGGCTCATCCGGGGCGCCGGGCAGCAGCCAGGCCAGTTTGTCGCTGCCAGCCTTCTGGGCCAGGGTCAGGGCACTCAGTTCTTCCTGCAGGTTCACCGACTGGCTGAACGCGTACAGGCAGAAGATCAGCGCCGAATCCTCAGGCTTCCAGTATTCGGGGCGATAGCCACTGTTGGCCAGATCGGCCGGCAGCTTGTCGCGGTAGCGGAACAGGTAGGCGTTGACCCCGCGTGCGTACACTTCGAAGAAGCGCTTGAGCCTCGGCGATGCGTCGGCGTATTGCTGGGCGGCGCTCTGCTTGAGGTTGGCAGCACGCATCAGGCGGTCGATGTCCAGCGCTTCGCTGCCGGCCAGTTCGGCCAGGCGACCCTGGGCCAGCAGGCGCATGGCGATCATCTGCTCGATGCGGTCGCCGGCGTGCACATAGCCCAGACTGAACAGCGCATCGTGGAAGCTGCTGCTTTCGATCAACGGCGCGCCCATGGCGTTGCGGCGTACCGAGACGTTTTGCGCCAGGCCTTTGAGCGGCTGCACGCCGCTGGTCGGTGGCACGCTGTCCTGATGGCCGCCCGTCTGGCAGCCGGCCAGCCCGAGCATGCCGAGCAGCGTGGCGGCGGTTGCAAACCGCAGGCGGAAGGGAGGAAAGGCGGGGGCGGCCATGACAAGGGCTCCTGCAAGGCGAGGCGGGTTTCGAAAGGCGCTAAGGTAGTAAGCGCGCAGGCGCCATGCAAGGTCCCATGTCGGTTTATTTGATTGCGCAGGCTTAAACGATGAAGTGGTCTGCCAACGTCTCGGAAAAATGCGTGCAATTGATGCGCGCATAGCGTCGGTAGTCACGGGTGACCGCGAACGCAGAGCCGGGCATCAGCAGGATCTTGTGCTGCTCCAGTTTGCGCACCAGAGGCTGCAGGTCTGGCAGGTCCGGGTGATAGACCCAGAGAAACATGCCCCCTTGCGGCGCGATCTCGAACTGCCAGCCGCGCTCGAGCAACAAGCGTTGGGTCTGGACCTGTTGCCTGATCAGGCGCTGCTGCACATCCTTCATATGCCGGGCATAGGTGCCGTCCGACAATATGGTGTTGACGAAGCGCTCGCAAAACGCAGGCACGGCCACGCACGTCAGCAGTTTCAGGCGGGTGAGCGGTTCTATCAGGTCTTGCGAGCAGGCGATGAAGCCCACGCGCAACGAGGCGGACAGGCATTTGGAAAAACTGCCGATGTAGATGACCCGGTCAAGGTTGTCCAGCTCGGCGAATGTCTGGCGCACGGCAGGGCTGAAGTCGCCGTACACATCATCCTCGACCACGTAGAACTCGTGTTCCACTGCCAGGCGCAGCACGCTGAAGGCGTTGTGCGGGCTGATGTTGCTACCGGTCGGGTTGTGGAAGGTGCTGTTGCAGAAGAACGCCTTGACCTTGTGCCTGGCCAGGTGGCTTCTCATTTCTTCCACGTCCGGCCCGTCCTGGGTCCGTCGGATGCCGACGACGTGCCCGCCCGCCAGCTGGATCAGCTTGATCAGGTTGCCATTGCCCGGTTCATCGACGAAAACGTGGTCGCCCGGCTTGATCAGCAACCGGGCAACCAAGTCCAGGCCTTGAGTGGCACCCAGGGTGGTCAGCAACTGGTTGGGGCGGGCTTCGACACGGGTCAGCCGCTTCATGTGCACGCACAGCTGCTTGCGCATGGGCAGGTAACCCTGGATATCGCCATATTCGGCCAGGGAACTTTGCTCCAGCCGCGCCGTGCGCCGAATCGCCTTGGCCAGCAGCTCGGTGTCGCGCCACGCTGGGGGCAGCCAGCCGCTGCCCAGCTTGGTGTAGTGCTGGCCGCCCTGCAGCAGACGGAACAGCGGATCGCCCGCCATGCACTCGGGTTCATGGATCACGCTGGTTTGCCGGGTGCGGTTTGCGACGAAGTAGCCGCGGCCGGGTGAGGCCGTCAGCACACCTTCGCTGACCAGCTGGGCATAGGCCGAGACGACGTCGTGGTAACTGAAGTCGACCGCCGCCGTCAGCTTGCGAATGGAGGGCATGCGTTGCCCTGGCAACCATTCGCCTGCATCCAGGCGTTGTTTCAACAGGTGATGAAGGCTGCAGGGGTTCATGGCAGGTCCGAAACCGTTAGAAAAAAAAGCCTAACAGTTAACGGAAATGCTTGTCGACTGTTCGTTTGCTAATGGCCAGTACATGCCACTATCCCCTTGTCGGAACTTTCGGCTGCCAGCAAAGGCGGCACTTTTAGCGTCTGTGCAGACCAGACAACTGGATATCAAGCCCATGCATACTATGGACATGCAATCAGCCGTCATTGCCAGGCTCCCTGTGCCTGACGAACTGGCGTCATTCAAAGTTGTGAAAAACCTCGTGACCTCGGCGTTATTGGAGTGCTGTTCACTCGACGAGTTTGAAACACTTAAGCAAACATCGATTATTGAAAGTGTTTCAGAGCAGGCCCATGCCGACTTGCAGGCCTTTGCCCAGAAAGACCCGGCTGCTGGCCGCGACCTGGTATTTATTGCAAGAACCTATACCTCTTATTCTGCGGTTCTGCATTATCGGCTTGCCCATTGGATCTACAGCAATACGGATTCTATATACGGTGCTGGGGGCCAATGCCTGGCCGCCATGATCTCCAGGCGCGGGAAAATGCTCTCGGGTGCGGAAATCCATTTCCGCAGCCGCATCGGTGCGCGCTTCATCATCGATCACGGCATGGGCACCGTCATTGGTGAAACATCGACCATTGGTGACGATTGCTACGTGCTCGGCGGCGTCACTCTGGGCGCCCGCGGTATCAGCGACAACCCTTCGAGCCCTCGGCACCCGACCGTCGGCAACCGAGTCCAGATCGGCGCTTTCGCCAGTGTGCTCGGCGCTATCCATGTCGGTGACGGCGCATTCATCGGGCCGGGCTGCATTGTTACAAAAGACGTCCCTGCCGCGGCCCGGGTGCAGGTAAAAACATCATTGCAGGTGGTACTGGAATCATGAACGCTCTGAACTATGAAGTTTTGCGTAATACCGAAAAGCTGTATTACAAGGACCAGTATCTGGCGGGCGCCAATACGCAAGTAACGCGGGTGCACAGTGACGGTATCGAGTTGCAAAGTACCGTGGCCTATCCGGAAGGTGGCGGCCAGGAGGCTGATTTCGGCACGATTGAACTACCGATCGGTACCGTGCGATTTATCTGGGTTAAAAAACTCTACGGTAGCCCTATTCGCCTGGAGGGTTTCAAAGGCGGAAAACTGGGCGGCATCATTATTCACAGCCTGCACCCTGATGACTTGCATCTGCTGGATGAAGTCACCGTTGGCATGCCGGCCCGCGTCACGATTGATACTGAACGGCGCGAACGGTTGACGCTGTCTCACAGTGCCAGCCACTTCCTGTATGCCGCGGCCATCAGCCTGCGAGAAGAACTGAAACAGTGGACTATTGGCTGCCATATCAAGGAAGACTCGGCGCGCTTCGACTTTCTGGTCGAAGACGCATTCACTGCCGAAGACGTGGTTGAGATAGAGCGCCGTGCAAATGAGCTGATCGCCTGCGATGCGCCTATCGAACACTACGCGGTGCACGGCCTGGAAGACGCGCGCTTGTGGACCTACAACGGCATCGAAATCCCGTGTGGCGGCACACACCTTGAGTCGCCTCGGCGCATCGGGCGCGTGTCCGTG
Source organism: Pseudomonas sp. BP01 (assembly GCF_022760795.1). NCBI lineage: Bacteria > Pseudomonadati > Pseudomonadota > Gammaproteobacteria > Pseudomonadales > Pseudomonadaceae > Pseudomonas > Pseudomonas sp. BP01. Next base: position 23,031 of record NZ_JAFBKA010000035.1, read on the forward strand.
CGCCGCAAACGCCTGGGCAAAGGCAAAGAGCGGCTGATCTGTGTGTTCCCAGATGCCGAAATCGATGTGTCCACCTATCACGAGCCTGCGCTATGAACAGCACACTCCCGCGGCGTACCTACCTGTACTTCACCGCACAGTCGATCAACCTGACGACCGCCGTCATGTCCGTGACCATGGCCGCCATCGTCGGGGCGGCATTGGCACCGGCTGCTGCGTGGTCCACCGTGCCCTACGGCTTCCAGTTTCTGTGCCTGATGCTGGCTACATACCCGGTCTCCCGATTGATGAGCCGTATCGGTCGCAAGAAGGCCTTCATGCTGGGGTCGATCCCTTTGGCAGCTTCTGGTATCAGCGGTTACCTGGCGGTGGAGTACCAGCATTTCCAGCTATTGGTGTTGAGCCATTCGGCGTTGGGCGTTTATATCGCCTTTGCCAACTTCAACCGCTTCGCGGCCACTGACAACCTGGCCCAGAGCCTCAAGCCCAAAGCCCTTTCACTGGTTGTGGCGGGGGGCGTCATTGCAGCCGTGGTGGGGCCGACACTGACCGAGTGGCTGAGGGACGTTGGCGGCTACCCGCTGTTTTCGCTGTGTTATGCCTCGTTCGTTGGCCTGGCGCTGATGTCGCTGATGATTGCCATTTGCCTGCCCAACGATACCGCCACCGCCAAGGCAAGTCAGCAAGCGCATAAATCGGCCAGTCCCCGCGCCGAACCCTTCAGCCCGTCGGTGAAAGTTGCCATGGCTGTTGCGGCGCTGAGCTACGGGATCATGAACCTGCTCATGATTCAGGCATCGATGCACATGAAACACATGCATGAGGACTTCTCTGACGTCCGCCTGGCAATCCAGTGGCATGTGGTAGCGATGTTTGCACCGTCATTTTTCACCGGCGCAATCATCCAGAAGCTGGGCATCAAGACCACCATCTGTGCCGGGCTCGCCCTGTTGATCGGTTGCTCGGCGCTGAATATCTGGTCGCACAGCTACGCGATGATGACCCTGGCGCTGATTGCCCTCGGGCTGGGCTGGAACCTGACCTATGTCGGCGGCGGCGCACTGCTTGCCCAGGCGCTGCAGAACAGCCCTGCAGCGATGCAGATGCAGGGCAAGAACGACTTGGCTATTGCCATTTTGGCAACCGTCGGTGCGTTCAGCCCATCGCTGTTGCTCAGTACGGTTGGCTGGGATGGCACCAATGCCATCTGCATGGCCCTTTGTATCGGTTTGCTCTTCGCCACTGCTGGCCTGCTGCAGAACAAGGCCTGTTTGCACACTTCAATGGAAGGTAGCCGCAAATGAGCGAGCTCATCAGCGTCAGCGAACGTATTTACACCAAACTGGAAATGAACAACCCTGGCGGCAGCCACAAATACCGCGCAGCCCGGCATATCGTCGAACATGCCTTGCGCAACGGCGACATTATCCCGGGTGTGACTACGGTCATCGAAAAAACCGGTGGCAGTTTCGGGTTCGGCTTGCTGGCGGCCTGTCACAAGTACCAGGTTGCCGTGGAGCTGGCGGTAGGGCTTGGCTTCAGCCAGACCAAACGGGATTTGCTGGAGTGTTTTGGTGCCAGGCTGATCGGCAAGGAAATGCTGGTGGCCGGCGCCACGCCCAAGGATGTCGTGATGCATCATCTGGATAACCAGGCGGCGATGGGCAAGTCGTATTTCTATACCGACCAATTCAATAACCCAGTGGGCATCGAAGCCCATCGTTACCAGACGGCCAGCGAGCTCGCCGTGCAATTGACCAATGTCGGGGCTGGGCGGGAAATCCTGTTTGTCGGTTGCGCCGGCACTGGCGCAAGTTTCACAGGTATCACCCTGGGGCTGAAGGACCACGGTTTCGAGGTGTCGACGGTGTTGGTCGACCCCAGCGGTTGTGATTCAAGGGCGGGTGTGTTCACGGACCATCGCTTTGAAGGCATGGCGGTGGGTGTTTGCCCGCCCTTCATGGACTGGTCGTTGGTGGACGAGCGGGCCCAGGTGCAACATGCAGAAATGCTGGCTGCACAGCGCTGGTTCTACATGCAAAGTGGCATTTTTGTGGGGAATACCGCCGCAGCCTGCCTCGCCGTTGCCCAGCGCATGGCACAGCACCCGCGCTATGCCGCGACCACCCTGGTCACCATCGCCTACGACGCGGGGCTCTGGTACCAGGACTTGCTAGGGGCGACCCGGCGAAAGGCCGCGTAGCAGATTTTTAATCGAGCCAGTCGATCAGGCGCCGTGGCACTTCTTGAACTTTTTCTCGCTGCCGCAAGGGCAAGGGTCGTTACGGCCAACATCCTTCAGGGCATTGCGTACCGGCTCCTGGTGGCCGTGGTTGCAGTGCGGGCCGTGTACATGGCCATGATCGTGGTGGTGGTCATGATCATGGTCGTGGTTGCAGTCAGGGCCATGAACGTGGGGTTGTTGGGACATTGCAGGGTTACTCCGGGATGTGATCGCCGGGGATTATCTCACCACTGCGCGATAAGTGCAGGTCCCGATGGATGAACAACCCGGTCGCCAGTTCGCCCTGCAGGGTGTAGTTCAGCGGCTGCTTGCTTCTGAGCAGCTTGGCCAGGGGCTTGAGGTGCTGCCACAGGTTGGTTCGCGCGGTGATCTTGAAAGTGCGCCGGGCGTGCCCGCCCACGCTGCGCCAGACACTGGCTTCGTCCTGCACCAGCAGCAGGTCGTTGAGGCGTATTGCATACGACAGGTTGCGGATGAACAGGCGACTGTCATTGGGGTTGTCGACCCGCAGGTGCAACACGAACTCCTGCTCAAGCAACCTGGCCTTGACCGTTTCGACCTCGACCAGGTGCACTTCGGGTTCGCGCCAGTCGTCCCCCCCCCAACTGGCACAGCCCGCCAGCAACGCCAGGCATGCCATCAGTGTGCAGGGCAGCAGCAGGCGGGCGCGGGCCATCATGTTCAGCTACCCACGTAACTGGCGCAGCATTTCTTGAACTTCTGCCCGCTGGCGCAGGGGCAGGGGTCGTTGCGCCCAGCCTTGAGCCCGACCGTAGGGTCGATGAAGTACCAGCGCCCGGCATGCTGAACGAACGCCGAACGTTCACGGTGCTGGTGATCGCCATCCTGGTCGTGCCAGCGTGCGGTGAAGGTGACAAACCCGTGCTCCGGCTGGCCGCCCAGCACTTCGGCGCCTTCCACCTCCAGGCCCAGCCAGGTGCTCTGGGCGCTCCAGGCAGCCATGGCGGCCTGGTCCAGGTCGGCTTGCTGGGCCGGCAGGGTGGTGGCGACCAGGTAATCGACCAGGCCCAGCACGTAGGCGCTGTAGCGTGATCGCATCAGCGCCTGGGCATCGGGTGCCGGGGTGCCGGCATGGTAATGCCCGCAGCAGGCGTCGAGCAGGTTGCCACTGCCGCAAGGGCAGACCGAGACACTCATCATCACCACCAGTACTTGCCGAAGTTTTCAGGGTTGGCCCAGAACCTGGCGTTGAGCCAGTCCGGGACCTGCTTGTAGTCATGTAGATCATAGGTGAACAGGCTCAAAACCTGCTGGTCACGGCGGAATTTCTCGCTGGCCGACAGGGCCAGGGCAAAGAAGTCGGTGTCTTGCCAGCCGCAGGCGGCCAGGTCGGCCAGCACCGCTACCCGGCTGGCATTGAGGTTGCGAATGCCGCCGAGCAGTTCCAGGCCGGTGCGCTTGGGCAGGTGTTCCAGGCAGTCCACCAGCACCGCCAGGTCAAAGCGTTGGGCCGCCAGTTCGGCCGGCAGCGGGCCCGGGGCAGCAGTGGCGATAGTCACCTGGGGGTGCGCCTGGGCGAAGGCGTCCAGCGCCGGAAAGCGCGTGCCGACCAGCAGCAGGCGTTGCGGGGTGAAGCGCTCGAGCAGGGCCGCGAGGGCCTGCTGCGGGGTGCGTTGGGAAAAACCGTCGGTCATTGCCAATCCTCGTTCAAGTCGTCCAAGACTAGCGGGCCGCGGCGTGCGGGCAAAGCGCATTGTGACCACGTCGTGGCTTATTGCTGGCAGGGTTGGAATGCGCGGTCTTTACTCCCACAGATCGGCCTTATGCCGATTCCCCCTAGGAGAAGCAATGAAATGAGCATAGTACGCACAGCGTTACCCCTGGTACTGCTCACCAGTGTGTTGACTGGTTGTGCAGGTTTGCAAAAAACCGACTGGCCGAAGTGTGCCGCCGTCGGGGGTGTAGGCGGCGCCGCTTTGGGCGCTATTGAAAGCTCCAGCTGGGCTGGCTGGGGTGCGTTGCTGGGCGGTGGCCTGGCGGCGGGTTATTGCTGGGCCCATGGCGATGGCGACGAGGATGGCGACGGTGTGCCGGACAGCCGTGACAAGTGCCCGGGCACACCGCGCGGTGTGCAGGTCGATGCCAACGGATGCCCGCCTGAGCCGGTAGCAGTGGTGGAAGAAGTGGTGGTGCAGAAGGAAGAAGTCATCGTCATCCGCGATGTGCACTTCGAGTTCGATTCTGCGCGCCTGACCGCCAGTGACAAAGAGCGCCTCAATACCATTGCCACGCGCCTGAAACAGGAAGCGCCGTCTGCCCGCCTGAGCGTCAGCGGCCATACCGACAGCGTCGGCTCCGACAATTACAACCAGAAACTGTCCGAGCGCCGCGCCCATTCGGTGACCGATTACCTGGTCGAGAGCGGTGTACCGCGCAGCAGCTTCGTTTCGGTGGTCGGTGCCGGTGAAACCCAACCGGTAGCTGACAATGCCACGGCCGACGGGCGTGCCATGAACCGCCGTACCGAAATCAAGATCCAGCGGTAAGGCGGCATGCGCCCGTGCCTGGAGCAGTGGCACGGGCGCGTCTTCATGCCGGTCAGCCGTTTGTGGCCAATGACACAGGAGCATTCAGCATGAGTGTGACGTCGAAGGCGGCGCTGCCGTTGTTGGTGGCTGCCAGCCTGCTCGCGGGCTGCGCTACCCACAGCGATGGTAGCGCACCGCTCAACCAAAGGACCTGGCCCATTTGCAGCCTGCTGGGCGGTCTGGCCGGTGGCGGCCTGGGCGCTATTGAAAGTTCTACTTGGGCCGCAGGTGGCGGCGCTCTGGGCGCCATCGCCGGGGGGTTGATCTGTTACGCCCAGGATGGTGACGAAGATGACGACGGTATTTTCGACCGCCGCGATCATTGCCCCGATACCCCCGCCAACACCGCAGTCGACCACATGGGCTGCCCCCTGAAGGTATACCCGGCAGCGCCGCCTGCCACTGCACCTGAGCCCTCGCCAGAGGTGATCATCCTCGATGACAACGGCGCGGTGATGTTTGCCTTCGATTCCGCCGACCTGACCCCGGCGGCGCAGCAACGTCTGCAAGGCCTGGTGGCGAAACTCGATTCACCGACGATAGCCAAGGTGAGCGTGATCGGGCACACCGACAACGTGGGGTCCGATAGCTACAACCAGGCGCTTTCCGAGCGCCGTGCCAGCAGCGTTGCCGAGTACCTTATCAGCCAGGGCCTGGAGCCGGGCAAGGTCACCAGCCAGGGCCGCGGCGAAAGCGAGCCGATCACCGATAACGAAAGCGAGGAGGGCCGCGCCCGCAACCGACGGGTGGAGCTGCATCTGAACTGAGCGGTGCTGGCGCCTGCCTTGGCATTGCAGTTACTGTTGGTCGCACGGCCCGCTCGAACGGGCCGTCTCGACATAACAACACTCTATAGGGGCGGGGTATGAAGTTCATCCTGGGCGTGGGCAAGGTCCTGACGGTCGCTTTCTGGGGGGTGGTGTTGTTCAATCAACTGATGCCACAACCTTTGCCCTTCAATCTGCTGATCAATGCCGCTGGCATCGTCCTGTTCAGCTTGCACCTGCTCGAAGTGCTGTTCTTCAATGGCAGCCTGCGTGGGCGCAGCCACCGCTGGTTCGACCGTTTGCAGATCCTGCTGACAGGTATCTTCCATGTCATGTCCATTCCCCGTGCGCAGGAGGCGCCGCGAAATGCGTAATCTGATGTTGCTGGCCATGTTGGCCGCCCCCCTGGCCCAGGCTGAAAGCCTGGAGGTCGCCGCCAATTCCATGCTGCGCCTGCCCGACAAGTCGGCCAGCGTGCACTTTATGCACCTGCGTGTCGCCGATGCGGCAACCCTGCTGCTGCCTGCCTCGCTTGCGCAATTGACGGTGGATCAGCTGGAACTGGGGCGTGATGCGCGTATCGCCATTGCTCCCTCCGACAGCCTCCTGGTGATCGAGGCGCGTAGCGCGAGGTTGGGCGAGGGCAGTGAATTCAGTGCCACCGGCGCGGCGGGTAGCTACCAACGGGCAGCTCGCCCGGGCCGCAGCCTCGACCTGAAACTGGTTGAAGTGGATGCCGAGCGTGTGGCGATCGACGCCCGTGGTGGCGCGGGCGCGCCGGGTTATGTGGGGCTTGATGGTGGCAACGGGCAGGCGGGTGGCTGCACCTGGGGGCAGGCCAGCCGTGGTGCCAATGGCGATGACGGCGGCAACGGGCACGATGGCGCGCCGGGTGGGCGTATTCGCCTGAGCGTGCCGCAGGGCTTCCCACAAGAGCGCGTTGTCGTGCGCCTGGATGGCGGCGCCCCGGGCAAGCCTGGGGCGGCGGGCAAGGCGGGTAAAGGTGGGGCTAGCAAGGGTTGCCTGGTGTACAGCACCGATGCTGGCGCCAATGGCCGGCCAGGGCAGCCTGGGCAGCCCGGCCTGGCAGGCGCCGCAGGTGAGCTGATCTTGCAACACCTCTAAGCCACACCGCGCCCCCCCCCTGTAGGAGCGGCCTTGTGTCGCGATGGGCTGCGCAGCAGCCCCCGGATTCCAGCATGTTGCCTATATTGCTGGGGCTGCTGTGCAGCCCATCGCGACACAAGGCCGCTCCTACAGGGATCGCGTAGAGCCTGTCAGATCATTCAGATCATCAGGCGCGAACTGGCCACAGCGACCACCGCCAGGCCCAGCAGCAGGTTGACCCCCACCATCCGCCGAATGCGCCCGAGTACCGCCGCACCCGTCGGCCAGTCCTCGGCTTGCACCGCCGTCTTCAACTCCGGCAGCAGCAACGCCTGAATGCGCATGAACAAGGCAAACATGGCAATGCCCCCACCAATCATCACCTGCACGTACTTCGGTGCAGTCTCGAAGCCGCTGAAACGCATGTGCAACATGCCGATACCACTTATCGCCAAAATCGCCACCGCCACCCAGACCCAGCCGAAGAAGCGTCGGAAAACTTCCACCCACAGCCGCAGCCGCGCAGGCCCTTCAAGGGCTGCAACCGTTGCCGGGCGCAGCACCAGCCAGGCGAAGAACATGCCGCCGACCCATACCAGGGCAGCCAGAACATGCAATGTGTAGGGCAGGGCAAAGGCGAGCATCCGGATCTCCATGCGGCATAAAGGGCAATAGCGGGGTATGATAGCCGCCCCATGCGAAACACTGAAAATATATCCAGCCCGACGGGCGCCTGCAGACCATGATCAGCACCGAACTCAAAGCCACCATCCAGGGCGCCTATTCGCGTTTTCTCGAAGCCAAGAGCCTTAAGCCTCGCTATGGCCAGCGCCTGATGATCGCCGAAGTGGCCAAGGTACTTGGCGACATTGCCTGCGACGATGAAGGCCGCCGCGCCGGCGAGCCTGCCGTGGTCGCCGTGGAGGCGGGCACCGGTACCGGCAAGACGGTGGCCTATAGCCTGGCCGCCATCCCGGCCGCCAAGGCTGCCGGCAAGCGCCTGGTGATCGCCACCGCCACCGTGGCCCTGCAGGAGCAGATCGTCTTCAAGGACCTGCCCGACCTGATGCGCAACAGCGGGCTCAACTTCAGCTTTGCCCTGGCCAAGGGCCGTGGCCGCTACCTGTGCCTGTCCAAACTCGACATCCTGCTGCAGGAGGGCCACGCCCAGTCGGCCACTGCCCAGTTGTTCGAGGAAGAGGGCTTTCGCATCGAGGTCGACGAGCGCAGCCAGAAGCTGTTCAACAGCATGATCGAGAAGCTGGCCGGCAACCGCTGGGACGGTGACCGTGACAGCTGGTCAGAAGCCCTGGAAGACCAGGACTGGGCCCGCCTCACCACCGACCATAGCCAGTGCACCGGCCGCCACTGCCCGAATTTCCAGCAGTGCGTGTTCTACAAGGCTCGTGAAGGCATGGGCAAGGTCGACGTGATCGTTACCAACCACGACATGGTACTGGCCGACCTGGCCCTGGGCGGCGGTGCGGTGCTGCCGGACCCGCGCGACACCATGTATGTGTTCGACGAAGGCCACCACCTGCCAGACAAGGCCATCGGCCACTTCGCCCACTACTCCCGCCTGCGCTCCACCGCAGACTGGCTGGAACAGACCGCCAAGAACCTGACCAAGCTGCTGGCCCAGCACCCGCTGCCCGGCGACCTGGGCAAGTACATCGAGCAGGTGCCAGAGCTGGCGCGGGAAGTGCGCACCCAGCAGCAGTTCATGTTCACCCTCTGCGAGCAGGTTGCCGACTTCCGCCCCAGTGAAGACACCGAGGGCCGCGAGCGCCCGCGCTACCGCTTCGAAGGCGGCGTCGTGCCGGAACAGATGCGCGAAGTGGGCATCGAGCTGAAGAAGGGCTTTGCTCGCCTCAACGATTTGTTTACCCGCCTGGCCGACCTGCTCAAGGAAGGCATGGACGGCGAGGTGAATATTGGCATCGCCAGCCACCAGGCCGAAGAGTGGTACCCGTTGTTCGGCAGCCTGGTCACCCGCGCCCAGGGCAACTGGGAACTGTGGACGGCCTTTACCGCCGAAGACCCGGAAGACAGCCCGCCGATGGCTCGCTGGCTGACGCTGGCCGAGAGCGGTGCAATGTTCGACATCGAAGTCAACGCCAGCCCCATCCTCGCCGCCGAAATGCTTCGTCGCAGCCTGTGGAGCGTTGCCCACGGTGCGCTGGTGACCTCGGCGACGCTGACCGCGCTGGGCAAATTCGACCGTTTCCGCATGCGCTCGGGTCTACCGCGTGATGCCGTAACCTGTGTGGTACCCAGCCCGTTCGTGCACGGCGACGCCGGTCTGTTGCGGGTGCCCGACCTCAAGGCTGACCCCCGCGACGCGGCGGCACACACCGCGGCAATCATCCGCGAGCTGCCGAACATCGTCGAAGATGCCCGTGGCGCACTGGTGCTGTTCTCCTCGCGCAAGCAGATGCAGGACGTGTTCGATGGCCTGGACCGTGACTGGCGCAAGCTGGTACTGATCCAGGGCAACCTGTCCAAGCAGGAAACCCTGAACAAGCACAAGGCGCGGGTCGACGATGGCCAGCACAGCGTGCTGTTCGGCCTGGCAAGCTTTGCCGAGGGTGTCGACTTGCCTGGCGCCTATTGCGAGCATGTGGTGATCGCCAAGATTCCGTTTGCCGTGCCCGATGACCCGGTCGAAGCGGCGCTGGCGGAATGGATCGAGGCCCGCGGCGGCAACCCGTTCATGGAAATTGCCGTACCCGACGCCTCGCTGAAGCTGATCCAGGCCTGCGGTCGCCTGCTGCGCACCGAGCAGGATCGCGGTGTCATTACCTTGCTTGACCGGCGCCTGGTCACCCAGCGCTACGGCAAGGCTATTCTCAATGCGCTGCCGCCGTTCCGGCGGGAGATTTCCTGACCGCCGGAGCACTTGCTCTGGCGCGTTGTCCATTACTCAGTCTGGGCCCGTGAGTGGCCTGAAGGAGAGCCCCAGCCTCATGGTCCGCCTCACCCTGCCCGCCGTTTTCGCCCTGTTGTTTAGCTCGCCGTTGCTGGCTGGGCAGCAGACGCTGTTCAGCTTCGTGCGCCCGGCTTCGGTGGTCAATGTGGCGACCGAAGATGCCGGCATGCCGCAGTACAACGCGGAGCAGACGGCCGAGGGCGAGGTGTTGCGGCGTGTAGTGTTCAACCCGGTCGAACGGCCGACCCTGCGCCTGAGCCCGCAAGGCGGGACGTGGGATTGGTCCGCCGGGCAGTTCCTCACCTTGCGTCTGCAGAGCGCGATGGACTGGGCGCTGACGGTGGATGTCACGGTGCAAGGTAGCGATGGTCGCACATTGACCAGCCGGATTGACCTGCCGGCCGGCCCGGCGCAAACCGTGATGGTGCCGCTGACCGCCAGCTCGCCGCTGAGCCAGGGCATGCGCGCCGGCCCGCCCATGCCGTGGAGCCATGGCGGCCAGCGCTTGCTGTTGACCAGCAGCGCTGGCGCGATCGACCTCAAGCAGGTGGCCTCGGTCAGCCTGAGCATCCCCAGCCCCAAGGTGGCGCAGAACCTGCTGATCGAGCGGGTGGGCATCCAGGATGACGACCAGGCCTACAAGGCGGCCTACCAGGACCTGATCGATGCCTATGGCCAGTCCACGCGCGGCAATTGGCCCGAAAAGGTCGCCAATGACGAGCAGCTCAAGGCGGCCGATACGCGTGAACAGCAGCAGCTCAAGGGCTGGCTGGCTGAGCGTGGCAAGCAGCAACTGGACGGCTACGGCGGGCTGATGGCCGGGCCGGCGTTCGAGGCCAAGGGCTTTTTTCGCACCGAAAAGCGTGATGGGCGCTGGTACCTGGTAACGCCGGAAGGGCACCCGTTCTATTCCCTGGGGGTGAATGCCGTCGCCGCAGATGGCGGGCGTACCTACGTCGCCGGCCGTGAAGGCATGTTCAAGGCGTTACCGGGCGAGGGCGATGCACTGACCGCATTCTACGGTGAGGGCAACAACGACGATGGCAATGCCTCGTCGCAAGGGCGCAACTTCAAACAAGGGCGCTGGTTCGACTTTTATGCTGCCAACGTGCAGCGTACCTACGGCAAACCCTGCGCGCCTGCCGCAGAAGGGCAGCCCGCCAACTGCCCGCCACTGGTGCTGGACGCTGCCCGCTGGCAGGCGCATGCGCTGGACCGTCTGATGGCCTGGGGTTTCAACACGGTCGGCAACTGGAGCGAGCCCGCCCTGGGCCAGGCCAAACGTATGCCCTACACCTTGCCGCTGTCGATCGTGGGTGATTACGCCAGCATCAGCACCGGCATGGACTGGTGGGGCAGCATGCCCGACCCGTTCGACCCGCGTTTCGCCATGGCCACCGAGCGCGCCGTGGCCATTGCCGCCCGTGATCACCGTGACGACCCTTGGCTGATCGGCTACTTCGCCGACAACGAGCTGGCCTGGGCTGCCCCAGGCAGCGACCCTAAAGCCCGGTATGGCCTGGCCTACGGCACTTTGCGCCTGACCACCGATGTACCGGCCAAGCGCGCCTTCCTCAAGCAGCTGCGTGACAAGTACCGCAACCAGCAAGGGCTGTCCAAGGCCTGGGGCATCGAACTGGCCGCCTGGGAGCTCATGGAAGACCCGGGCTTCGAGGCGCCGTTGCCCGACCCGGAACACCCGGAAATCGAGCGCGACTACCAGCACTTCCAGCAAGTGTTCGCCGAGACCTACTTCAAGACCATTGCTGACTCATTGAAGTGGCATGCCCCCAATCACCTGCTGCTCGGTGGCCGCTATGCGCTCAGCACGCCAGAGGCGGTCAAGGCCTGCGCCGAGTTCTGCGATGTGCTCAGCTTCAACTTCTACACCCTCAAGCCGCAGGACGGCTACGACTTCGCCCGCCTGGCCGAGCTGGACAAACCGGTGCTGGTGTCCGAGTTCCAGTTCGGTTCGCGTGATCGCGGGCCGTTCTGGCCGGGGCCGCTGGAGTTGGCGCGGGAAGAAGACCGCGGCCCGGCCTACGGCAACTTCCTCAAGGCGGCCCTGGCGCAGCCGATGATCGTTGGTGCGCACTGGTTCCAGTACCTCGACCAGCCAGCCAGCGGTCGCCTGCTGGACGGCGAAAACGGCCACCTTGGGCTGGTGGCGATCACCGATGTGCCGTACCCGGGTTTTGTCGACGCCGTGCGCAAGAGCAACCTGCAGGTGATGGACCAATTGCGCACACAGTTGGAAAAACCGGCTCCCTGAGCACAAGCTACCGTTCGTCGCGACCATTTGGCCCAAGCCGGTTTGCAAAACACCCAACTACTGAAACAATGCACACCTTTTTTGGACATGGTCGTACGGAGTACAGCGGGTGCAGATCCAGGGTCACTATGAGCTGAAGTTCGAAGCCGTGCGCGAAGCCTTTGCCGCGCTGTTCGAAGATCCCCAGGAGCGTGGCGCTGCGCTGTGCATCCAGGTCGGTGGCGAAACCGTCGTCGACCTGTGGGCCGGCAGTGCCGACAAGGATGGCCAGCAGGCCTGGCACAGCGACACCATCGCCAACCTGTTCTCCTGTACCAAGACCTTCACCGCCGTCACCGCCCTGCAACTGGTGGGCGAGGGCAAGTTGGCCCTCGATGCCCCTGTGGCCAACTACTGGCCCGAGTTTGCCCAAGCCGGTAAACAGTCGATTACCTTGCGCCAGCTGCTCAGCCACCGCGCCGGTTTGCCGGCCATCCGTGAGTTGCTGCCAGCCGAAGCCCTGTATGACTGGCAGGCCATGGTCAATGCTCTGGCGGCTGAAACGCCATGGTGGGCACCCGGTAGCGAACACGGTTATGCCGCCATCACCTACGGCTGGCTGATTGGCGAGCTGATTCGCCGCGCCGATGGCCGTGGCCCTGGCGATTCGATCGTGGCCCGTACCGCCCGCCCGTTGGGGTTGGACTTCCATGTTGGCCTGGCTGACGAAGAGTTCTACCGCGTGGCGCACATCGCCCGTGGCAAAGGCAACCCCGGTGATGCCGCCGCGCAGCGCTTGCTGCAGGTGACCATGCGCGAACCCGAGGCGCTGTCGACCCGTGCTTTCACCAACCCGCCGGCGATCCTGACCAGCACCAACAAGCCGGAATGGCGGCGCATGCAACAGCCAGCGGCCAATGGCCATGGCAATGCCCGCAGCCTGGCGGGCTTCTATGCCGGTTTGCTGGACGGCAGCCTGCTCGAATCTGAACTGCTGGATGAGCTGACCCGCGAGCACAGCCTCGGCCAGGACCGCACCTTGCTCACCCAGACCCGCTTTGGCCTGGGTTGCATGCTCGACCAGCCCGATGTGGCCAATGCCACCTTTGGCCTCGGCGCCCGTGCTTTCGGCCACCCAGGTGCCGGTGGCTCGGTCGGTTTTGCCGACCCGGAGCACGATGTGGCCTTCGGTTTCGTGGTCAATACACTCGGCCCATACGTGCTCATGGACCCACGGGCCCAGAAGCTGGTGCGTGTGCTTGCCGATTGCCTTTGATCGGGTAATGCGGGTATTGCCTCACCCCTTTGACTATCCTCAATGCCAACGCTTGAAGTGCGTTGGCAAAATCTCTTTCTATTTCATGGTGTATCGCTGATGTCTTCACATAAAACCTTAGCACTCGCCCTGTGCCTGACCGCCGTTACCGGCTGCGCCAGTCATTCTCCGGACGGCTCCAAGGAAGGTGGCTCCAGCTGGTGGCCTTTCGGTTCCGACAAGGTCGCCGAGCAGGAAGTGAAGGCAGCCGTCACTGAAAAAGTGGCCAAGGCCGACGCCAAGTCCGAAAGCGCCAGCCGCTGGTGGTGGCCGTTCGGCGGTGATGACAAGCAAGCCAAAGGGCCGGTCGTGCCGAAGATCGACCAGAAGGCCACCCAGGCCTGGCTGGACGAGTACGAGCCCAAGCTGCGCGAAGCCATCAAGGACAGCAAGCTGGAATTGGAGCGCCGCGACAATGTGCTGGCGGTAACCCTGCCGGTGGACAGCTCGTACAACCCTGATCGCCCGAACATGCTGCTGCCAATGACCCTCGGCCCGATCACCCGCGTGGCCAAGACCGTCGAAGGTGACCCCAAGACTGCCGTGCTGGTACTGGGCCATGCCGACACCAGCGGTGCTACCGCTGCCAACCAGAAACTCAGCCTGGAGCGCGCCGCCTCGGTGTCGGCCATCTTCCGCCTCAGCGGCTTGCAGCGTGACCGCCTGACCCTCAAGGGCATGGGTTCGGTCATGCCACGCGCCGCCAACGACAGCGCCGAGGGCCGTGCCCTGAACCGCCGCGTGGAAATGCTGCTGACTCCGCAGAACACCATGGTCGCGCTGTTGGCCAAGTACCAGCAGGCCGCTCCGGCACCTGCACCTGCCTCGATGGTTGCGGTGCAGGATGCCAAGGCACCTGCAGCCAAGGCCGTCGACAGCAAGCCAGCAGCCAAGAAGCCTGCGGCGAAGAAACCTGTTGCCAAAGCCAAGGCCCCTGCCAAGACCACGGCCAAGAAAACAGCCGCGCCGGCCAAGGCAGCCGCCAAGCCTGCCGCCAAGAAAGCTACCGCTGACAAGAAAGTAGCTGCCAACAGCCCTGCGAAGACCAACTGATTGTCAAGGAACGCAGCAATGACCCAATCCCTGGCCGATATGCGCCGCGACTACACCCGTGATGGCCTGGCCGAAGCCCAGGCCCCGGGGGAGCCGTTCGCTTTGTTCCACCAGTGGTTTGCCGATGCGGTGAAGACCGAGCAGGTACCGGTGGAAGCCAATGCCATGACCGTGGCCACTGTGGACGGCGAAGGCCGCCCACATTGTCGTGTATTGCTGCTGAAGGGGCTCGATGAGCAGGGGTTCACCTTCTTCACCAACTACGACAGCGCCAAGGGCCAGCAACTGCAAGCCAACCCCTTTGCCGCCATGACCTTCTTCTGGCCTGCGCTGGAGCGCCAGGTGCGCATCGAAGGGCGAGTGGAAAAGGTCACGGCCAAGGAATCGGACGACTACTACCAGGTGCGCCCGCTGGGCAGTCGCCTGGGGGCCTGGGCTTCGCCGCAGAGCCGGGTGATTGCCGGTCGTGAAGAGCTGGAGGGCCTGGTCAAGGCCACCGAAGCGCGCTTCTCCGACACCCAGCCGCACTGCCCGGAGCACTGGGGTGGTTATCGCCTGTTGCCTGAGCGCATCGAGTTCTGGCAGGGGCGGGCGAGCCGCCTGCATGACCGGTTGAACTACCGGCTGGTGGATGGGCAATGGCTGCGCGAGCGGCTGGCACCCTGAGAATTTGGGGCCGCAAAGCGGCCCCAGTGATCAATCAGACTACCCTGGATACCCCGCCGCCTCGCGCTCCAACCACCCCGCCAGTTGCTTGCGCCCCACCTTCTCCTGCCGCGCCTGCGCCAACCTTGCCAGCATGTACTCACGCTTTTCAGGGTCAGCCCCCGCCAGCGACAACGCCAGGTCACGGTCCATCCAGCGGCGCATGCGCACATATAACCACCCGTGGAAATACAGCCCCGCAACGGTGGTGACCACGACGATGAAGTAATCCATGGCTATCCTTGGTCTCAATTGAAGAGCCTCTGGCACAACCGCACAGGCTGTACCCCGGCTGAATGAAAACAATTTTATTACGTTTGTGCCGTGACAGCCGTCAAGGTGCAGCGTCTAATGAGCATCTGACTTATGGAGACTTTACCCATGCGTAAATCCGCTTTGCTGGTGGCGACCTTTACCACCATGTCGCTGTTGCTGGGGGGCTGTGCCTCGAGCCTGACCGGTGACAGCTACTCCCGTGATGAAGCCCGCCGCGTGCAAACCGTGCGCATGGGCACCATCGAATCCCTGCGCCCGGTCAAGATCGAAGGTACCAAAACCCCGATCGGTGGTGGCGCTGGCGCCATCGTCGGTGGCGTGGCCGGCAGCGCTGTGGGCGGTGGCCGCGGCAGCATCGTTGCTGCCGTGATCGGTGCCGTGGCCGGTGGCCTGGCGGGTTCCGCTGCCGAGGAAGGCCTGACCCGCACTCAAGGCGTTGAAATCACCGTGCGCGAGGACGATGGCAGCATGCGTGCCTACGTTCAGGCCGTGCAGGAGAACGAAATCTTCCGCGTTGGCGACCGCGTGCGCATCATGACTGTCGATGGCACCAGCCGCGTTTCGCACTGACCTGGCGCGCCAAGAAAAAACCCCGACATGGCTGTTGCCAGTCGGGGTTTTTTCATGCCTCGGCCAAGTCAGCCAGCGCGGGTTTTGCGGCTGGCCATGGCGGTGACGGCGTAGCCGATCACGGCGGCGAAGAACGAGCCGGTAAGAATACCCATGCGGTCCATGCCGGCGTACTCACTGCTACCCGGGGCGAAGGCGAGCGAGCCAACGAACAGGCTCATGGTGAAGCCAATGCCGCAGAGTATCGCCACCCCCAGTATTTGCCCCCAACCAGCCCCCTCAGGTAGCGCGGCCAGGCGCAGCTTGACCGCCAGCCAGGTCAGGCCGAAAACGCCCACGGTCTTGCCCAGCAGCAGGCCAACCGCGATGCCCATGGGCACCGGGTGGGTGAAGCTTTCCACGGTCATGCCTGCCAGCGAGACGCCGGCATTGGCGAAGGCGAACAGCGGCAGGATCGCATAGGCCACCCAAGGGTGCAGGGCATGCTCAAGGGACAGCAGTGGCGAAGTCTCGGCGTTGCGTGTACGCAGCGGAATGCACAAGGCCAGGGCGACGCCGGCCAGCGTGGCATGCACGCCGCTCTTGAGTACGCAGACCCAAAGGATCAGGCCAACGATCATGTACGGGCCAAGCTTGACCACGCCAAGCCGGTTCATCGCTATCAGCACCACCAGGCAGGCCGCAGCCAGCAGCAGCGACACACTCGACAGGGTACCGGAGTAGAACAGGGCGATGACAATGATCGCACCCAGGTCATCGATGATGGCCAAGGTCATCAGGAACAGCTTGAGCGACACCGGTACGCGTTTACCCAACAGGGCCAGCACGCCGAGGGCGAAGGCGATGTCAGTGGCGGTGGGGATCGCCCAGCCGGCCACAGCGGCAGGGTTGTCACGGTTGATGAACCAGTAGAGCAACGCCGGTATCACCATGCCGCCCACGGCGGCAGTGGCTGGCAGGATCACCTGGGAAGGTTTGGACAGGTGGCCGTCGACCACCTCACGCTTGACCTCCAGGCCGATGAGCAGGAAGAACAGGGCCATGAGGCCGTCATTGATCCACAGCAACAAAGGCTTGGCGATATTCAGCGCGCCGACCTGGACGGCGACGGGGACGTCGAGCAGGCCGCTGTACAGGTAGGACAGTGGCGAATTGTTGATGATCAGGGCCAGAACGGCGGCGGCGATCAGCAGCAGACCGCTGGCGGCTTCAAGCTGGAAGAAACGGGTAAACAGGCTACGCACGGGCTATAGGCTCTCCATGAGCAGTTTACGAATGGTACGGGCGTACACCCTAGCCTGTGACGATATGCTTTAAAACAAAAACTATATTCGTTTTTGTTATATGGTGTTGCCGGCTAGGCTGTGTGAAGCCTAGATGCAGATGGGAGGAAAGGGGGGAGGGAAAGTCTGGTGTTTGGGTCGGATATTTCTGATCCCTGTCAGGGCCTCTTCGCGGCTCGCCCGCGAAAGGGCCCTTGCAGGCGATACAAAATTACAGGCCGAGCATGTCCCGCGCTACCGCCTCGGCGATACGGATACCGTCCACGCCCGCCGACAGAATCCCGCCCGCGTAGCCGGCGCCTTCACCTGCTGGGAACAGGCCTTTCAGGTTCAGGCTCTGGTAGTCCTCACCCCGGGTAATCCGCAGTGGCGACGAGGTGCGTGTCTCGATCCCGGTCAACACTGCATCATGCAGGTTGTAGCCCTTGATCTGCCGGTCGAACGCCGGCAGTGCCTCGCGGATCGCTTCGATGGCGAAGTCTGGCAGGCTCGGCGCCAGGTCACCCAGGGTCACGCCTGGTTTGTAGGACGGTTCGACACTGCCCAGTGCGGTCGATGGCCGGCCGGCGACAAAGTCACCCACCAGTTGCGCCGGGGCCTGGTAGTTGCTGCCGCCCATCACGTAGGCGTGGGCTTCCAGACGCTCTTGCAGTTCAATACCGGCCAGCGGGCCGCCCGGGTAGTCGCGCTCGGGGTCGATGCCGACGACGATGCCGGAGTTGGCGTTGCGCTCATTACGCGAGTACTGGCTCATGCCGTTGGTCACCACGCGGCCCGGCTCGCTGGTGGCGGCGACCACGGTGCCGCCTGGGCACATGCAGAAGCTGTACACCGAGCGGCCATTCTTGGCGTGGTACACCAGCTTGTAGTCAGCGGCGCCGAGTTTCGGGTGGCCGGCGTACTTGCCCAGGCGCGCCTTGTCGATCAGCGTTTGCGGGTGCTCGATACGGAAGCCGACCGAGAACGGCTTGGCTTCCATGTACACGCCCTTGGCGTGCAGCATACGGAAGGTATCGCGGGCACTGTGGCCAAGGGCCAGGACCACATGGCGCGAGTGCAGCTGTTCGCCACTCTCCAGCACCACACCGGTCAGCTGGCCGTCTTCGACCAGCAGGTCAGTGACCTTCTCCTGGAAGCGTACTTCTGCGCCGAGGGCGATCATGTCCTGGCGCATCTGCTCGACCATGCCGGTGAGGCGGAAGGTGCCGATGTGCGGTTTGTTGATGTACAGGATCTCGTCCGGCGCACCGGCCTTGACGAACTCCTCCAGCACTTTGCGGCCGTGGTGCTGCGGGTCCTTGATCTGGCTGTACAGCTTGCCGTCGGAGAAGGTGCCGGCGCCGCCTTCGCCGAACTGTACATTGGACTCGGGGTTGAGCACGCTCTTGCGCCACAGGCCCCAGGTGTCCTTGGTACGCTGGCGCACTTCCTTGCCACGTTCGAGAATGATCGGTTTGAAGCCCATCTGCGCCAACAACAGGCCGGCGAAGATACCGCACGGGCCGAAGCCGACCACGATCGGGCGTTCCTGGATGTCGGCCGGGGCGTGGCCGACGTACTTGTAGGTCACGTCCGGTGCCGGCCCGATGTTGTGATCGTCGGCGAACTTGCTGAGCAGCTCGGCTTCGTTGCTGGCTTCGAGGTCGATGGTGTAGATGAACAGCAACTCGCTGTTCTTCTTGCGTGCATCGTAGCTGCGCTTGAACAGGTTGAAGCTGAGCAGTTGCTCGTCGCGGATGCCCAGGCGCTGGACGATGGCTTCACGCAGCGCTTCGTCGGGATGGTCCAGGGGCAGCTTGAGTTCGGTGATTCGTAGCATGGCAGGGTCCAGTATCCCGGCCATGGGCGGCCGGCGGCTTTACACAAACCGCCAAGTATAAGCTGTTAGCCCCCTCGACTGGCAGGATAAAAGTACCCGGCGATCAGTTGTCACGCGCGCCGCCGTAGTAACCGCAGCCCTGCAGGGTCTTGCCGTCGATGCGCAGCTCGGCACGCAGGTGGCGGATGGCGCCAGTGGCGCTGTCTACGCAGCGCTGCGGCGCGACCCACAGTTCCACGTGCTGGCCGTTGGCTTCGCTGGTGAGGGTCAGGCCACCGCCGGGTACCTCTTCTTCCAGAAACGGCAGCGGCAGGGGTTGTTGGCCAACGCGATCGAGCACCATGCCCTTGCCGCTGGCCTTGATGTCCCACTCTGGCTCATGGCCATTGGCACGCAGGGTCAACTGCTTGAAGTTGGGGTCTTCGCACGCACGGGTGGAGGGTTCCAGGCGGTACAGCCGGCGTACTTCCATCTGACCATCGTTGTTGGCCTGCTTGCTGCCGGTGAGGCGGCCACGGACGTCGGCGAACAGCTTGTCGTTGGCGTCCTGTGCGAGGTTGGCGGCCTCCTGCAGGATGCCCGTGGCGCCGACGTCGTTGATCACGAACGTGCGATTTTCGCTGCACGGCTTGAACAGCAGCTGGCCACCGGCGGCACGCAGTTCGCCCTGCATGCGCGTGGTGCCGATGTTCGGGTCGCTTGGGGTATCGGCCATGAGCTGGCAGCCGGCGAACAGGGGCAGCAGGGCGGTGAGCAGCAGGGTGGGGGTGAGGCGCATGGGGCGGGCTCCGGGGATCTTTGCCAAAGAGCTGGCCACGTTACGCAGGCTGGCGGCGGATCACAAGTTAATGGTTGCCTGTGCCGGCCTCTTCGCGGGCTTGCCCGCTCCCACAGGTACTGCACAGTTTCCCAAGGCTGTGGCGTTCCTGTGGGAGCGGGCAAGCCCGCGAAGGGGGCGGCACAGGCAATGCATTTCTGGCAGGCATAAAAAAGGGCCCGAAGGCCCTTTCCCGTTTAACCGCCGAGGTACGCGTCGCGCACCTTCGGGTCAGTCAGCAGGGCTTCACCCGTCCCTTGCATCACCACCCGGCCGTTCTCCAGCACATAGGCGCGGTCAGCGACCTTCAGCGCCTGGTTGGCATTCTGCTCCACCAGGAACACGGTCACGCCATCGCGGCGCAGCTGTTCGATGATGTCGAAGATCTGCTGGATGATGATCGGCGCCAGGCCCAGCGAAGGCTCGTCGAGCAGTAACAGCTTGGGCTTGCTCATCAGCGCCCGGCCAATGGCGAGCATCTGCTGCTCGCCACCAGACATGGTGCCGCCCCGCTGGATATAACGCTCCTTCAGGCGCGGGAACAGCTGCAACACCTTGTCCAGCTGCTCCTGATAGTCGCCCTTGTTGGTGAAGAAGCCACCCATCGCCAGGTTTTCTTCGACGGTGAGGCGGGCGAACACGCGGCGGCCTTCAGGCACCACGGCAATGCTCTTGCGCATGATGTGCGAGGACGGCTGGCCGACCAGTTCTTCACCCAGGTACTTGATGCTGCCACTGTGCGCCTGCGGCGAGCCGCACAGGGTCATCAGCAAGGTCGACTTGCCGGCGCCGTTGGCACCGATCAGGGTGACGATCTCGCCCTGGTTGATCTCCACGTTGACGCTGTGCAGCGCCTGGATCTTGCCGTAGAAGGTGGAAACGTTTTCGAACTTCAGCATTTACGCTTCCCCCAGGTAGGCTTTGATCACATCAGGGTTGTCGCGGATCTCTTCCGGCGTGCCGTGGGCCAGAGGGGTGCCCTGGTTGATCACCACGATATGGTCGGAGATGCTCATCACCAGCTTCATGTCGTGCTCGATCAGCAGCACGGTGACGTTGTGCGACTCACGCAGGTAGGCGATCAGTGCCTTGAGGTCTTCAGTTTCCTTCGGGTTCAGGCCCGCGGCCGGTTCGTCGAGCATGATGATGCGCGGCTGGGTCATCATGCAGCGGGCGATTTCCAGGCGGCGTTGCTGGCCGTAGGCGAGGGTGCCGGCGGTACGGTTGGCGAATTCGGTCAGGTTGACCTTCTCCAGCCAGTACTGCGCGCGTTCCATGGCCTCCTTCTCGCTGCGGCGAAAGCTCGGGGTCTTGAACAAGCCGGCGAAGAAGTTGGTGTTCAGGTGACGGTGCTGGGCGATCAGCAGGTTTTCCAGCGCGGTCATTTCCTTGAACAGGCGCACGTTCTGGAAGGTCCGCACCACGCCCTTGCGGGCGATTTGGTGGCCGGCCAGGCCCTGGATCGGCTGGCCGTCGAGCAGGATGGTGCCGCCGCTGGGTTTGTAGAAACCGGTCAGGCAGTTGAACACGGTGGTCTTGCCGGCGCCGTTCGGGCCGATCAGCGCCACCACTTGTTTTTCCTTGACGGTCAGGGCCACGCCGTTGACCGCCAACAAGCCGCCGAAGCGCATGCTCAGGCCGCTGACTTGCAGAATTTCACGGCTCATCGATGCAGCTCCATGTGTGGACGTTGCATAGGCAGCAAGCCTTGCGGACGCCAGATCATCATCAACACCATCAGCGCACCGAACATCAGCATCCGGTATTCGCTGAACTCACGCATCAGCTCGGGCAGCAGGATCATCACGATGGCCGCGAGGATCACGCCCAGTTGTGAGCCCATGCCGCCAAGCACGACGATGGCGAGGATGATCGCCGACTCGATGAAGGTGAACGACTCCGGTGTCACCAGGCCTTGGCGCGCAGCGAAGAAGCTGCCGGCGAAACCGGCGAAGCAGGCACCCAGGGTAAATGCCGAGAGTTTGATCACGGTCGGGTTGAGGCCCAGTGCGCGGCAGGCGATCTCGTCTTCACGCAGGGCTTCCCAGGCACGGCCGATGGGCATGCGTAGCAGGCGGTTGATGACGAACAGCGCCAGCAGGGCCAGCAGCAGGGCCACCAGGTAGAGGAAGATGACCTTGTTGATCGAGTTGTATTCCAGCCCGAAGAACTCATGGAAGGTCTGCATGCCCTCGGCGGCACGGCGTTCGAAGGTCAGGCCGAAGAACTCTGGCTTGGGGATGTTGCTGATGCCGTTGGGGCCGCCGGTCCAGTCGGTGAGGTTGCGCAGGAACAGGCGGATGATCTCGCCGAAGCCGAGGGTCACGATCGCCAGGTAGTCACCGCGCAGGCGCAGCACCGGGAAGCCAAGCAGGAAGCCGAAGGTAGCGGCCATCAGGCCGGCAATCGGCAGGCACACCCAGAAGCTCCAGCCCAGGTAGTGCGAGAGCATGGCGTAGCTGTAGGCGCCGACGGCGTAGAAACCGACGTAGCCGAGGTCGAGCAGGCCTGCCAGGCCGACCACGATGTTGAGGCCCAGGCCCAGCAACACGTAGATCAGGATCAGCGTGGCAATGTCGACCGCACCACGCGAGCCGAAGAACGGCCACACCAGGGCAGCGACGATCAGGCCAATGATCACATAGCGCTGGGTCTTGGGCAGGGTCAGGTAGTTGCTGACGGCCGGCGGGATCAGCTTGCGATCCGAACGGCGGCCCATCACCGAACTCCACTGCTTGTCGAACAGCACGCGCAGGAACATCAGTACCGAGCACACGGCGATGATGCTGATGGTGAACGAGCCCTGGCTGTGCACCGCCAGGCTGATGCCGTCGATGCTCAGTTTCAGGCCCAGTACCGGGAAGGCCACGGCCCAGACCAGCAAGGCGCTGAAGAACGCCTGTTTGAGATTTCTGTTCATACTTTTTCAACCTCCGGGCGGCCCAGAATGCCGGTCGGCCGGAACAGCAGGACAAGAACCAACAGACCGAATGCCACCACGTCCTTGTACTGGTCGCCGAAGATGTCGGCGCCAAAGGCTTCGGCCACGCCCAGCACCAGCCCGCCGAGCATGGCGCCCGGAATGCTGCCGATGCCACCCAGTACCGCCGCGGTGAAAGCCTTCAGGCCCACCAGGAAACCGGCGTTGGGGTTGATCACACCGTACTGCATGCTCAGCAGCACGGCCGCCACCGCCGCCAGCGCGGCACCGATGACGAAGGTCAGGGCGATGATGTTGTTGGTGTTGATGCCCAGCAGGTTGGCCATCTTGATGTCTTCGGCGCAGGCACGGCAGGCGCGCCCGAGGCGGGATCGGGAGATGAACAGGGTGAGCAGGGTCATGGCTACCAGGGTGACCACGAACACCAGAACCTGCATGTAGGAAATCAGGACTTCTTCAGCCCCGCCCGGCCCGAAGGAGAAGCTCCCGGGGATCAGGTTGGGGATGGATTTGTCCTTGGAGTCTTGCGACAGCAACACGGTGTTCTGCAGGAAAATCGACATGCCGATGGCGGAGATCAGCGGGATCAGGCGGTTGCTGTTGCGCAGGGGGCGGTAGGCAACCCGTTCGATGCTGTAGCCATAGGCACTGGTGACGAAGATCGTCGCGACGAAGGCAACGGTCATCAGGATCGGCAGCGAATGGATACCCATCATGGCCAGGCCCGCCAGGGCGATGAAGGCCACGTAGGAACCGATCATGTACACCTCGCCGTGGGCGAAGTTGATCATGCCAATGATGCCGTACACCATCGTGTAGCCGATGGCGATCAAGGCATAGGTGCTGCCGATGGTCAATCCATTAACCAGTTGTTGGAAGAAATGGTAGATCTCAGGCATTACAGCGCTCCTAAAAACCTGATTTGCATTTCGCTGGCGGGGGTAGGCCAGGAAACCGCGGGTGACGGTTTTAAGATTTTCAGGTGGACTGGCCCCCGGATCGCGGGAATCAGGTCCATGAACCTCGTAAAACAAAGCCCACTGCTCGCACAGTGGGCTCGTAGGTCAGCTATTAGTCACGCAGTTACTGAGGGGAGACTTCGGTCTTCGGCTTGCCGAAATGCCATTCGTAGACCACGAACTTGAAGTCTTTCAGGTCGCCTTTGGCGTCGTACGACAGCTCGCCGGTCGGCGTCTTGAAGGAACCGGCGTGGATGGCTTCTGCCACCTTCTCGGCGTCTTCGGACTTGGCCGCTTTGATGCCTTCGGCGATCAGTTGGACAGCCGAGTAGGCCGGGAACACGAACGGGCCGCTCGGGTCTTTGCCGTCAGCCTTGATGGCGTCGACGATGGCCTTGTTTTCAGGATCGGCGTCGAACGACTTCGGCAGGGTGACCAGCAGGCCTTCGGAGGCGTTCTGGGCGATCTGCGAGATCGAGTCGTTGCCTACGCCCTCTGGGCCCATGAACTTGGCTTTCAGGCCTTTTTCCTGAGCCTGGCGCAGGATCAGGCCCAGCTCTGGGTGGTAGCCGCCGTAGTAGACGAAGTCGACGTTGTTCTGCTTGAGCTTCTGGATGATCGAGGAGAAGTCCTTGTCACCGGCGTTCAGGCCTTCGAACACGGCAACCTTGGTGCCTTTGCTTTCGAGGGTCTGCTTGACCGCGGTGGCGATGCCTTCACCGTACTGCTGCTTGTCGTGCAGGACGGCAACGACCTTCGGCTTGACGTGGTCGGCGATGTAGTTGCCGGCCGCTGGGCCCTGGGCGCTGTCCAGGCCGATGGTACGGAAGATCATTTTGTAGCCACGCGCGGTGATTTCCGGGCTGGTGGCGGCGGGGGTGATCATGATCACGCCTTCGTCTTCGTAGATGTCGGACGCAGGCTGGGTAGAGCTGGAGCACAGGTGGCCAATGACGAACTTGACACCGTCGTTGACCACTTTGTTGGCGACTGCCACGGCCTGTTTAGGGTCGCACGCGTCGTCGTATTCCTTGGCTTCAAGCATTTTGCCATCGACGCCGCCCTTGGCGTTGATGTCCTTGATGGCCTGTTTGGCGCCGATGAACTGCATGTCGCCGTACTGGGTCACAGGGCCCGTCTTCGGACCGGCGATGCCGATCTTGATGGTATCGGCGGCAAACGAATGGCTGGCTACCCCGGCCAGTACCATTGCGGCGAACAGCTTGGAAATCTTGATCATAGTGCTCCACTCATTCTGTTGTAATTCTTATAGTCCTGGCGGCCAGGGCTACAGACCGGGCGGGATTTGCGTCGTGGCCATGCCAACGCGCAAGCCCACCTTCCCCCGGAACATGTCCCGGAACTGTACCGGTACAGTGTAGAGCGCTGTTCGAGCGCTTGAAAAGCGGTCAAAAAGTGCCTGTTTCCTGGGTTGTCGCTTGCTCGACAGAAAGATACAAAAAGGCGCCATTAAATTGCCTGTATCTGCGACCCCGCCCCACAAGTTCGGGGTCAATCGACCAAATTACATATTTGTACCCGGGTTTTTCTGCAAAAATGCCGACCTTTTTTATTGGCCGATTTTTGCGGATACCGCCCATGACTGATCAAACAAGCACCCTCTATGCCAAATTGCTTGGCGAGACAGCAATCATCGAGTGGAAGGCGCTGGAGCGTTTCTGGGCCAAGGGTGACCTGATTTGGGTCGACCCCAGCCTGGACCTGATCACAGTTGCCGAAGCGATGGCCGAGAATCGCGGCGAGATCTTCGCCAAGTGGCGTAGTGATGGCACTGTCGGGCCGGTGTCGGCCGAGCAGGCGCTGGAGCTGCAAAGCCGCGATCCAGAGATCTGGGCAGTGGTGGTTTCGCCGTTCATCGTCATTCAGGTGAAGCGCCCGGTTGATGCATGATCTTTTTTGGTGCGCAAAAATGCGCAGCAGCCCCGTTTTGGTGCTTGAAGGCGTTCAAGGCGGGTAGAGGTAAGTAACAATTCGGCGTGGCGGTAACAGTTTACGGGATGCGTAATGTGTCCAGCGTTCTGATCAGCCTGGAAAATAATTCGAAATAGTCGGGAGTCATTCATGAGCACTGCATTACCTTCGCTTGGATTCGCCGGCATTGGCCTGATGGGCCTGCCCATGTGCCGACGTCTGTTAGCGGCGGGGTACCCGCTGACCGTGTGGAACCGTAGCCCGGACAAGTGCGCCGCGCTGGTCGCCGCCGGCGCGCGCCTGGCTAGCAGCCCCGCGCAACTGTGCAAGGACAGCGACATGGTGATGTTGTGCCTGGCCGACACGGCCGTGGTGCGTGAGGTGGTGTTCGGCGAGCAAGGCATTGCCCTGGGGGGGCGCAGTGGCCAGTTGCTGATCGATTTCTCCAGCCTGGAACCCACCGCCACCCATGAAATGGCTGCCGAACTCGCAGTACTGTGCGGCATGGCCTGGCTCGATGCTCCGGTGTCTGGCGGCACTCCAGGTGCAGAGGCCGGTACTCTGGCGATCATGGTTGGCGGGGAAGCGGCGGACCTGGAGCGTGCACGGCCAGTGCTGCAGGTGCTTGGTCAGCGGGTGACGCACATGGGGGCGGTGGGGGCGGGGCAGGTGACAAAGGCCTGCAACCAGATGATCGTGGCATGCAATGCCCTGGTGATTGCCGAAGTGGTGGCGCTGGCTGAACAGTCCGGGGTGGATGCGACGCTGATCGCCGAAGCGCTGGCCGGGGGGTTTGCCGATTCCAAGCCGCTGCAGATCCTCGCGCCGCAAATGGCCGAAAGCCGCTTCGAGCCGATCAAGTGGCACGTGCGCACGCTGCTCAAGGACCTCGATGGCGCAGTCAGGTTTTCCCGTGAGCAGGGTTCGGCGACGCCGCTCAGTGGCCTCGCCGCGCAATTGATGCGCCTGCACGGTAGCCAGGGTTACTTGCAAAAAGATCCGGCGACCCTTGTAGAACTGTACCGCAACAAGGGCTGATTACCTCGCGTTGGCGCTGCAGCCGCTCCATTAGCGGCTGTAGGTCGGCCAGCGGCACCGGGCGGCCCAGCAGGTAGCCCTGCAGGTAGTCACAGCCATGGTTCTCAAGGAATGCCTGCTGTTCGACGGTTTCCACGCCTTCGCTGACAACCTGCAAATGCAGGGTATGCGCCATGGCGATTATCGCCTGAACGATCTCGCGGTCTTTCTGACTGCCTGGCACATCCTGCAGGAAGGTACGGTCGATCTTCAGTATGTCCAGCGGCAGGCGCTTGAGGTAGGCCAGTGACGAGTAGCCAGTGCCGAAGTCGTCGATCGACAGCGCCACGCCCAGCGCACGAATGCGCTTGAGCAGGTTGACGGTACGCTGGATGTCGCCCATCAGGGCGTTTTCGGTCACTTCCAGCTCCAGGTGACGAGGCGCGAGCCCGGCGTGGAATAATGCTTTTTCCACTTCGTTGGGGAGTTCGTCGTGGCTGAGGGTTACTGCCGAGCAATTGACCGTCACCTTGATATCACCATTACCGTGGCGCTGCAGGTGCGCCAGGTCGGCACAGGCGTGGCGCATTACCCATAGGTCAAGGTCGATGATCAGGCCATTGGCTTCGGCAATGCCGATGAAGCGGTCGGGCCCCAGCAGGCCGTGCTGCGGGTGATGCCAGCGCACCAGGGCTTCGAGCTTGGCCACCTGCCCGCTGCGCATGTCGAAGATGGGTTGGTAATGCACGCCCAACCCGCGCTCTTCGAGCAGGGCCAGGCGCAGTTCCTCTTCCAGTTGCAAGGCCAGGGAGGCCTGGGTTTTCAGGCTCTCGTTGAAAAAGTGCAGGCTGTTGCGCCCACTGTCCTTGGACTGGTAAAGGGCCAGGTCGGCATGCTTGAGCAGTTCTTCGGCGCTGGTGCCGTCGTCGGGGAAGATGCTGATGCCAATGCTGGTGGTCATGACCATACGCCGGCCACCCAGGTCGATGGGCTCTTTCATCCGTTGCATGATGCGTTGTGCCAGGTGGCGGGCTTCGTCGCAGTTGCCAAGGCTGGTGACCACGCAGAACTCGTCGCCGCCCAGGCGTGCGACGAGGTCTTGATGGCGGGTGGCGGCCTTGATGTGGTTGGCAATCACCTTGAGCAGTTCGTCTCCGGCGTCGTGGCCGAGGCTGTCGTTGATGCGCTTGAAGTGGTCGATATCGAGGACCATCACTGCCAGGCGGTTTTCAGTGGCGTGGTGTTCGGCCAGGCGCTCTGCGAACACCTGGTTGAAGCCACGGCGGTTGACCAGGTTGGTCAGGGCATCGTAGTGCGCGGCCTGCTGCAGCGAAGCGCGGGCCTGGTCCAGTTGGCTGAGCAGTACGTTGACCCGGCGCAGGTCGTGCTCCTTGCTCTGCAGCTTCTTGTCGGCCAGTGCGGCGCTGATGCTGGCGCCGCTGATCAGCAGGGTGATAAAGCCGATGCCCAGCGCCAGTTGCAGGCTGTTGTCGCCAGAGGGCAGGCGCAGTGCGGTGTCGGCCGGGATCACCAACGTCATGGCCGACATTGCGGTGAAATGGGTGGCGACGATACCACCGGCCATCAGCAGACTGGCGCCGTACTTCATGGCCTGGTGCAGGGTGCCGCTGCCATTGCTGAAGTAACGGGCCAGGTATAACGCAGCCAGGCTGGTGAGCAGGGCAATGGCGGCAGAGGCCAGCAGCAGGCCAGTTTGGTAATACTGACGGGCGCCGGTTTCCATCGCAGCCATGCCGACAAAGTGCATGAGGATAATACCCAGGCCGATCAGTACGGCGCTTAGCAGGAAGTGCTGCGCGCGCATCTGGCTGCGGTCGAGGCTGCGCATGGTTACCCAGGCGACCGCCAGGGCGATGAGCAGCGAAAGAATGGTCAGGGAGACGTCGTAGTGCACCTCTACCGGCGCCTGGAAGGCAAGCATGCTGATGAAGTGCATGGCCCAGATGCCACCGGCCAGGCAGCAGGCGCCAAGCATGTGCCATTGTCGGTGGGCAGTGGGCTCTTCGCTGTGGGACTGGCGCTCGGCCATGTCCAGGGTCGCGAAGCAAGCCGCGCAAGCAACGAAGTATGCGAGCAAAACCAGAAACGGCTCATGGCGGCAATCGATAACGATACGCCCGGTTGCCGGAAGGTCGGCGAACAGTTGCAGCCCCAGCCATTCCATTGAGTGCCCCATGGTCGAGTTTTCACTCGTCTGCGCTACAACCCTGTGCAGACTGTCCAGAGGCAGTATAGGAAGAGGTGTTTAAGCCTTCCTGAATAATGGCACATTGATTCCGACGATTTGGTTATCAGCCCAATCGCCAGCAGGCATAAAGAGGGGCATATAGGTGGAGGAGCAGCCTTGTGCTGCGAAGAGGCTGCTCCTATAGAGGGTGGTCAGGCCACCAGAGGGCGTGTCAGATCAGCCAGCCACCAGAACGCGAATGGCTTCCAGGCGCAGGGCGGCTTTGTCCAGCATCGCTAGGCCCTCTTCACGCTGCTTGCGCAGGGCGTCGATCTCGCTGTCGCGCACGCTCGGGTTTACCGCTTGCAGTGCCACCAGGCGAGCCAGCTCTTCGTCGGCCTCAGCCGCCAGGCGGCGCTGGGCTTCAGCTACGCGCTCGACGTGGGTCGGCATGATCTTTTCTTCACCGCCACTGATGCGCTTGGCCAGCACGTCACGCTGGGCCTGGACGAACTTGTTGGCGCTGGCGCGCGGCACGCTTTCAAGCTGCTCGTTGAGGGTTTCGAAGGCCACGCGGGAGGCCAGGTCGTTGCCGTTGGCGTCGAGCAGGCAGCGCAGTGCCGCCGGCGGCAGGTAGCGGCCCAGCTGCAGGCTGCGTGGTGCCACCACCTCGCTGACGAACAGCAATTCGAGCAGGACGGTGCCTGGCTTGAGCGCCTTGTTCTTGATCAGCGCCACGGCGGTGTTGCCCATCGAGCCGGACAGCACCAGGTCCATGCCGCCCTGTACCATCGGGTGCTCCCAGGTGAGGAACTGCATGTCCTCACGTGACAGCGCCTGGCCACGGTCGTAGGTGATGGTCACGCCTTCGTCGTCGCCCAGCGGGAAGCTGGCATCGAGCATCTTTTCGCTCGGCTTGAGGATCAGGGCGTTCTCGGAATGGTCTTCGCTGTCGATGCCGAAGGCGTCGAACAGGGTTTCCATGTAGATCGGCAGGGCAAACTGGTCGTCCTGTTCGAGAATGGCCTCGACCAGCGCCTGGCCTTCGCCGGCACCGCCCGAGTTGAGCTCCAGCAGGCGGTCGCGGCCAGTGTGCAATTCGGCCTCCAGGCGCTCGCGCTCGCTGCGGGCGTCGGCCACCAGGGTATCCCAGGCCTTGCTCTCGCCACCTTCAAGCAACGGCAGCAGGCGTGGGCCGAACCGGTGCTGAAGGGCGTTGCCGGTGGGGCAGGTGTTGAGGAAGGCGTTAAGGCCTTCGTGGTACCACTGGAACAGGCGCTCTTGCGGGCTGCCCAGCAGGTACGGGATGTGCAACTGGATGGTGTGCTTCTGGCCGATCCGGTCCAGGCGGCCGATGCGCTGTTCGAGCAGGTCCGGGTGCGCTGGCAGGTCGAACATCACCAGGTGGTGGGCGAACTGGAAGTTGCGGCCTTCGCTGCCGATCTCGGAGCAGATCAGCACTTGCGCACCGAATTCTTCGTCGGCGAAGTAGGCGGCGGCGCGGTCGCGTTCGAGGATGTTCATGCCTTCATGGAACACCGAGGCCGGGATGCCGGAGCGCACGCGCAGGGCGTCTTCCAGGTCCATGGCGGTTTCGGCGTGCGCACAGATCACCAGCACCTTGGTGCGCTTGAGCATCTTCAGGGTGTCGATCAGCCAGTCGACGCGCGGGTCGAAACGCCACCAGCGCTCGTCGTCAGCCACATCGCCTTGGGCCTGGAAGGCAACTTCCGGGTACAGCTCGGCGTGCTCGCCGGCTGGCAGGTCGCGGTACTGCTCGGGTGTGGCCAGCGGGTAAGGGTGCAGCTGGCGCTCAGGGAAGCCCTGGATCGCCGCACGGGTGTTACGGAACAGGACGCGGCCGGTGCCGTGGCGGTCCAGCAGTTCGCGGATCAGGCGTGCGCTGGCCTGGCTGTCGCCGTCGCTGACCGCAGCCAGCAGGGCTTCGCCTTCGGCACCCAGGAAACCCTGGATGGTGGCGTGCGCCTTGGGCGAAAGCCGGCCTTCGTCGAGCAGTTCCTGCACGGCTTCAGCCACCGGGCGATAGTGCTCGCTCTCGGAGCGGAAGGCCGCCAGGTCGTGGAAGCGGTTGGGGTCGAGCAGGCGCAGGCGGGCGAAGTGGCTGTCCTGGCCAAGCTGCTCGGGGGTGGCGGTGAGCAGCAGCACGCCCGGGATCACTTGGGCCAGTTGCTCGACCAGGCCGTATTCGGCACTGACCTGGTCTTCGTGCCAGACCAGGTGGTGGGCCTCGTCGACGACCATCAGGTCCCAGCCAGCGGCAAACAGGGCGTCCTGGGCCTTTTCGTCGTCGACCAGCCATTCCAGCGCAACCAGCGCCAGCTGGGCATCCTCGAACGGGTTGCTGGCGTCGCTTTCGATAAAGCGCTCGGCATCGAAAAGGGCTACCTGCAGGTTGAAGCGGCGGCGCATTTCCACCAGCCACTGGTGCTGGAGGTTTTCCGGCACCAGGATCAGCACGCGGCTGGCGCGCCCCGACAGCAGCTGGCGATGAATCACCAGGCCAGCCTCGATGGTTTTACCCAGGCCCACTTCGTCGGCCAGCAGTACCCGCGGGGCGCTGCGGTCGGCGACTTCGCGAGCGATGTGCAATTGGTGGGCGATCGGTTGCGCACGGCAGCCACCCAGGCCCCACAGCGCCGACTGCATCTGCTTGCTGGTGTGCTGCAGCGTGTTGTAGCGCAGGCTGAACCAAGACAGCGGGTCGATCTGCCCGGCGAACAGCCGGTCGCTGGCCAGGCGGAACTGGATGAAGTTCGACAGTTGGGTTTCTGGCAGGGTACGCGGCTGGTTTTGCGCGTCCAGGCCGTGGTAGACCATCAGCCCGTCGATGTCATCGACTTCGCGCACGGTCAGCTTCCAGCCCTCGAAGTGGGTGATCTGGTCACCTGGCGAGAAGCGCACGCGAGTCAGCGGCGCGTTGCGCAGGGAATACTGGCGGGTGTCGCCAGTGGCCGGGTAGAGCACGGTCAACAGGCGGCCATCCTGCGCCAGGATGGTACCCAGGCCGAGCTCTGCTTCGCTGTCGCTGATCCAGCGTTGCCCCGGTTGATACTGCTGCGCCATACTGCCTGAACTCCCGCGATGAAAAAGCCGATTATGTTAACGGATCGGCCGGTCAGACCAAAGTGCGAACGCACCGAAAGGTGCCGAACGACAACAGGAAGTAAGTCAGTCTAGCCGTTTCATCGCCTCGCACCGTGCAGCTGACGAGGGCCCCGGATCAACATGTCTGCCAAGCACCGCTGGATCAGCGCTTCCATGGCCGTGGGCAGCCTGCTGCTGACCGCCTGCGAGCAGAAAAACTTCGAGGCCTTGCCCGCCATCCCGATGGAGCAGCTTGAGGTACTGGGCGTGCAGACGCCGATCAAGAGCGTGCACTTTCGTGACCGCGACGGTGAAGGCCTGTTGGTATTGAGCCGCAGCGATGGCCAGGCCAGCGACCCTGAAAGCGAACAGGAAGTGGACAAGGTGGTGCTCAAGGCCACCTTGTACGGGCGCACTGCCGAAAGCGATGCATTCAAGGCACGCTGGCAGATCGAGCAGGAAACCACCTGCCCGGGGCTGGACC
Source organism: Pseudomonas sp. BP01 (assembly GCF_022760795.1). Taxonomy (NCBI): domain Bacteria; kingdom Pseudomonadati; phylum Pseudomonadota; class Gammaproteobacteria; order Pseudomonadales; family Pseudomonadaceae; genus Pseudomonas; species Pseudomonas sp. BP01. The sequence goes on from NZ_JAFBKA010000035.1 coordinate 55,343, forward strand.
TGGACGTGGACTTCTATACCGACGTCAGTGATGTCAGCGACCTGAACAAGGACGGTGTCGCCGAGGTTACGGTGGCCAGCCATGCCTTCTGTGGCGGCGGCATCGACCCGCACGATATCGCTATCGAGATGCGCGAAGGGCAGGCCAGCTACACCATCACCGGCCAGTCGCTGATCAGCCCGGCGGGTGAGGAGCCGATCGGCGGTGACCGGGATGACAGTGCCTCGCTCAAAGCCGCGCCGCAGGTGCTGCGCGACCACATGGATGCGGTCTGGCAGCAGGTTTACAAGCGGCCCTGGAGCGAAGCCAGCCCGCCAAGCGACGATGACCCTGACGACGAAGCCGAGTAATGGTTGTCCATGACATCAAGGTAAACCCGCGCCTGCCGATACAGGGGGCATAGGAGAACGTCCATGCTGCCGCCAATCATCCCGCTCAGCGCCGCCCCGGTGACCTCGCAACTGGACCCGGTCAAGCCGACCCCCGACATCAAGCCGGTGGTGCCGGCGCAGCCTGCGTCCAGCGAAAGTGGCATCGACCTCAAGCACCAGCGCGACCCGCAGGAGCAGGTGCTGTTGCTGCGCGAGGAGCAGCGTCGCCAGCAGCAACGTCGCAAGCAGGGCGAGCAGGATCGCTACAGTGCCGTGCCAGGTGACGAGGTCAACGCTGACAACACCGTGCCGGTCGCCCCGTTGATGGGCGAGCACGTACGCCAAGGTCTGCTGGTGGACATCGAAGTCTGACGCGGGGCTGGTCAGCGCCTGCGCCTGGCTTCATCATGCAAGCCTCAGTTGATCGTCGAGCCCGCCCATGAGCCAAGACAACCTCATCGATTTTGATGCCGAACGCGCCAAGCGTGTTCACGACCTCAAGGAAAAGCGCCTGAACGAAATGCGCAACGCGTTCGAGCAGGCCCTGCCGTTGAGCACCAGCAAGAAAAAGAAGCCCAAGGGCAAACCCAAGAAGCGCTGAAACTTGACGCAGGTCAATCCTGCACCCGCCTCGCGTGCCCGGCCCCGGGCACCATTGACCCTGATCAATTTTCTCCCCCCTCAGATTGGTTAACGTTCACCCATCGGACAACGGCAGACGAATGGGGAGGCCCGCATGTTCTTCGACAACGTGGTTATCGCCGGTGTGGTAACGGTCGGGTTGATGGTGGCTTTCTTTGCCGGTCTGGGCATTTTCATCTGGAAGGACTCGAACAAGCGCAAGCCGCGCTGACCTTCCGGGTATACGAGCACGCAAGGCATTTAGGGCGACTTCGGTCGCCCATTTTTTTGCCTGGGATTTAAGTGTTGCCTGTGCCGGCTCTTTCGCAGCACAGGCTTACCGATGTTCCAATAAAGATGATTAGCTAGCTAATTAATCGTTTCCGCATTATCCTCCTCTCTATTGTCTATCTTTTCAGTACGACCATCCCCCGCAAGGTCCGCCTAGTGCCCATCACCCTTCAGGCCCTGTTCGCCCCCACCAGCCTCGCCCTCAAGTTCGCCATCAAGACCTTGCTCGGTGGCGGCCTGGCGTTGTGGCTGGCGATGCGCTGGGGCCTGGAGCAGCCGTCCTGGGCACTGATGACCGCCTTCATCGTCGCCCAGCCACTGTCAGGGATGGTGGTGCAGAAAGGCCTGGCACGGCTGGCCGGTACCTTGGTCGGCACGGTCATGTCAGTGGTGTTCATCGGCCTGTTTGCCCAGACCCCTGGCTTGTTCCTCATTACCTTGGCGCTATGGCTGGCGCTGTGCACTGCTGCCTCGACCCAACTGCGCAGCGCCTGGGCCTATGCCTTTGTATTGGCTGGCTACACCGCGGCGATTATTGCCTTGCCGGCCATCGATCACCCGTTGCAGGTGTTCGACCAGGCCGTGGCGCGCTGTACCGAGATCTGCCTGGGCATTTTTTGCGCCACCGCCACCAGTGCCTTGCTCTGGCCAATGCGGGTGGAGCAGCAATTGGGCGGGCAGGCCCGGCAGGCCTGGCAGAACGGCCTGCAGGCTGCCAGTGCCATGCTGGGCGGCGAGGATGAGGCGCGCAAAGGTTTGCTGGAGAGCCTGGGGCGTATCGTTGCCATCGACAGCCAGCGTGAACATGCCTGGTTCGAGGGCAACCGCGGGCGCCAGCGCGCCCGCGCCATTCGTGGACTGAGCCAGAAGCTGATGGTGCTGTTGCGCATCTCGCGCTCGGTGCGCCGGCAGTGGCGGCAACTCGATGAGCGTGAGGCAGCACACTTGGCACACTGGCTGGAAGAGGTTCGCGCGCTTCTGGCCAAACCCGACCAGCCCAGCCTGTTGCTGCTGCGCCAGCGCATCTGGGATGCCGCCCATGATGAGCAAATCAGTTCGACGGAGCACTACTGCCTGGCGCGCATGGCCTTGCTACTGGATTACGCCATGGCCGCCAGCCTGGCGCTGGAGGATGTGGAGGCGGGCAGGGCGCCCAAGGATGTGTCCCAAGGCCTGGCCGTGCACCGCGACTGGTCGCTGGCCTTGCTGTTCGGTTCACGCAGCGCACTGGCTTTTCTGGTGATGAGCGGCTTCTGGCTGGCGACAGCGTGGCCTTCGGCGCCGGGTGGCCTGGTGTTGACTTGCGTGGTCTGCAGCCTGTTCGCCAGCCGCGAGAACGGCGCGCAGATTGGCCTGAGCTTCCTGCGTGGGATCTTCCTTGCGATACCTGCGGCGTTTCTGGTCGGGCAGATCCTGCTGCCGCAATGGAGCAGCTTCGCCATGCTTTGCCTGGGCATGGGTGTGCCGTTGTTTTTCGGCGCATTGGGCATGGCCCACCCACGCACCGGGGCCACCGCCACTTCCTATTGCCTGCACTTCATTGTGCTGGTGTCCCCGCTCAACGCCATGCAGTTTGGTGTGGCGACCATGCTCAACAGTGCACTGGCGATGCTGGTGGGGGTGTCGGCAGCGGTGATGGCCTTCCGTTTACTGGTGTTCCGCCACCCAGCCTGGCTGGGCCGGCGCCTGCGGGCAGCCACCCAGAGCGACCTGGTGCGCCTGACCCGGCGTGACCTGCGCGGTGCCGACAGCTGGTTTGGCGGGCGCATGGCCGACCGCCTGATGCAACTGGCGCGGCATGCTGGCGAGCTGCCCGAAAGCGAGCGCAAGCGCTGGGATGACGGCCTGCATGGGCTGGATATTGGCGATGAACTGGTGCACCTGCGCATGTGCCTGGCGGTCGCCCAAGCCCCCTTGGGACGGGCCGAGCGCGAGTACTTGCAGCAGGTAGAGGCGGTACTGGCCAAAGGGCCGGCCGGCGGGCGCGGGCAGCGCCTGGACGCCGCCAGTGAACAGTTCATTGCCGCCTTGCGTCGGCTGCCAGCGAGTGACCCGCTGCGGCTGGCCGAAGGTGCGGTGCTGCAATTGCAGAAAAGCTGGGGCAAATGGTGCCGTTGGCAGGAGGAAGCCCATGGGGTTGCGTGAATGGGAAGTGGGCGGCGTGCTGCTCAGCCCGTTTCTGCTTTATGTGTTGCTGGCACTGGTGCTCACCGGCGTGCTGCGCCTGGTGGTGCAGGCGACGCCGTTGGGGCGCTGGATCTGGCATGAAGCGTTGTTCGACGCAGCGCTGTTCGTTTGTGTGTTGTTCCTGGTGGTGAGGCTGCTGGGAGCTTTATAAAGGAGTGTTTCGATGCGTGCGGCCGTACGTACCCTGGTAACGCTGTGTGTGGTGGCTCTGGCCGTGTGGGCCGGCTACCAGCTGTGGCAGTACTACATGCTTACGCCCTGGACCCGCGACGCCCGTGTGCGCGCCGATGTGGTGGTAATCGCCCCTGACGTGTCCGGCTGGGTACGTGAGCTGAACGCCCGCGATAACCAGCAGGTCAAGGCGGGCGACCTGTTGATGAGCATCGACCGCGAGCGCTTCCAGGCGGCCTTCGACCAGGCCAGCGCGGTAACAGAGACCCGTGCCCAGCAACTGCGCTTGCGCGAGCGCGAGGCAGCCCGGCGTACCGCCCTGGGGCCAGAGGCGATCAGTGCCGAGCTGCGTGAAAACGCCCAGATCAATGCCGCTATCGCCCGCGGCGAACTGCATGAAGCTGAAGCGCAGTTGCAGGTGGCCAAGATCAACCTGGCGCGCAGTGAAGTGCGCGCACCGCGCAGCGGGCATATCACCAACCTGCGTCTGGCGCAGGGCAACTATGTGAACACCGGGCAATCGGTAATGGCCTTGGTGGATGATTCAACCTTTTATATCCAGGCCTATTTCGAGGAAACCAAGCTGCCGCGTATTCGTGTGGGGGACACGGTGAAAGTCTGGCTGATGGGCGCCGGCGAACCGATGCAAGGGCATGTGGAAAGCATCAGCCGCGGCATCACCGACCGCAACAGTAACCCCGACAGCCAGTTGCTGCCGGAGGTGGAGCCAACCTTCAACTGGGTGCGGCTGGCCCAGCGCATACCCGTAAGGATTCGCCTGGACCAGGTACCGGAAGGGGTGACCCTGAGTGCAGGCATGACCGCGAGCGTGCAGGTGCATGAGCACCGCGATCAATAGTGGAGGCCCTGGGGGGGCCGCACAGCGGCCCCAAACTCTCGGATTCAGAGGAACATGCCGCCCGACACTTCCAACCGTTGCCCGGTAATCCAGCCATTGCCGTCTTCCAGCAGCAGCGCAATCGCTGCCCCGATATCATCCGGCAAGCCCACGCGGCCCAGCGCCGTATTGCCGGCAATGTATTCATTCACCTGCTGGTTATCCCGCACCACGCCGCCGCCAAAATCGGTCTCGATCGCCCCCGGCGCCAGAATGTTCACGCGAATGCCACGCGCGCCAAGTTCCTTGGCTTGGTAACGAGTCAGCACCTCCATTGCGCCCTTCATCGCGGCATAGGCGGCATACCCCGGCAGCGCAAAGCGCGCCAGGCCGGTGGAAATGTTGACGATGCGGCCATTGTCGACCAACAGCGGCAGCAGGCGCTGAGTAAGGAAGAACGGCCCTTTGAGCTGAATATTCAGTAACTGGTCAAACTGCGCCTCGCTGGTTTCTGTGTACGGCACGTTCAGGCCGATCCCGGCATTGTTCACTAGAAAGTCAAAACGCTCGCGGCCAAAGTGCTGCTGCAGCGTGCTGCCCAGGCGCTCGGTGAAGCTGGCAAAACTGCTGCTGTCGCTGACGTCCAGTTGCAGCATGGCTGCCTTGACTCCGGCCTGTTCCAGTCGGGCAACTACGGCTTGGGCTTCGTCCGCCTTGCTGTGGTAGGTGCCAACCACATCGATACCGCGTGCGGCCAGGTGTTCGGCAGCATTACGGCCAAGGCCGCGGCTGGCGCCAGTGATCAGGGCAATTTTGCGGGTCATGGTGAATACCTCAGGGTGGGTGGATGAGGGCAGGTTATTGGTCGGCGCGAGGCTGTTAAATCCTGTAAAAATGGAAATACTGTTCGCCATAACCGGATAGTCGAGGCCGAATGAACAAGCTTGAGTTGTTACGCACCTTCGTGCGGGTCAGTGAGGTCAGCAGTTTCACCCTGGCTGCCGAGAGCCTGAGGCTGCCACGCTCGACTGTGTCAGAGCAGGTGAAGGCGCTGGAACGCTTGCTGGGCACGCAGTTGTTCAACCGTACGACCCGCCGGGTACAGGCGACCCAGGATGGCGCCTTGCTGTACGAGCGTAGCAAGGACCTGCTGTCAGGCATGGACGAGATCGAGAGCCTGTTCAGCGCCGACGATGCCGAGCTGGCAGGGCGCCTGCGCATCGACCTGCCGACCATGATGGCCCGGCGGGTCATCATCCCGGCGTTGCCGCAGTTTTTGCAGCGCTTTCCGCGGCTGGAGGTGGAACTCAGTAGCACTGACCGCCAGGTCGATCTGCTGCGCGAAGGGTTTGACTGTGTGATGCGCATAGGAGTCCTGCATGACCTGGATGTGGTAGCGCGGCCGGTCGGGCAACTGAGCATGCGCAACTGTGCCAGCCCCGCCTACCTGGCCCGCTACGGCGTGCCGCAGACGCCGCAGGAGCTGGCCGGGCACCAGCTGGTGCACTACGTGCGTACCCTGGGTGGGCGCAGCGCCGGGTTCGAATACCTGCAAGGTGGTGAGCTGCATTACCAGGCCATGGCCGGTGTGGTCACGGTCAACAACGCCGAGGCCTACTCGGCGGCCTGCCTGGCCGGGCTGGGGTTGATCCAGGTACCGGCGGTGGGTGTGGCCGAGCATCTGCAGCGAGGCGAGCTGGTTTCGCTACTGGAAGACTGGCAGGCCCCGGCCATGCCGGTGTCACTGCTGTATGCCCGGCAACAGCACGTGCCACGCCGGGTTCAGGCGTTCATGCAGTGGCTGGCGGCGGTGCTGGCGTCGCAGGTCGACCCAGCGCCAAGTGAACGCTGAACAGGGTGCCGGGCGAAGGTACAGACGTGCGGGGCAAGCACCAAAACCCGTGGCGAACGGCCTGGCACTTCCGTTAGGCTCCAGTTTGCGAGTTGCCCGGTAGAGGCGACCGATCCCCGCCAGGCGTGCGTATCTTTCGATTCATTGCGAGGTTACGTCATGGCCATCACTTCCCAGGACATTTGCAACGCCGCCGACCAGCTCAAGGGCTTTGTCGGTTTTCATGGCAAGCGCGGCGTTCATATTGTGCGTTTTTCCGAGGACTCGTTCGGCATGGACGTGGCCGACGACAGCATTACCCCCTGCAGCGAGTTTGTCTGGCGTGCCGAGCAAGGGCAGCGCATGGCGCTTTGCCGTGAGCGGCTGGCGCTGCTGCTGGAGCAGCATGTGGATGACCGACTGAACATTGCTGAGCCACTGCGCGCCTACCTGCGCCGCCGGGATCTGCCAGAGATCGTGGCCGAACGCAGCATGCAGCAATAAACCCGGCCCTTGCAGGAGCAGCCTTGTGCTGCGAAGAGGCTGGTGAAGCCACCATCAACTGTGCAGCTTGTACCGGACTCTTCGCAGCACAAGGCTGCTCCTACAAGGGCTGTGCAGTGCTTTGAGAGGGGTGCTGCAGCAGCGCCGCCAGCCCTGCACTGTCCAGTGGCCGGCTCAGGTAAAAGCCTTGCACTTCGTGGCAGTGGTCCTTTTCCAGCGCGCTGAGCTGCTGTTCGCTCTCCACGCCTTCGGCCGTCACCGTCAACCCCATCGCCTCACCCAGGCTGATGATGGCCTGGACCACGGCGCGATCGCTGCCGCCGTTGCTGTTCAGGCCACTGATGAAGCGCTTGTCGATCTTGATGCTGTCGAACGGGTAGGTGCGCAGGTAGCCCAGCGATGAGTAGCCGGTGCCAAAATCGTCCATGTTCAGGCGCACCCCCAGCTCCTTGAGCGACAGCATGGTGCCCAGCGCGCCCTCGATGTCGTTGAGCATCACGTTTTCGGTAATTTCCAGCTCCAGGCGCTGGGCCGGGAAGCCGGTGTCCAGCAGGATCCCACGCACGTCGGCGACCACATCGCTACGCAGGAACTGCGCAGGCGACAGGTTCACCGAAACCAGAATGTCGGCGGGCCAGTCGTGGGCAGTGCGGCAGGCTTCGCGCAGCACCCAGCGGCCCAGCGCGACGATGATGTCGCTCTGCTCGGCCAGCGGGATGAAGGTATCGGGCCCCAGCAACCCTTCCTGTGGGTGCTGCCAGCGCAGCAAGGCTTCGACCGCGACGATGCGCAGGTCGCTGAGGCGGTAGCGTGGCTGGTAGTGCAGCACGAACTCCTGGTTGCGCAATGCCCGGCGCAAGTCGTTTTCCAACTGGCGGCGATACTGGATCTGCTGGTTCATTTCGGCGGCAAAATAGCGCCAGGTATTCTTGCCATCGGCCTTGGCCTGGTACAGGGCGATGTCGGCGCAGCGGATCAGTTCGCCGGCATCGAAACCTTGGGTGCGGGTCTGTGCGACGCCGATACTGACCCCGACGTGCAGCGGTTGGCTGTCAAAGCTGATGGGTTGCTGCAGCAGGCCGATCAGGCGTGCGCAGAAGCGGTCGACTTCGCTGCGGTTATCCATGCCGTTGAGGACCACAATGAACTCGTCGCCGCCCAGGCGTGCGACCAGGTCGCCATCGCGGGTGGTGTCGCGCAGGCGCGTCGCCACTTCCTGCAGCACGGCATCCCCGGCGGCATGGCCGAGGGAGTCGTTGATCGGCTTGAAGTTGTCCAGATCCAGCAACAGCAAGGTCAGTGGCGGTGATTCATTGCCGCGCAGCAGGGCCTGCTCCAGGTGCCTGGCGAGCTTGTTGCGGTTGGCCAGGCCCGTGAGCGGGTCGTGCAGCGACAGGTGCTGGATGCGGGCGTGGGCGTCGACTTCGTCGGTGATGTCACTGGCGGTGCCACGAAAACCGATGGGTGTGTCGTCATGCCAGATGGCGCGGGCCGAAATCCTACAGTAGCGGTTCTGCCCATTCTGGTCGCGGTAAGTACAGCGCAGGTTGGCCAGATGCTGAGGGTCTGCGTTGGCGAGGGCGTCCAGCCAGGGCGAGAGCGGCGTGGTATCGCAGGCCAGCAACTGGTTGAGCGGGTGGCCCAGCCAGTCGTCCAGCGGGTAGCCGGTGACATTTGCAAAGCGCTGCGACAGGTACGTAAGGCGTTGTTGTCGGTCGGTTTCCCAGATCCAGTCAGATGCCGACTCGGCCACTGCGCGAAAGCGCTGTTCACTGGCCTCCAGCGCTTGGTTGCTCTGCTGCAGGTGCGAAAGCGTGAGGCCGATTGCCCGCGAGCTGCGCAGGGTGAGGCGGAACAGGTAGAGCATGATCAGGCCAAGTATCAGCAGTGCGCCCAACAGGGCTGGCATTACCGCCCACAACAGTTGGTGCCCAGGCAGCGGGCTGCTCCAGGACAAGTGATAGCCGGTGTCGCCCAGCTCGATACGCAGGTGGTCATGCTGCTGCATGTCTTCCTTTTCCACATGCATGCCGGCCAGGCCTGCACCCTTGCCCAGCTGCGCCAGTTTTTCTTCGGTAAGCTGGTCAACGAACAGCATCACCGGCGCCTGGCTTACCTCGCTGTCGGTGACATCGCGGTCCGGGCGTATGGCTGCGGCACTGAGTATGGCTGGCCAGCCATTGAACAACACGAAGCGGGTGATCTGCTCGCGGGGAATGGCTGCCGCACGGGCCTGGTCGATGATTGGCTGGAGCGTTGCGTCTATATAAGTGTTGGCGCCTGCCTGGCTGGGCTGGCCTTTGAACAGGGCGTAGGTGGTGCGGTCGTTTTCCACCACGAACACCCCTTCGTAGCCGCTGGCGCTGTACAGCGACTCGCCTATGTTCTTTTCCTCGTAGGCCCATTGCCAGTCGGCGTGCCCCGCCAAGTGCTCGAAGGCCGCGTCCCATACGGCATAGCTGGACAGAAACCGGCGTGAGGCCAGCAGCCGTTGTTCCAGCGCCTGGGTCGCATGGAAGGCGCTACGCTCGCGCTCCTGCTGGTCGAGCGTGGTCGCGATATTGAACAAGGCGCCGAGGATGACCAGGCAGGCCAGCCCGAACACTGCGCTGAAACCGGCAATCAGGTGGCGTACCTGAAAACGCGGCGTCGGGCTTGCGGGTGGAAGGTTGGCGGTCCTGGCCATGCGCGAGCGGCTCCTTCAAGCAGCCCCCACCGGGCAATCAGGCAGGAGGTTCAATCAGGATAGGCCAGCCTGAGCGTCGCAGCCTCGCCGCGGGCAAAATTGACTTGGTCTCGGCCTGCGTGCTTGGCGGTGTAAAGCGCCTTGTCCGCCTGGTCCAGCCAGTGTTCCGGGGACTCAAGGCCTGCCTCGAACGCTGACAGGCCGATGCTGAGGCTGATGCGCAGGTGCGGCAACTGCGGGTTACGGTAGTTGGCGACCTGTTCGCGCAGGCGCTCCATGACGTGACAGGCCTGAGGTTCGCTGGTCGCCGGCAGGATCACGCAGAACTCGTCGCCGCCGTACCGTCCGGCCTGGTCGCCTTCGCGCAGGTTGCGCCGTAGCTCGGCACTGAGCTGGCGCAGTACACAATCGCCGACCACGTGGCCGAAGGTGTCGTTGATGGTCTTGAAATGGTCGATGTCGATCAGGGCAATGACCGCGTCCCCCTGTTGCAGCCTGCAGGCCTGAAACTTCAACAGCAGCAGGTCTTTCCAGGCGCCATGGTTGAGCAGCCCGGTCAGGCTGTCGGTGAGGCTCAGCGCGCTCAGCCGGCGCTTGTGGTCGGCCAGCTTGATCGCCAGTTGGTAGCACACCCAGCCCAGGGCCAGCGGGTACAACGTCAGCATTGGCAGGCAGGCATAAACTTGCAGGGGTGTGGCGTTCAGCTGCAGGCCGGGGCCGAGCACCAGAACGGCGACAAGCATGCCGGCCAGCTGGGCCAGTGCCCCGCGCACGACCAGCCGCTTGCCGCCGGCAGCGACGTTATTCATGGTCATCATCGACAGCACGGTCACGCTGGGCAGCGGGTTGAAGTGCATGGCGGCGGTCCAGAACCCGCCCATCAGTGAATCGAGCAGCAAATTGCGCTGTTCCGCCTGGTAAGGAGTTGCCGAGCGGGTAGCCCAAAAGTAGGCCACGTGCGGCCACAGCAGCCCGTTGAACAGCAGCAGCCCCCATAACCAGGCAGGCGGTGTCAGCGGAGCCATGCCGGCCATGACGCTGAGCAGACCGATGCCCATGCCGATAACGCGCGGCAGGTAGATGCGCTTGACGAATGAAAGGCCTTTGCCGCTGCGATTGTCCATCATGGTCATTGTTCTTCTGCCGGGTACCGTTTATCGCATAACGCATGTGAATATTGTTGAACACTGTTTGATCGGCGAAAAATGACCTTACAAGCCAATTCACGGTTGATCCGATCACTGTGGGGTAGCATGAAGGCTCTTCTGTTGCTTGGAGTGTTGCTGATGGTTCCTTTGGCCAACCACGCCGGCGAGCCGGCACCACAGCGGGACGGGCGTTTTCACAACCAGGTAATGCAGCAGCAGGATGGCGTGCTGAAAAAACTGCGCATCGGGCTCAAGTACCTGTTCCTGCGCAAACCGCCACAAACCCGGCCAGCCTTGCCGATCAGCCTCCAGCCCATGACCCGCCAGCAGGTGCTCGATGCCCCGGACCACAGCTTGTGGCGCCTGGGCCATTCCACGGTATTGCTGAAGTTGCGCGGGCGTTTCTTCATTACCGACCCGGTGTTCGCCGAGCGCGCCTCCCCTGTACAGTGGGCCGGCCCGTTGCGCTTCCATGCACCGCCGCTGGCGCTGGACCAGTTGCCGCCGCTGGCTGCGGTGGTGCTGTCGCATGATCACTTCGACCACCTCGACGAGCAGGCGATTCGCCAGTTGGCGCCGCACACCGGGGTGTTCCTGGCGCCACTGGGCGTGGGCGAGCTGCTGATGAGCTGGGGTGTGGCCCCGGCGAAAGTCCGGCAACTGGACTGGTGGCAAGAAAGCGTCGTGGAAGGCGTGCGCTTCGTCGCTACCCCGGCGCAGCACTTTTCCGGGCGCGGGCTGCTGGACAGTAATCGAACGTTATGGGCGTCGTGGGTGATCATCGATGAGGATGTGCGGGTGTTCTTCAGTGGCGATACCGGGTACTTCGACGGATTCAAGCAGATAGGCGAGCGTTTCGGGCCGTTCGACCTGACCATGATTGAAACCGGCGCCTACAACGTGGCCTGGCCCGATGTGCACATGCAGCCAGAACAGAGCCTGCAGGCCCACATGGATTTGCGTGGGCGCTGGATGCTGCCGATTCACAACGGCACTTTCGACCTGTCCACCCACAGCTGGCAGGAGCCCTTCGAACGCATACTGACACTGGCCAACCAGGCTCAGGTGCGCTTGAGCACCCCGCAGATGGGCGAACGGGTCAGCCTTGACTCTCCGCATGCCGGGCAGAACTGGTGGCAGCCGCGGCCCTTGCGTCAGCGGGGCCAGGCGAACGAGCGCACAATGGCGGCACGCTGAACTTCACTGTTTGTCGTCCTTGCTGCGCGAGGGGCGGTCCTGGTCGTCTTTCAATAATTGCGAGGGTGGCTTGCCGCTGTCACTGCGTACCTGGGCATGGCTGATCAGGCCGAAGATAAAGCTGCCGCCAATGATGTTGCCCGCCAGGGTCGGCAAGGCGAACTCCAGCCAGAAGCTGCGCCAGGTCTCATCGCCGGCCCAGACCAGATAAGACACTTCGACCGAGCCCACTACTATATGGGTAAAGTCGCCAAGCGCCATCAGGTAGGTGATCATCAGGATGATCCAGATCTTGGCGTGCTCCATGGACGGAATCATCCAGACCATGGTGGCGATCATCCAGCCCGAGACGATGCCCTTGGCAAACATCTGGCTGATGTCGTTCTTCATGACCTTGCGGCCGATCTCCAGGAAGGCCACATCGGTCTTGCTGTCAAAGATCGGCAGCTCCAGCATGACCCAGGCCACCAGCAGGGTACCGGCCAGATTGCCGAGTAATACCACGCCCCACAAGCGCAACAGGCGACCGAAGTTGGCCAGGGTAGGGGCGGTCATGACCGGCAGCACGGCGGTGAGGGTGTTCTCGGTAAACAGTTGCTGGCGTGCCAGGATAACGGCAAGAAAGCCGGCGCTGTAGCCGATGCTGGCAACCACCTGGGCACTGTCACCGTCCGGCAGGCGGGCGTAGAACAGCCCCATGGCCATCAGCGACAACCCCATGGACAAGCCGGCGGCCAGTGCCGACCACCACAGAGCGGCGAGCGTGCGCTCCAGCTCCTGGTCGCCCTGGTAGCGAATGATCTCGTGCAGCACTGCCGCCCGCGGCGGCTGGTTGTGGCTAACTTCCTGCTCTTCATCTGCAGACAGGCCCGGGGTTTTCTCGCTTTGCGCATCGCTCATGGCCGCTACGCTCCGTGTGGGTGTTTCATTACAGATCCGCTGCGCTTTCATTAGTTGCCAGGTGGGGCCAAACACGTTCGGAAAGTTTTTTAGATCAAGGTGTTGACTCTAATTTTAAAGCGCGTATTATTCGCCTCCTCGCAGCGACAAACGCTTCGGGGCAAGCGGTAAGTGTTTGAAGTTCTTAGCTTTCGAAACAAAGCGGTTGTAAAAAACTTCAAAATAAACGCTTGACAGCAAATGAGGAAAGCGTAGAATGCGCGCCTCGGTTGAGATGAAAACCTCTTAACCAAACGCTCTTTAACAAATCGAATCAAGCAATTCGTGTGGGTGCTTGTGAGTATGGACTGATAGTCAAAAAGATTATCAGCATCACAAGTGACCATGCGAGAAATCACATAGTCATTTG
>NZ_JAFBKA010000036.1:0-67321 GCF_022760795.1 Pseudomonas sp. BP01
GCCCCACCCCCAGCCCACCCTGCTTGGTGGTAAAAAACGGCCGGAAAGCCATGCGCTGCTGCATTTCATTCATGCCCCTGCCATTGTCAGACAGGCGCAGGGTCAGGCTACGGCGGTCATGGCGTACCACCTCGACACGCAACCGGCCGCCCTGCTCCATCGATTCCAGGGCATTGGCGATCACGCTACTAAAAATCTGCCGCAGTAACGCCGGATGCCCCAATACCTGTACCGCCGGTAACGGTTGCAGGTCCAGGCTCACCCCGCCCCGCGCCAGCGGCACGGCGTAGGCCTGGAGGCTTTCTTGCAAGGCCAGCGCCAAGTCCACCGCCCCCCCCTCATCGTTCAGCGGACGCAGTGACTGCAGCATCTGGCGAATCCACTGCGACATCCGATCAACCTGGCTGATGATGTCGTTGATATTGCGCTGCGCCGGGCCTTCGTCGAACGCCTGGGCGAGCTCGGCACTGGAGCGGATACTCGCCAGCGGGTTTCGCAGGCTGTGGGCCACCGCCGAGGACACCTCGCCCAGTGCCACATAGGTTTCGTTATTGATCAGCCGCTTCTGCTGCACCGCCAGCAACCGTGCAGCGCGGTGCATGATGCCGTACAGGCCGACGTAGACGAGCGCGGCGCCGATGGTGATCGCCAGCCAGATCAGTATCAGACCATGCTCGATGCGCACAATAAGGTCACGGGGCTCTTTATAGATCTCGACCATCGCCGTTACGTGCTCGCCGTCGGCATCGAACAGCGGAATATAGTTCTCGATGAACAGCTGTTTGGGCAGGGTGACAAACTTTTGCTCGGCACGGGCCTGTTCGAAGTTGTGATAGCTGGCCGAGACTCGCATCTTGTACTCGAAAGCCCGCTCCAGGTCGTCGTCGCTGTCAATCAGCTTGCCGATAAGCGCCGGGTTGGTGGACCAGATCACCGTACGGTCCGGGGCATAGATATTGGCCAGCAGCATGTCTGGCAGGTGGGCGATATGGTCGAGGAACTCACCGCGGGCCTTGCGCCGGGCATCCGGGTCGACGTCCGGCAGGTTGCTGCGGTCGGTGCGCGGGTCAAGCAGCTCGCCCATGGTACGCACGTTGGGGATCGACACATGGCGTACTTCGGCGTCGGCGATGGAGGTGATGAACTGTGCCGTGAGCAAGGCATCGCGCTCAACGCTCTCATCAATGATGAAACGGCTGGAAATCAGCCCCAGTCCGGCAGCCACCGAAAGAATGATGGCCAGGCTGACCCAGGCATACCAACGCAGCAGGTTGAACGGCTTGCGTACGGCTGCCAGCTCGTTGCCGGCAGGCACTTCGATGGCGTCGGAACGAGGGGCGATGTCCATGGCGGGCTCCACAGCTGGGCACCTTCAGAAGGTTATAGCCCAGACCTGGGGAAACCGTAGTGCTAAATTGATGGCAACCGCCGAAGGGTAACGTTTTTTTCACTTTGTTCACGCTGTCTGTAGGAGCGCGTAACCTCTGACAAGCTATGACAAGCTATTACAGTGGTGAATCATTCGCCAACCCCTGCAGCTTGCGGTATTCGCGCAGCACCGTGGGCACATAGCGCCGGGTCTCGGCAAACGGCGGCACAGCGCCGCGCCGCATTACGGCATCCGGGCCGGCGTTGTAAGCCGCCACGGCCAGGGTGATGTCGTTGTTGAACAGTGTGAGCATCTGCTTGAGGTAACGTGCCCCGCCCTGCACGTTGTCTTCGGGGTCCAGGCGATCTTCCACGCCCATCTCACGTGCGGTATCCGGCATCAATTGCATCAGCCCTACCGCGCCGGCAGACGACCGGGCCTTCGGGTTGTAGCCGGACTCGGCCTTGATCAGCGCATGCAGCAACGCCGGTGGCACGTTGTGGATGCGCGCTGCCGTGGCGACCACCTCGGCGTAAGGGCGGCCAGTGATCATCTGCGCATTGGCCGGGCCAGCCTGGGCCAGCGGCTCGTTGATCACCTTTTCATAGTGGCGCCCGGGTCGATGGACGTTGGTCAGTACGTAGCCGCCCTTGGCATCGATGGAGATGTACACATCGGCCTGGGCGGCACCTGCCGCCAGCCAGATCAAACCGAGGATGAGTCCACGCATGACGGTCGCCTCTTCGTCGTGGCCCCCGAAGTGGGGGAAATGCCCCGGAAACCCGAGGTCGATGACCACGACGCAAGCACTGTGCCGCTTCCTGTACCGCATGGCGCAAGGCGCCGAGGCAGACGTGCACGGCTGTTGCATGGTGCCTGTCAACCTGTGTCCCCATGCAGTGGAGGGCTTCACCATGCAGCGCAGAACCAACCCGCAACGTGGCTTCACCCTGCTCGAACTCCTGGTGGTGCTGGTGGTGCTCGGCCTGTTGGCCGGCATCGTCGCCCCCAAGTACTTCAGCCAGCTCGGTCGCTCCGAAGCCAAGGTGGCGCGGGCGCAGATAGAAGGGCTGAGCAAGGCGCTGGATTTATATCGCCTGGAGGTCGGCCACTACCCCAACAGTGAGCAAGGCCTGCAGGCCCTGGTAATCGCACCCAGTGGCGAAGCCCGCTGGACCGGCCCGTACCTGCAGAAGGCCGTGCCGCAGGACCCGTGGGGCCGCCCTTACATCTACCGGCAACCGGGCGAAAACGGCGGTGAATACGACCTGCTGTCGATGGGCAAGGACGGCCAGCCCGGTGGTGACGGGGAAAACGCCGAAATTACCAGCTGGCAGTAAGGAGCGTGGCCATGCGTTACAGCCTCAAGGCCCTGGGCAGACAGGGTGTGGTGCAGTTGCAGATCGACGCCGAGGATGCCGATCAAGCCCGCCGCCTGGCCGAGGACCAAGGCCTGCGCGTGCTTAGCCTGCGCGGCAGCGGCGGCGCCTTGCGCGGCATGGCTTGGCGACGCGAAGCGGCATTTGACCTGGTGCTGTTCAGCCAGGAACTGTCAACCCTGCTCAACGCCGGCCTGCCGCTGATCGACGCACTGGAGAGCCTGGCGGAAAAGGCGCCTGCCGCCACCACACGCAAGGTGCTGGCCGAGCTAGTACGCCAGTTGTACGAAGGCCGTTCGCTGTCCCAGGCCCTGGGCCAGCAACCGCGGATATTTCCGCCGCTGTATGTGGCGCTGGTGCAGTCCAGCGAACGCACCGGTGCGCTGGGCGATGCCCTTACGCGCTACATCAGCTACCGCCAGCGCCTGGACCTGGTACGGCAAAAGTTGGTGGGGGCCTCGGTCTACCCGTTGCTGCTGTTGCTGGTGGGTGGCGGCGTGGTGCTGTTCCTGCTCGGCTACGTGGTACCGCGTTTCAGCCAGGTGTTCGAGGGCATGGGCACCGAATTGCCGTGGCTGTCACGGGTATTGATGCAGATCGGGCTGTTCTTGCATGCCCAGCAACTGCCGCTGGCGCTGGGCACGGTCGGTGGGGTCACGGCGCTGTGGCTGCTACGCCGCCACCCACGGGTGCGGCGCTGGGCATCCTGCCAGTTGCGCCGCCTGCCGGCGCTGCACCAACGCTTGATGATGTACGAGCTTGCGCGCTTCTATCGCTCGCTGGGTATCCTGCTGCAAGGCGGCATTCCCATCCTTACCGCCATGGGCATGGCCCGCGGCCTGCTCGGTAGCGCAGCAGCCCAGGGCCTGGGACAGGCCAGCCAACGGGTGGGCGAAGGGCTGCCACTGTCCGATGCGCTGGAAGCCGGGCACCTGGTTACGCCGGTGTCGCTGCGCCTGCTACGGGCGGGCGAGCAGTCCGGCAACCTGGGCGAGATGCTGGAACGCTGCGCCGACTTCCATGACCAGGAAATCGGCCGCTGGGTGGAATGGTTCGTGAAACTGTTCGAACCGCTGCTGATGACGTTCATCGGCCTGCTGATCGGCCTGATCGTGATCCTGATGTACATGCCGATCTTCGAACTGGCCTCAAGCATTCACTGAATGGTCAGGCCCAGGCTCTCGCGCAGCGTGCTGCCCTCGTAAGCTGTACGGTACACCCCGCGCTCCTGCAACAGCGGGACCACCTCCTGGGTAAACCGGCGGAACTGCCCTGGGTGGCCGATGTAGATGTTGTAGCCATCCAGGGCCCGCGCCTCGAACCACTCGGTCATTTTTGCCGCTACCGTTTCGGCCGAGCCAACGAAAGCCCCTGGGCGCAGCTTACGGCCGAACTCCACCGCCTGGCGCAAGCTGAACCCCTGCTCCCGTGCCTGGTCGGCGATGCGCTTGGCGTTGGTGAAGAAGCTGCTGCGTGCTTGCTCCAGGCTTTCCTGCGGGAACGGCGCATCAAGGTCGTACTGGCTGAAGTCGTGCCAGCCGAAATTGCGCCCGAATTCCTTGAGGGCCAGCTCGAAACTATGGTCCTGCTGGTGGTAATGGCGTTCGATCTCGCGGGCGTGTTCGTCGGTGTCGCCCACATAGATCTCGGCACCAGGCAACACCAGCAGCTGCTCGGGGTCGCGCCCTAGCCGCACAGCGCGGTCTTTCACATCGCGGTAGAACGCCTGGCCCTGCTCGATGCTGGCGGCATGGGTAAAGATGACATCTGCCGTGGCTGCCCCAAGCTCGCGCCCTTGCTGCGAGTCTCCGGCCTGGAAAATCACCGGCTGGCCCTGGGGGGAACGCTGGATATTCAATGGCCCTACGACCGAGAAGTGCTCGCCCTTGTGGTGCAGGGCATGCATCCGGCTCGGATCGAGGAACTGCCCGGTGGCGCGGTTGCGTGGGAACGCGCCGTCTTCATAGGACTGCCAGAGGCCCTGCACCACCGCCACGTGCTCGTGTGCGCGGGCGTAACGGGTGTCGTAATCGTAGTGCTCGTCACGGCCATAGTTGCCCGCGGTGCCAGCATCACCACTGGTGACCACGTTCCAGCCAGCGCGGCCCTTGCTGATCAGGTCCAGCGAGGCCAGGCGGCGGGCGACGTTGAAGGGTTCGTTGTAAGAGGTGGTCAGAGTACCGACCAGGCCGATGTTGCGGGTAGTCACTGCCAGTGCCGAGAGCAGGGTCAGCGGCTCGAGGCGGTTGAGATAGTGCGACGGTGAGCCGGGGGTGATGTACTGGCTGTCGACGATGAACATGAGGTCGAACAGTGCCGCTTCGGCCTGGCGGGCGATATCGATGTACCAGTCGATGTTGACGCTGGCATCGGCGGGCAGTTCCGGGTCGAGCCACAGGTTATGCCGGCCAGGGCCACCACAACCCATGGTCAGGGCGCCGAGCTTGATTTTGCGGGTAGTCATGTACAGCTCCTCATAACAGTTGTTGCCTGTACCGGCCCAATCGCCGGCAAGCCAGCTCCCACAGGTTTGCCACTGTACCCAGGGCTGTGGTGATCCTGTGGGAGCTGGCTTGCCGGCGATTGGGCCACGGCAGGAAAACTCAGTGGTCGAACGCTGCCGCGAACGAGGTATCGAACAGGCTCGACGCCGGGTAGCTCTTGATCAGCCCCAGCCCGGCAAAGAAGTCCACGGTCTTCTGCGCATCCACGATCACCTGCGGGCTCAGCGGCGCCACATCGGTACGGGCGCGGGCAAACCAGACGCGAGCAATGTCGCGATCGGCACGGGTACGTTTGGCCCAGGCATCGGCATAAGCCTCGGTATGGGCCGGGTCGCTCAGCGTCCAGTCACGGGCCTTTTTCAGGCGCTGCAGAAAATCACTGATCTGTGCCCGCTTGGCCTCCACCGCCTTGGCGTTGGCCACCACGAAGCTCTGCGCCGGGATCAATCCTTCGGCCGTGGCCAGCACCCGCGCCCCTTGGCGCTCCTGCTGGGTGACATAGGGCTCCCAGGTCGCGATCACATCCACTGAACCGCCATCCAGGGCATGGGAGGCGTCCAGGGCGCTGAGGTAGCGCAGCTCCAGGGCATCACGCGGCACGGCGGCCTTGTCCAGGGCGCTGAACAGCAACTGCTGGCTCCAGGAGCCTTTCCAGATCGCCGCACGTTTGCCGCGCAGGTCTTCGAGGCTGTGAATGTTCGAGTCCTTGCGCGCCAGGATCGCCACGCCATCGAGGTTCTGCCGGCTGACCGCAATCACCTTGATCGGCGCGCCCAGGGCACCAAGGAACAACGGCGGCGCATCGCCCAGCAGGCCGATGTCCAGGCTGCCCACGTTCAGCGCCTCGGCTACCGGCGAGCCGGCCGTAAACTGCTTCCACTCCAATGTATACGGCAGGTCGTCGAGCACGCCGGCCGCTTCCATCACCGCTCGGGCATTGACGCTCTGGTCACCGACTACCAAGGTTTGCGCGGCAGCGGCCAGGCTGAGGGAGCTGGCCAGCACACCGGCGGCCAATTGCTTGAGGTATCGCACGTTCGTCTCCAGGTACCGAAGGGGTACTTCAGGCCGATCCGCGCGTGCGGTCTCGTGGGGGGCATGGGGGCTGACATATTCACTTTGAATATAACCAGAGCAATGCTTATAAGTTATCGATTATGCGCATCGCCGTGAAATTCGTTTTGGGCATAACCTAATGCTTTGCCCATGTGCCCATTTCAAAACAGATTCACCAATCTGTAAATGCGTAATTTGCATATTAGCTTATTCGTATTTTTACTTTTGAGAATATTCAGTGCGTTTGCTAGGGTTAACCCAAACCGTCAGCCGAGCCTGAACCATGAACCAACCTCTGCGCCTTGAGCGCCTGCGCCACTTCATCGACGCGCTTGCGCAACTGGTGGACCAAGAACCCGACGAAGCCACCCTCCTCGACCACGGCCAGGGCTTGCTGCGCAGCCTGGTCGCCCATGACGACTGGTTGCCCGAAGCACTGGCGCAGCCAGACCCGGCCCGTTACCAGCAATATTTGCTGCATTGCGATTCGCGCCAGCGCTTTTCCATCGTCAGCTTCGTCTGGGGGCCAGGCCAGCAGACACCAATCCACGACCACCGGGTCTGGGGCCTGATCGGCATGCTGCGCGGCGCGGAATATTCGCAAGGCTTCGCCCGTAGCGAACACGGCGCATTATTGCCAGCGGGTGAGCCCGTACGCCTGGACCCCGGCCATGTAGAGGCCGTTTCGCCGCGTATTGGCGATGTTCATCAAGTCAGCAACGCGTTCGACGACCGGGTGTCGATCAGCATCCACGTCTATGGCGCCAACATCGGTGCCGTCAGCCGCGCGGTGTACTCGCCCGACGGCAGCGAAAAACCGTTCATTTCCGGCTATTCCAACAGCCTTCTGCCCAACATTTGGGACCTGTCCAAAGAGAACCCTGCCCCATGAGTACCGTTGCCACCCGCTCCTACCAAGACATTCGCCAGGCCTTGCTGGCCCATGAAGAACTGGCGCTGATCGATGTGCGCGAGGAAGACCCGTTCGCCCAGGCACACCCCCTGTTCACCGCCAACATCCCCTTGTCCAAGCTGGAGCTGGAGATTTACGCCCGGGTGCCGCGCCGTGACACCGCCATTACGGTGTATGACGACGGCGAAGGCTTGGCCCATCAGGCCGCCGAACGCCTGCTGGCCTTGGGATACAGCGATGTCGCATTGCTCGAAGGCGGGCTGGCCGGCTGGCGCGCCGCCGGTGGCGAGCTGTTCCGTGACGTGAACGTGCCGAGCAAGGCCTTTGGCGAGCTGGTTGAAAGCGTGCGCCATACCCCGTCGCTGGCGGCCGAACAGGTGCAGGCGCTGCTGGACGACAAGGCCGATGTGGTGGTGCTTGACGCCCGCCGCTTCGACGAATACCAGACCATGAGCATCCCGGGGGGCATCAGTGTGCCGGGTGCCGAACTAGTCCTGCGGGTTGCCGAACTGGCGCCAAGCCCAGCTACGCAGGTCATCGTCAACTGCGCAGGGCGCACCCGCAGCATCATCGGCACCCAGTCGCTGGTCAACGCCGGCATCCCCAACCCCGTGGCCGCCCTGCGCAACGGAACCATCGGCTGGACCCTGGCCGGGCAAACGCTGGCGCACGGCCAGGAGCGCCGCTTCGCCGAGGTGAGCGACAACACCCGCGCCGACGCCGCCCAACGCGCACGCAATGTGGCCGACCGTGCCGGTGTGCTGCGCCTGGAGCGCGAAGCCCTGGCCGCCTGGCAGGCCGATACCCAGCGCACCACTTACCTGTTCGATGTGCGCACCCCCGAGGAATATGCCCAGGGCCATCTGCCGGCCAGCCGCAGTGTACCGGGAGGGCAACTGGTGCAGGAAACCGACCACGTCGCCAGCGTGCGCGGGGCGCGCATCGTGCTGGTGGATGATGACGGCGTGCGGGCCAACATGAGCGCTTCCTGGCTGGCGCAAATGGGCTGGCAGGTCGCCGTGCTCGATGGCGTGTCGGCGCAAGATTTCAGCGAGAACGGCGATTGGCAGGCCCCCCAACCTCCACTGCCCGCAGTCACCGAAATCGGCGTCGAGCAGCTGGACGACTGGCTGCAAACGCCAGGCACCGTGCTGCTGGACTTCACCACCAGTGCCAACTACGTGAAACGCCATATTCCAGGTGCCCACTGGGCAATTCGCGCGCAGTTGCCGCAGGTGCTGGAACAGCTGCCAGTCGCCGAGCGCTATGTACTGACCTGCGGCAGCAGCCTGCTGGCACGCTTTGCCGCGGTAGACTTGCAGGCGCTTACGCAAACCCCGGTGTACGTACTGGACGGCGGCACGGCGCGGTGGATTGCGGCAGGCAAGCCGCTGGAAAATGGCGAAACGCACCTGGCGGTGGCGCGTACCGACCGTTATCGCCGGCCTTATGAAGGGACGGATAACCAACGTGAAGCCATGCAGGGGTACCTGGACTGGGAGTTCGGGCTGATTGCCCAGCTGGAGCGGGATGGCACCCATGGGTTCAACGTATTGAGCTGAGATTGCCGGGGCTGCCAGGCAGCCCCTTCATGCCCGCCATCGATGAATGATCCACACATATCATTCAGCGTGATATTAACCTTCGTCCCGTTCGATTCGTGCCTCACGCGCAACACACTCACACTCCGCCCACTACTAATACATTGGCGGAGTTCTCCATGGAACAATCTCTCAAACCCTTGCGCTTTCCCCTCGCTGCCTTGGCAGTGGTGGTGATCAGCGCTTGCGGTCGAACCCCAGACGCCGTGCAGGCTCCCGCCGCGCCAAAGGTCACTGTGGCCAAGGTGATCGAGCAACCGATCAACGAGTGGGACGAGTTCACCGGCCGCCTCGAAGCCCCGGAAACTGTCGAAGTTCGCCCGCGGGTCGCCGGCCAGATCGACCAGGTCGCCTTCACGGAGGGCGCCCAGGTTAAAAAAGGCGACCTGCTGTTCCAGATCGACCCACGGCCGTTCCAGGCTGAAGTCCGCCGCCTTGAAGCCCAACTGCAACAAGCAAAAGCCACCGCCATTCGCAGCGCCAACGAAGCCCGCCGTGGCGAACGCCTGCGCGACAGCAACGCCATTTCCGCCGAACTGGCAGAATCGCGTAGCAGCGCTGCCGCCGAAGCCCGCGCCGGGGTCGACGCGATCCAGGCCCAACTTGACCTGGCGCGCCTTAACCTCAGCTTTACCCGCGTCACCGCACCCATCAGTGGCCGCGTCAGCCGTGCCCAGTTCACTGCCGGCAACATCGTCACGGCCGATGTCACCCCGCTGACCAGCGTGGTGTCCACCGACAAGGTGTACGCCTACTTCGACGCCGACGAGCGCGTGTACCTCAAGTACACCCAGCTGGCGCGCGAAGGCCAGCGTGGCCAGAGCACCCCGGTGTACCTGGGCCTCACCAACGAAACCGGCAACCCGCACCTGGGCCAGATGAACTTCGTCGACAACCAGGTCAACCCGCGCACCGGCACCATCCGTGGTCGTGCGGTGTTCGACAACCGCGACGGCCAGTTCACCCCGGGCCTGTACGCACGCCTGAAGCTGGTCGGCAGCGCCCAGTACGACGCCGTGCTGATCAACGACGAAGCTGTGGGCACCGACCTTGGCAAGAAGTTCGTGCTGGTCATGGACAAGGACAACAAGGCCGCCTACCGCACCGTGGAGCTGGGGCCGAAGCTGGAAGGCCTGCGCATCGTGCGCAGCGGCCTGGGCAAGGACGACCGCATTGTGGTCAAGGGCCTGCAGCGCGTGCGCCCAGGTTCGCCGGTCACACCGGAAGAAACCCCGATGGCCAGCGAACAGACCCTCGCCGCCCTCGCCCAGCAACGCCAGGCACTGGAGGCCAGCAACCCGGCACCCAAGGTGGCGGGCAACAACGTGAAAGTCGCCAGCGCCCAGGCGCCACGCGGTTAAGGGAACATACCGATGAACTTCTCGAAATTCTTCATTACCCGGCCGATTTTCGCCGCGGTGCTGTCGCTGGTGCTGCTGATCGCGGGGTCGATCTCGCTGTTCCAGCTGCCGATCAGCGAATACCCCGAAGTGGTACCACCCACCGTGGTGGTACGTGCCAACTTCCCCGGCGCCAACCCCAAGGTCATCGGCCAAACCGTCGCCGCACCACTGGAACAGGCCATCACGGGCGTTGAGAACATGCTGTACATGTCCTCCCAGTCCACCGCTGATGGCAAGCTGACGCTGACCATCACGTTCGCCCTGGGCACTGACCTGGACAACGCCCAGGTGCAGGTGCAGAACCGCGTCACCCGTACCCAGCCCAAGCTGCCCGAGGAAGTGACGCGTATCGGTATCACCGTCGACAAGGCCTCGCCCGACCTGACCATGGTCGTGCACCTGACGTCGCCGGACAACCGCTACGACATGCTCTACCTGTCCAACTACGCCATCCTCAACATCAAGGACGAGCTGGCGCGTCTGGGCGGCGTAGGCGACGTGCAACTGTTCGGCATGGGCGACTACTCGCTGCGCGTGTGGCTGGACCCGAACAAGACCGCTTCGCGCAACCTCACCGCCAGTGATGTGGTAGCGGCAATCCGCGAGCAGAACCGCCAGGTGGCTGCCGGCCAGCTGGGCGCCCCGCCCGCCCCGGGCTCCACCAGCTTCCAGCTGTCGATCAACACCCAGGGCCGTCTGGTCAACGAGGAAGAGTTCGAAAACATCATCATCCGCGCCGGTGCCGATGGCGAAATCACCCGCCTGAAGGACATCGCCCGGGTCGAACTCGGCTCCAGCCAGTACGCCTTGCGCTCGCTGCTGAACAACCAGCCGGCGGTGGCCATCCCGATCTTCCAGCGCCCAGGCTCCAACGCCATCGAAATCTCCGACGAAGTGCGGGCGAAAATGGCCGAGCTGAAGAAGGACTTCCCTGAAGGGATGGACTACAGCATCGTCTATGATCCGACCATCTTCGTGCGTGGCTCCATCGAAGCAGTGGTGCACACCCTGTTCGAAGCCCTGGTGCTGGTCGTGCTGGTGGTCATCCTGTTCCTGCAGACCTGGCGTGCCTCGATCATCCCGCTGCTGGCCGTGCCGGTATCGTTGATCGGTACCTTTGCGGTGATGCACCTGTTCGGTTTCTCGCTTAACGCCTTGTCGCTATTCGGCTTGGTGCTGGCCATCGGCATCGTGGTGGACGATGCCATCGTCGTGGTGGAGAACGTCGAACGTAACATCGGGCTGGGCCTGAAACCGTTGGAAGCCACGCAAAAGGCCATGAGCGAAGTGACCGGGCCGATCATTGCCACCGCCCTGGTGCTGTGCGCCGTGTTCGTACCGGCTGCGTTCATTTCCGGCCTTACCGGGCAGTTCTACAAGCAGTTCGCCCTGACCATCGCCATTTCCACCGTGATCTCGGCGTTCAACTCGCTGACCCTGTCGCCGGCCCTGGCTGCCGTGCTGCTGAAGGACCACCATGCGCCCAAGGACCGTTTCTCGCGGTTCCTCGACAAACTGCTGGGCAGCTGGCTGTTCTCGCCGTTCAACCGTTTCTTCGACCGCGCCAGCCACAGCTACGTCGGTGGCGTGCGCCGGGTCATCCGCTCCAGCGGCATCGCCCTGTTCGTCTATGCCGGCCTGATGGGCCTGACCTACCTCGGCTTCTCGTCCACGCCGACCGGTTTCGTGCCGGCCCAGGACAAGCAGTACCTGGTGGCCTTCGCCCAGCTGCCGGACGCCGCCAGCCTCGACCGCACCGAAGCGGTGATCAAGCGCATGAGCGAAATCGCCCTGAAGCAGCCTGGCGTGGCCGACTCGGTGGCCTTCCCTGGCCTGTCGATCAACGGTTTCACCAACAGCCCGAACAGCGGCATCGTGTTCACTCCGCTCAAGCCGTTCGATGAGCGCAAGGACCCGAGCCAGTCGGCGGCGGCCATCGCGGCTGCACTGAATGCCCAGTTCGCCGATATCCAGGACGCCTACATCGCCATCTTCCCACCACCGCCCGTACAGGGCCTGGGCACGATCGGCGGCTTCCGCCTGCAAATCGAAGACCGTGGCAACCTGGGTTACGAAGCGCTGTACAAGGAAACCCAGAACATCATCGCCAAGAGCCACAACGTGCCGGAGCTGGCAGGCTTGTTCACCAGCTACCAGGTCAACGTGCCGCAGGTCGATGCCGCCATCGACCGGGAAAAGGCCAAGACGCACGGCGTGGCGATCACCGATATCTTCGACACCTTGCAGGTTTACCTGGGCTCGCTGTACACCAACGACTTCAACCGCTTTGGCCGCACCTACCAGGTCAACGTCCAGGCTGAGCAGCAGTTCCGCCTCGATGCCGAGCAGATCGGCCAGTTGAAGGTGCGCAACAACCTGGGCGAGATGATCCCGCTGGCGACCTTCCTCAAGGTCAGCGACACCTCCGGCCCGGACCGCGTGATGCACTACAACGGCTTTATCACCGCAGAAATCAACGGTGCAGCAGCCCCGGGCTATAGCTCTGGCCAGGCCGAAGCTGCCATCGAGAAGCTGCTGAAAGAAGAACTGCCTAACGGCATGACCTTCGAGTGGACCGACCTGACCTACCAGCAGATCCTCTCGGGCAACACCGCACTGCTGGTCTTCCCGCTGTGCGTGCTGCTGGCGTTCCTGGTGCTGGCCGCCCAGTACGAAAGCTGGAGCCTGCCGCTGGCGGTGATCCTGATCGTACCGATGACCCTGCTGTCGGCCATTACCGGTGTGATCGTGTCGGGTGGCGACAACAACATCTTCACCCAGATCGGCCTGATCGTGCTGGTGGGCCTGGCGTGCAAGAACGCGATCCTGATCGTGGAGTTTGCCAAGGATGAGCAGGCCAAGGGCCTCGATCCACTGGCTGCGGTACTGGAAGCCTGCCGCCTGCGCCTGCGGCCGATCCTGATGACTTCGATCGCCTTCATCATGGGTGTGGTGCCGCTGGTGTTCAGCTCTGGTGCAGGTTCGGAAATGCGCCATGCCATGGGGGTGGCGGTGTTCTCGGGGATGATCGGCGTGACCGTGTTCGGCCTGTTCCTGACCCCGGTGTTCTTCTTCCTGATCCGCCGTTTCGTCGAGCGTCGCCAGGCCCGCAAGGCCGAGCGCGTTCAAGTGCTGGAGAACCATGCATGAACCTGCTCAAACCCCTGACCCCAAGCCTGCTGGCACTGGCCCTGGCAGCCTGTGCGGTAGGCCCGGACTACCAGGCCCCGGCAACCGAACCTGCACAACTGAGCAGCGATGTGCAGGCCAAGGCCTACGACCGTAGCCGCTTCGAAAGCCTGTGGTGGAAGCAGTTCGACGACCCGGTGCTGAACCAGCTGGTGCAGGCTTCGCTGGACGGCAACCGTGACTTGCGCGTGGCCTTCGCCCGCCTGAAATCCGCCCGTTCCATCCGCGAAGACGCCGAAAACGACCAGTTCCCGGTGGTCACCAGCCGCGCCAGCAGCGACATCGGCAAGGGCCAGATCCCCGGCCAGACCACGCAGCGGGTGAACAGCGAGCGCTATGACCTGGGCCTGGACATGGCCTGGGAGCTTGACCTGTTCGGACGCATCCAGCGCCAGATTGAGGCCAGCGAAGCACAGGAAGCGGTAGCCGCCGCCGACCTGCAACAATTGCAGGTCAGCCTGATTGCCGAACTGGTCGATGCCTACGGGCAGCTGCGCGGTGCGCAATTGCGCGAGAAGATCGCCCTGGCCAACCTCAAGACCCAGCAAGAATCACGCACCATTACCGAAACCCTGCGCGATGCCGGCGTGGGCAATGACCTCGACGTGGTACGTGCCGATGCACGCCTGGCCGGGGTCGAAGCCACCGTGCCGCAACTGCAGGCCGAACAGGCACGGGCGCGGCACCGCATCGCCACCCTACTCGGTCAGCGCCCGGACGCGCTCAGCGTAGACCTGTCACCCAAGGACCTACCGGCCATCGCCAAGGCGTTGCCGGTGGGTGACCCCGGTGAACTGTTGCGCCGTCGCCCGGACATCCGCAGTGCCGAGCGCCAGCTGGCTGCCGCCACCGCCAACGTCGGCGTGGCCACGGCAGACCTTTTCCCCCGCGTCAGCCTCAGCGGCTTCCTTGGCTTTACCGCCGCACGCGGTTCGCAGATCGGCTCCTCGGCAGCCAATGCCTGGGCGCTGGGCCCAAGCATTACCTGGGCAGCCTTCGACCTGGGCAGCGTACGGGCCCGCCTGCGCGGCGCCAAGGCCGATGCCGAAGGGGCACTGGCCAACTACGAGCAGCAGGTATTGCTGGCCCTGGAGGAATCGGCCAACGCCTTCAGCGATTACGACAAGACCCAGCAGCGGCTGCTGTCGCTGATGCGCCAGAGCGACGCCAGCCGCAAGGCAGCGGAGCTGGCCTCGATTCGATATCGAGAAGGTACGGTGGACTACCTGGTACTGCTCGACGCCGAGCGCGAGCGGCTGAGCGCTGAGGATGCGCAGGCCCAGGGTGAGGTCGATCTGTACCGCGGTATCGTCTCCATCTACAAGGCCCTGGGCGGCGGCTGGCAACCGCAGACGGTGGCCAGCGCACGCTGATACACCCGTTCCAACGACTCCTTTGGTTGGCTCCTCCCCCAACCGTTTGCCCCGCAGGCCTTGGTCTGCGGGGCTTTTTTATGCCGTTGAAGCTTCAGCGCCTGCGAGATCGAGCACCGCCCGCGCGGCGCACCGCGAGCGAAGCTCGCTCCTACGTTTATTTCGGGCCAATTATGCCTGTGGGATTTGCGCGCGACCGCCTTGGTGCCTGCACTCGGTTGCATTTGCCCCCCGGCTGGCCCAAGCTCTGCCCTTCCCGCCACCACGGACCGTCCGATGCACAGACGCAACCGCTACCTGATCGCCCTGCTGCTGTTGATCCTGGTATCGGCCCTGTTCGGTTACCTGTGGCGCGACGATCAGCCAGCACCGCCGACCTTGCCTGCACACAGCTATGCCAAGGCCCTGCGCCAGGCCCATGACGGCCAACCCGGTGCAGCGCGCGTGCTTTACCAGCAATTGCAACGCAATGACCTGCCCTCTATCCGCCGCGCTGCACTGTATGCCGAGCTACCCAACTACCCGTCCCCCCAGGCATTGAAACTCGCCCGCCAGGACCTGGAGCATGCCGACCCGCTGGTGCGCCGTGCGGCCATCGCCGGTATCCGCCGCCTGCTGCCGGCGGCGCAGCGCAGCCTGGTGCTCGGCCCATTGCTGGACGACGATGAACAAAGCGTGCGCTTTGCTGCCGTGGATGCCCTGCTGGGCCTCGATCCCGATGCCATCGGCCTGTATTTCGGCCCGTTGCAGGCAGCCCTGGAACAATACCAGCAGGCGCTCGAGCAACAACCCGAGGATGCCGACGCCCAGGTACATCTGGCGCGCCTGTACCTGCACGAAAACGACTACACCCAGGCAGCCACGGCCTTGCAACGGGCGCTGAAGGTTGCACCCGGCAACCTCGACGCCCTGGCCACCCAGGTGCGCCTGCTGGAGCGTCAGGGCCACCACGATGCCTCGCGCCAGGTCTTGGGCAAAGCCTTGGCGCTAAGCCCCGACTCAGCCTTCCTGCAGTACGAGCTGGGGCTCTGGCTGAACCGCCACGAGCAGCGCGAGTACGCCTTGCTGGCTTTGTCCCGCGCCGTCGAACTGGACCCGGACAACGCCGACTACCGCTATACGCTGGCAGTCACGCTGCACGAGCTGGAACAACTCGACGCCGCGCAAAAGCAGCTGGAAACCGTACTCAACCGCCAGCCGGCCAACCGCCGGGCGCGCGTGTTGCTGATTCAGTACTGGAAAGAGACCGGGCAATTGCAGAACGTACAAGTGCTGCTGGCCGAGCTTGAGCGGCAGAACCCGGACGACCCCATACTGCAACAGGGCCTGTAGGTAACACCTGAATATTTCTGAACCCTGGGCGTGTGCCCAGAGTCCAGTGGATATCAGGCCACCCTACAGGAGAGCCGTTTTGGCCCATTCATTGGCGCTGGATGAACGTGCCTTGATTCTGGCACCCCCGCCATTAGCAGCGGACACCTCGCGCCTGCTCGCCTCAGCCGGCATCAATAGCCTGTGCGCCGTCGACCTGCCCAACCTGAAGACTTGCCTGGCAGAAGGCGCAGGCCTGGCAATCATTGCCGAGCAAGTATTCAGCCAAGGCCCAAGCGCGTTGCTGCAAGCATTCATTGACCAGCAACAGAGCTGGTCGGACCTGCCTATCGTGCTGCTCATCCAAGGCGCCTGGTCAGCCGCAGGCGCGGGTAACCACCCAGTGGGCAATCTTTTACTGCTGTTCGCCCCGTTCGATAACGCCCAACTGTTGCACATGACACAATCCGCCCTGCGCAACCGGCGCCGGCAGTACGCTGCCCGCGATCAGTTGCAGGACCTGCAGCAGCGCCTGAACACCCAGATTGCGTTGGCAGAGAAGGAACAGGAACGCGACGATTTCGCCCGCTACCAAGCACGCAAGATGGAAGCCATTGGCCAATTGGCCGGGGGGGTTGCGCATGACTTCAACAACTTGCTCACCAGCATTGGCGGCAGCTTCGAGCTAATTGAACGGCGCTTGCATCAAGGCCGCAGCGATGGCCTGGACAGCGTGCTGCACATGGGCCGTGAGGCTGTAGCACGCGCTGCCCGCGTGACTCACCGCTTGCTGGCCTTCTCTTCCCGCCAATCGTTGAACAGCCAGCGTGTGGACCTGCACGGCCTGCTCAACGTGAAACGCCTGAAGGCTTGCCTGAACCCTGCTGTAACCTTGCACGTCCACATAGCCAAAGGGCTGTGGCCGGTAGAAGCTGATGACAAACAGTTGCAGGAAGCCCTTGATAACCTGCTGCTCAATGCCTGCGAAGCCATGCCCAGTGGTGGCCAGCTACGAATCGAGGCGAGCAATCAGCACATCGGCAACAATCAGTTCACCAGCGGATCTCTATGTGCGGGTGACTACCTGCGGCTGAGCATCACCGATGACGGCCAGGGCATGGCGCAGAGCACACTGGAGCGCGCTTTCGAGCCATTTTTCAGTACCAAGGCGATCGGCCAGGGCATTGGCCTGGGCCTGTCAATGGTATATGGCTTCAGTAAGCAGTCTCACGGGCATGTCGCCCTGCACAGCCAGGTAGGCCAGGGGACCCGGGTAGACCTGTACCTACCGCGCCATATCGGCCGGGCAAAGGCACCAAGCAAGCCGGTGCCTGTGCAAGGAAGTCGGGGCCGTCACGTGCTGGTAGTGGAGGACGACCCCCATGTTCGCCAACTGCTGTGCCAGACCTTGAGCGAGTGCGGCTTCCCCTGCCGCAGCGCGGCAAATGCCACCCAAGGGCTCCAGGTACTGCGCTCGGCACAACCCGTGGATCTACTGGTCAGCGATATCGGCCTACCCGGCATGAATGGCCGGCAACTGGCCGAAATTGCACGCAGCCTGCATCCGCATTTGCCAGTGCTGTTCATTACTGGCTACGCGGAAACGGCCATGGCCCGCGAGGGCTTTCTGGGCGCGGGCATGCACCTGATCTGCAAGCCGTTCGAACTGAAAGAGCTGCAGACGCAGGTAACGCAGATTCTGGGCCGCCCCTGAACCCATTACTGTTCGAGCATGTTTAGCGCCTGATCGGCGAGGTCCGCCAACAAAAACGGCTTGTTCATCAGTGCCGTGCCCGGCTGATCAAGCAACTGCGCTTCAACAGAATGTTCAGCATAGCCGGTAATGAACAGGATCTTTTGCGCAGGAACCTGCATGCGCATGGCCTTGGCCACTTGCCGGCCACTAAAACCGCCTGGTAAACCGATGTCGGTAATCACCAGATCAAAGGGATCGTCAAGGCGAAAGCGCTCCAGCCCGGTATTGGCGTCACCCGCATCAGTCACCACAAAACCGCGTTCGGTCAGGTATTCGCCCATCACGGCACGTAAGTTCAGCTCGTCATCGATCAGTAGCAGGCGTTCGCCCTGGGCCATGCGCTGGGAACGCTGCGCGGGCTTGGGCTCTTCGGGTGCCGGGTCAAGGCACCTTGGGAAAAGCATGGAAACCCGAGTGCCCTGATTCGGGTTCGACTCGATCCAGGCGTATCCCCCCGATTGGCCGACAAAGCCATACACCATCGATAGGCCAAGCCCGGAACCCCGTCCGATGGGCTTGGTGGTGAAGAACGGCTCAAAAGCCTTGGCAATGTCCTGCGCCGAAATGCCATGGCCATCGTCCTCGACGTGCAAGGCTACGTAGTCGCCTGGCGGCAGTCCATTCTCATCCGGGAAGCTGGCCGTCAACCGCTCGTTGACGCTGCGAACAGTGACATTGCCACGCTCCAGGCAGGCTTCCCGGGCATTGGCGCAAAGGTTGACCAAGGCATTTTCAAGTTGGGTAACGTCAAGGCATACGGCCCACGGCGCAACATCCAGTTGCCAGTGCAAGCGCATTTCTGCGCCCAGCGCCTTCAGTAGCAACGGCTCGCTTAGACGCAACTGCCGATTGAAGTCCAGCGGCTTGGGTGCAAGTGGTTGGTGCCGAGAGAATGCCAGCAGGCGGTGGGTCAGTTCCATGGCGCGCGTCACCGAGTCGCGAGCGACCTCCAGATAGGCGTCGATCCGCTCCAGCCGCCCATCCTGAATCCGCCGCTGCAACAATTCGAGACTGCCGCCGATACCCGACAGCAGGTTGTTCATCTCATGGCCCATGCCCCCGGCCAACTGGCCCACAACCTCCATGCGTTCACTGTTGCGCATCAGCGCTTCGGACTGACGCGCTGCCTCTTCGCGTTCTCCGGTGATATCGCGACCGACTGCCGTCAGCAGGCTGCCATCGAACCGGGCACTCCAGCGAAACCAGTGGTAATGGCCATCGCTGTGACGCAAGCGGGTCTCCAGTTGCTCGGTATTGTGGTACTGCAGGAATCCGGAGACTGCCACCTGTACCTGGGCGCGATCCGCCGGATGTACCAGTTCCAGTATCGGCAGGTTGCGAACCTGCTCCTCATCCCAACCCAGGATGCGGTACCAGGCAGGGTTGGCAGCGTACATCTTGAGCCCAGGGGTAACTGTCATCATTGCATCACGCGACAACTGCCAGATCTGCTCGCGCTCGGCCACATGTCGCTCTATCTGTCGTTCAAAGCCCTGCGCCTGCTCACGCCAATGGTGGTGCGCCTCAACGCTGGCCGTGGTCTCGATTACCGTGTGCAGAAACCCCGCCACGTTTCCAAGTTCATCGTGCAGGGGAGCATAACCGAATGCGCACCACAGCGGCTCGCTGCCTTCGCCGCAGACGATACGCAGGGGCGGGTCCTCGACAAAGTTCGAACACCCTTCAAGCGCCTTGAATACCCACGGCCCCATTGCCGGCCAGGTATCAAGCCAGAGCGCATCGAACGCATTGCCCAGCGCATCCGGTCTGGCGGTCCGCAGCGCCCGATAGCCATCGTTGTGCACCACGCAGAGATCTGTCCCCCAAACCACCGCACAGGGAAACGGTGACAAGTGCATCATGTCGACGGCAATGCGCAACGAGGCCGGCCAGCGCGGCAGCGGTCCAAGTGAGGTACGCCCCCAGTCAAATTGCGCAATTCTTTCGCTCATGAGGTCGAGCGCTGCCGATTTAGGCGCCTTCAAGGTGAGCTGCCGCGCAGATTTGCGCGGCGTACCGTGTACGGCCAATAGCGTTACTCCAGCAATGCGAAGAATTACCCCCGGTGCCAAGATTGGCCTGAGGGTTTAGTTGAAGTTAGTACAGCACAAGCTGCGCACCATGGCGTACTTGCAACTGACAGCTATGCTGATTAGGTTTTCCCCTGGGCCAGGGAGCAACGGCCCATTCAGGTTGCCGACGGGAGCGTGGTCATGAGCAAGAAAATGCTGGTAGTGCTGACCAATACAGCCAAGTATCCGACCCTGAAACGGGCGACGGGGCTATGGCTGGGTGAAGCAGTACACTTTGTCGAGAAAGTCGAAAAGGCCGGCTATACGGTCGATTATGTCAGCCCACAAGGTGGCTATGTCCCTATCGACCCACACAGCCTGCAGATGGCTCCCGATCTGGACTGGCAATGGTATGACGACAAACGCTTCATGACGCGACTGGGCACCAGCTTGAGCCCTGGCCAGGTAAAGGCCGACGAATACAGCGTCATCTACTACACCGGCGGGCACGGCGTGATGTACGACTTCGCCGATAACCAGCCGCTGCAAGAGCTCGCACGCAAGATCTACGAAAAAGGCGGCATCGTTGCAGCGGTCTGCCACGGCGTGGTCGGTCTGCTGAACATCAAGCTCAGCGACAACAGCCTGCTGCTGAAAGGGCGTAAGGTGACCGGCTTTTCCAATATCGAGGAAAAGCTGGTTGAGCTGGATAACGTGGTTCCTTTCTTGACCGAAAATGAGCTAGGCGGCCGCGGCGGCGAGTACAGCAAACATGATGAGCCGTGGAAGCCATACGTCATCGAGGATGGTCGGTTGATCACCGGGCAGAACCCGGATTCCACTGCACTGCTCGCAGAGAAAGTTCTGGCAAGACCCGAGGTTAAGTAAAGCCTTACATCAATCTTTTGGTTTTCCTCTCGCGCAGACTGCTCGCGGCCTACAGCCGGCCGGTCAATGAACGCTTAGGCTCGGGGCTCAGCTGTACCCCATGAACAGCTTAGGCCGGAGAGCGATTGCCCTATGTTGAAAATCATGCACGCCGGGCGCCGCCTGCGGGAGCTGCTGCTGCTTATCTCGGTTGGCCTGGTGCCTGTGGTTACCGGTTTGCTGGTAATGATCGTCCAGCTTGAAATGAAGCTGGCGGAAAACGCGACCCTCTCGGTGCAGGAAGCGGTATTTAGCGTTGACCAGGCATTGGACCGGTTGCATGAGGCTGCCCTGCGTGCCCTACCGCTTGCCGGCCAGCCATGCGACAGCGTGAAAAGCGGTTTGCAGGACCAGGTGGTGAGCCGCTCCATGCTCAGGTCGCTGACCCTGGTCGATAGCGACAAGGCCTACTGCAGCAGTACGTCAGATTCTCTGGAACACTTGTCGGCCTTTGCCTTGTCCGGACGGCAGGTCGAATTGTCCTACGGGCAATCCGACAACCGCCGCAAGCTACTGGTCAACTATTACTTGCAGGGCAAGAACGGTGGCGTGATCGTGACCGCCTACGCCATACAACTACGCAGTGAACTGGACGGTTTCCAGGATCGGCTGATACTGCTCCTGGAGTTCGACGACCGCTATATCTGGAGCCAAGGCGACAGCCGTGACGCACAGCGCCCCTCCCAGTCCGAGTTTTCCGCAAGCGCAGTGTCTTCCCGGTACGGATACAGGGTAAAGGGCGGTTATGCCGAGGGCTTCACCGCACAGGAAATCCGCCAGTCGATGCTGCAGATCGTTCCCTCGTTGATGCTCGTAGGGATCGTGACCGGCTCGATGGTATACCTGGGCTTGTACAGGGCACGCACCTACAGGCGTGGGGCGGCCGCCGAGCATGCATGATGGCGGCGCCCCTGCAGCAGATTCAGTCGGTGCTCAACACGCCGCGGCGCACCTGGTCGCGCTCGATGGATTCGAACAACGCCTTGAAGTTGCCTTCGCCAAAGCCATCATCCCCTTTGCGCTGAATGAACTCGAAGAACACAGGGCCGAGCAGGGTTTCCGAGAAAATTTGCAACAGCAGGCGCTTGTCTTCGGGCTGCGAGGCACCATCGAGGAGGATGCCGCGTGCTTGCAACTGGTCGACCGGCTCGCCATGCCCAGGCAGCCGCTCTTCGAGCATTTCGTAGTAGGTTTGCGGCGGCGCAGTCATGAAGCGCATGCCCAAGCCCTTCAGGGCGTCCCAGGTCTTGAGCAGGTCGTCGGTCAAGAAGGCCACGTGCTGGATACCTTCGCCGTTGAACTGCATCAGAAACTCTTCGATCTGCCCGGCACCCTTGGACGATTCTTCGTTTAGCGGTATACGGATCATGCCATCGGGCGCGGTCATGGCCTTGGACGTCAGGCCGGTGTATTCACCCTTGATATCGAAGTAGCGGATTTCGCGGAAGTTGAACAGCTTCTCGTAGAAGCCAGCCCAGTAGGCCATGCGCCCGCGGTACACGTTGTGGGTGAGGTGGTCGATGATTTTCAGGCCGGCGCCCACCGGATTACGGTCCACCCCTTCAATGAAGTTGAAGTCGATGTCGTAGATCGAGCTGCCTTCCTCGAAGCGGTCGATCAAGTACAGCGGCGCACCACCGATGCCTTTGATTGCAGGCAAGCGCAGCTCCATCGGGCCGGTTTCGATTTCCACCGGCTGGGCGCCCAGCTCCAGGGCCCGCGCATAGGCCTCATGGGCATTGCGCACGCGGAACGCCATGCCGCATACCGACGGACCGTGTTCGGCGGCGAAGTACGAGGCGATACTCTTGGGTTCGTTGTTCAGAATCAGGTTGATGCCACCTTGGCGGTAAAGGTGCACATCCTTGGAACGGTGGCTAGCCACCTTGGTGAAGCCCAGTATCTGGAATACCGGCTCAAGTACGCCAGGAGAAGGCGAAGCCAGTTCGATGAATTCGAAGCCCATCAGGCCCATTGGATTGTCGAAGATATCAGCCATGTTCGTGTCCTCATCTGCAGCGAAATATTATTGATTGCGTAGGATGTGGGACAGAAACGGCGGGGCGCACGGGATACCTCGCACGCTGCGGGCGAGGAAGTCACCTATGATCAGCTTGAACCCATGGTATGTCATATGGACCCATTCTCGGCGGGCTTGATCCCTCGGAATTGAAGGACCTTATTGTTGTATTCGTAAATGGATTCTACATTGCGTAAAATCGTTTGTCGCGTTTTAGTTGGCCGCATGTTCCGACAAGCGGCTATCCTCTCGTTACCCTCCCCACAGATCATTCCAGCATGCCCCTTACCGCTAAACGCCGCGCCAGCCTTGGCTGGCGCAACCTGCTGCCCTGGGTCGTCGGCGTGCTGCCGGTATTGTGCGGCCTGGGCATCATGAACTGGCAGGTCGAGCGCGAGATGCAGGCCAACAGCCAGGCAACCACCCGCCAAGCGGTAGAGCACATCGAGCGCATCCTCGACAACCTGTCTGGTGCCGCCAATGCACTACTGCCCCTGACTGCCAGCCCTTGCGACCAGGCCCAGCTTGCACTGCGTGCCCAGGTCACCCGCAATGCCTTCGTGCGCTCCACCAACCTGTTCAGGCACAACAATCTATTTTGCACCTCGCTGTTCGGCGAGTTCGACGAACCGGTCAACGCCAGCGACTATACCGACGGCAAGCTGTGGCTGATGGACGGCAACTCGGTCACCCCGGGGCATCCGCTATTGGTGTACCGTGCCAGCGACGGCGACCACGGCGCAATCACCACGGTGGATGGCGACCACCTGCTGACCGCATTGCGCCTGATCGGCCCCGATGAAGACCTGCACATACGCGTGGGCAACGCCTGGATGGGCAAGGACGGCGCGGTACACAAAGGCGTGCCGCCTGCCGCAGCCAGCGCCAACGTGCTAATGGGCTCGACGCGTTACCCGTTCAGCGTGCAGGGCGGCTACAGCGCCGACAAACAAGGCCAGCTGCTGCGCAGCCACTACCCTGCCCTGCTCAGCCTGCTGCTGGTGCTGGGCGGCGTGGCAGCGCTGGTTTGTCGCTGGCAGATTCGCCGCGCCTCCTCGCCCCGGGCCGAGCTGGATCGAGCCCTGCAGGCCGACGAATTCCTGCCGTACTTCCAGCCCGTGGTGCGCAAGGGCGATTTCCGCTGGGCCGGTGCCGAAGTGCTGATGCGCTGGAACCACCCACGGGAAGGCCTGGTTCGCCCTGACCTGTTCATTCCCTATGCCGAGCACAGCGGGCAGATCGTCGCAATGACCCGTGCGCTGATCATGCACACTGCCCAGAGCCTGGCGCCCTATGCCGGGCTGCTGGAGGACGGCTTCCACATTGGGGTCAACATTACCGCTGACCACTGCCGCGACTTGCGCCTGCTGGACGACTGTCGCACCTTCCTGCAGCACTTCCCGCCCGGCCGGGTGGTGCTTACCCTGGAGCTGACCGAGCGCAAGCTGATCGAGCCCACCCCGGTAACCCTGGAGCTGTTCGAGAAACTGCATGCCATGGGGGTGATGATTGCACTCGACGATTTCGGCACCGGGCAGTCCAGCCTCAATTACCTGCGCCAGTTCAAGGTCGACTACCTGAAAATCGACCAGAGCTTCGTCGCCATGATCGGCGGGGATGCGCTGTCAGTCCACATCCTCGAAACCATTATCGAGCTGTCAGCCAAACTTGGCCTCGGCATCGTTGCCGAGGGTGTCGAAACCGAAACCCAGCGCGACTACCTGGCGCGCCATGACGTGGACTTTCAGCAAGGCTACCTGTTCGCCAGGCCCATGCCGGCGGCGCAGTTCCTTGAGGCGCTGGCCACACATCAGGGCGCGTCACGGTTGCCGCAAGGCGCGCCCCCTGAGATCATGCGCGGCTGATCCAACCGCTCAACTCCCTATTCGAGGCACTCGTGTCAAAAGGCATTGTTTCATCGGTCATGGCGTCCTGTCTGTTCGCTGTGATGTACTTCTATACCTCGCTGCTCACACCACTCGATGGCGAAGAGATCTTTGGCTGGCGCACCCTGTTGACGCTGCCCTGCCTCACCTTGTTCATGCTTGTCTCGAAGGACTGGAAACGGGTTGGCGAGCTGCTGGCCCGGGTAAAGCGCACGCCGGTGCTGTTGCTGGGTATGGTCGGTACTTCGTGGCTGATGGGCGTGCAGCTGTGGCTGTTCCTCTGGGCGCCCCTGCACGGGCGCAGCCTGGAAGTGTCGATGGGCTACTTTCTGCTGCCGCTGGCCATGGTCCTGACCGGGCGGCTGGTGTATGGAGAGCGCCTTTCGCGCCTGCAGAAGGTCGCCGTGGCCTGCGCCGCGCTGGGCGTAGGCCACGAGCTGTACCAAAATGGCAGTTTTGCCTGGGAAACCCTGCTGGTGACGATCGGCTACCCGATCTACTTCGTACTGCGTCGACGTTGCCGCACTGACCACCTGGGTGGCCTGTGGTGCGACATGTGCCTGCTGCTGCCATGGGCGCTGTACTTCGTTATCCAGGGCCCGCTTTCGGCTGGCGACCTGCAGGCTCACCCAGGCCTTTATGCCTTGATCCCCGTCCTTGGCGCCATCAGCGCCTCAGCCCTGATCGCCTACGTACTGGCCAGTCGCTTGCTGCCATTCAGTCTGTTCGGCCTGCTCAGCTACGTCGAGCCGGTGCTGCTGGTGGGGGTGGCGCTGCTGCTGGGCGAGACCATCGGCCCGGATCAGTGGCTGACTTACCTGCCAATCTGGGCCGCGGTGCTGGTACTGGTCCTCGAAGGCGTCAAGCACCTGCTGCGTCAGCGTCGCCGTTCGGTATAAGCCGAACCTGGCGCACCCGGCGCTCTTCGACCGCCTCCACGGTCAGCGTCCAGCCATTCCAGGCCAGGCGGTCACCCACCATCGGCAGGCGGTCGAGCAGGCTCATCACCAGGCCTGCCAGGGTCTGGTAATCGTCGGTGGCACGGGCACTGAAGCCAGTACGTGCCTGCACCTGGCTCAGGTTCAGTGCACCGCTCACCACAAAGCCTTCACCCTCCTGGACGATACCGGGGCCTTCAACCTCGCTCGCGTCCGGCAGTTCACCGGCAATCGACTCAAGGATGTCAGTCATGGTCAGCAGGCCGGTGAAATCACCGAACTCGTTGACCACGAAGGCGATGTGGGTCGACTGCCCCCGCATCTGCTCCAGGGCGTTGAGGATGCTGAAGCTCTCCAGCAGGTTCAACGGTGCCCGTGCCATGCTTTCCAGGTCCGGCTGGCCACCCGACAACAACTCCTTGAGCAGCTCTTTTTTGTGCACGAAGCCCAGTGGTTCGTCGACGCGACCATCACGTATCAACGGCAGGCGCGAGTACGGCGAGTTGGCCAGGGCCTGCGTAATGGCTTCGGCCGGCTGCGCCAGGTCGATCACATCGACTTCGGCACGTGCGGTCATCACCGTACGGATCGGCCGCTCGGCGAGGTTAAGTACGCCACTGATCATTACCCGCTCACGGCGGTCGAACAGCACCTGTTCCTCGCCACCTGCGACCAGGTCAGCGATTTCTTCGCCCACCTCGTCAACCTCGACCCGGCGGCCGCCCAGCATGCGCAGCACGGCATGTGCGGTGCGCTCACGCAACGGCCTGTGCTGCTGCAAGCTGCGCTTGCGACGGGCACGCGCCAGCTGGTTGAACAGCTCGATCAGGATCGAGAAGCCGATCGCTGCGTACAGGTAGCCTTTCGGGATATGGAAGCCCAGGCCCTCAGCGGTGAGGCTGAAGCCGATCATCATCAAAAAGCCCAGGCACAGCATGATCACCGTGGGATGGGCGTTGACGAAGCGGGTCAGCGGCTTGCTGGCAACGATCATGATACCGATCGAGAAAATCACCGCGATCATCATCACCGACAGCTCTTCGACCATGCCCACCGCCGTGATCACCGCATCCAGCGAGAACACAGCGTCCAGCACCACGATCTGCGCCACGATAGGCCAGAATGCGGCATGGCGCAGCGTGCCACTTGCCTGGGTCACGTGCCCCTCGAGGCGTTCATGCAGCTCCATGGTGGCCTTGAACAGCAGGAAAACACCGCCGAACAGCATGATCAGGTCACGGCCCGAGAAGCTCTTGTCGAACACCTCGAACAGTGGCGCAGTCAGGGTGACCATCCACGAAATACTGGCCAGCAGGCCCAGACGCATGATCAACGCCAGGCTCAAGCCGATCACCCGTGCGCGGTCGCGCTGATGCGGTGGCAGCTTGTCTGCCAGGATGGCGATAAACACCAGGTTGTCGATACCCAGCACCAGTTCGAGGACGATAAGCGTCAACAGGCCCAGCCAGGCCGTGGGGTCGGCTAGCCATTCCATTAGCGAGTACTCACGAGGGAAGCGTCACGAGGACAAAGGGGGGACGGCCTGAAAGGCCAGAGACTGGGGGGCTCCGCGAAGGTGCTCATATAGACCCTGATAGCAAATTGGGAGAATGATCCTACAAGCTCAGCAGGTTTCTCTGATAGCGCAAAACTATTACAAAACCTTTAACCAGTTTAGGTCTGAATTTTTGTGGGTACTTTTCTTCAATACCCTGGGCAGCCGACAACTGAAAATCATGGCTCCTTCCAACCACCGGATCTTTCTCATGAGCCTGTCCCTGTCCATGGCCGCCTTCGCACTGGCGGCGTCAATCTCCCCCGGCCCGGTCAACATCATCGCCCTGAGCAGCGGCGCCAGCCATGGCTTACGCGCCAGCCTGGCACATGTGGCGGGCGCTACGCTGGGCTTCTGTGTGTTGCTGATGCTGGTCGGGCTGGGCCTGCACCAGCTGCTGCTGCGCTGGCCGCTGCTGGGCCTGCTGCTGCACTGGGGTGGGGTTGCGTTTCTGCTGTACATGGCGTGGAAGCTTGCCCGCGACGATGGCCGGCTGACTGACGCGCACGCAACACCCGCCCCATCGGCCTGGCAAGGCGCGGCGATGCAATGGCTGAACCCCAAGGCCTGGCTGGCGGCAGTGGCCGGGGTCGGCGCTTATACCGGCGGTGAACAGCACTTGCTGTGGTTGTTCACCTGGATCTACGGCCCGATCTGTTTCCTTTCGGTGGCCAGTTGGGCATGGGCCGGCAGCGTGATTCGCCAGCACCTGAGCACCCCAAGACACCTGCGCCTGCTCAATCGAGGGTTGGCGGTGTTGCTGCTGGGCAGTGCTGTCTACCTGGTTATCTGACTCCAGCGGCACTACGGTAATGCCCCGGCGTCGCAGCCAGATGCTTTTTGAAAGCCCGCTGCAGGTGCGCCTGGTCGGCAAACCCGGCCTCCTGCGCAACCTCGGCAATCGCCCGCCCCTGACGCAACTGCGCCCTGGCCAGCTGAACACGCTGGTCAAGCAGGTAGCCATGCGGTGTCAGCCCATAATGTTGGCGAAAGGCACGAATCAGGTAGGCGCGCGACAGGCCGCACGCGGTGCAGATGTCTTCCAGGCTCAGCGGATCGCTGCGATGAGCACGTATGAACGCAGCCGCCGCGGCCAGCCGCGGGTTGCCTTCGTCCCTCGCACGGGCGTTGGCCCCGAGAAAGTCCGGCATTGTGCCGAAAAAGCCTGCCAGGCGGCCTTCCCGATCAGGGACGCCCGCATCGAACAGGTCGGCAAACGCCTGCAACAACCGTTGGTACAACGCAGGCGAAGCACTCCAGGTCTGTGTCGGCAACTCAAAGCCTTGCGCCTGTAACCAAGGCAGGTCGACAAAGAGCATCAGGTAAGACCAGGGCTCACCGTCGATTGGGTTGCAGGTATGCACAACGCCCGGGTTCATCAGCACCGTGGTACCGGCCCCTACCTGAGTGCGGAGGTCACCGTTCAAGTAGGTGCTTCGCCCACCGGTGATCACACCGATTGAAAAGCTCTCATGGGAGTGCGCGGCGTAGCACACCTGCCGCCCATCCCCTACCCGCCGGGCTTCGACAAAAGGCAAGGCAGGGTCACGCCAGAACCGCGAAACCTCGATCATTGCCTTGCCTATTCGCTGCTGACATGTACCGATACTACACGTTTACCGTGGAAGCAGGTCCAACGTGCGCTCCACCTCACCGATCTCGATCCGGAAACCATCGCCCTCCGGTATCCCGACTACAAACGCAAAATGCTGGTGGTCGCGATCGGTCAGGTATTTGTAGTAGCTCACAAACCGGTCAGGCGGCTGCAAGGTCAGCAGGCTACCGCCGGGCTGAAGCACGTTTACCCCATGCACCAATTGGCTACCCTCCACGCCAATGACCACTTTTGCTCCGGCGCAGGCTGCCACAATACTCGGCACATCGGACTTGAGCGGGTTGACCACACGGAAACCGCGAGTGACACGCAGGTGCTCGGCGAGCTCCAGCTCATTGCGCAACAGGCGCAGGTCGCCGTCACCGCCACGTAGCAGGAATACTCCAGGGTGTGGGGCATGCGCCACGTGCGACAGCAGTCTGTCGCCCATGGCCTGGTAGCGGGCATGCCGGCTGCGGTTGTTGCCGTGGTCGTCGAACAGCACCAGCTCACGGAAAAACGCACTGCGCAGCCGCAGCGGCTTCATGCCCAGCCAGTCTTCATAGGCCGGCGCCTGGGTGAACAGCGGGTACCTGGCCGATGGCGCAGTGGTCACTGGTATACCCTCGTTACAGGCCAGCGCATAGGTTGGGCAATCCTCCATCAGCCAGGTGCCGAACCACGAATTGCCGTTTTGCGTGCAGTAAATGGCGGCGCGGTCTATTTCGTTGTCCACGATGATTGTCGGGAAGGTATTGGGCTTTTGCGCCAGCCAGTGGCTGGCCTTGCCCTTGTACAACGCGCCATCGACCAGCCATACATTCTTGATCAGGTAGCCGCGGGTTGGCCCTTGCAGCGTGCTGATGCCGCCCTCCATGGTGCGAGCAGGATGCACGTAGGGGTAAAAACGCTTGCCCTCCCAACCCGTTACCCGCTCCAACTGGCCTGGCAGAAAGATGGCCGCCGGCGACACCGTGGTTTCACCCGGAGCAATGTCCCAGCTTTTGGTGGCGATGCTCTTGAGGTCGATGGCCGTGTTCTTGCCCAGCCGCTTGCGCGCCATGTAACGATAGGCAGCCAAGGTCCAGGTGTGCTGCTTGGCTGCGAACGATGCACTGAACTGCGAGATGTCGCTTCCCATGAAGCGTCCTCCCCTGATGACGAAGTCTAAACCCTGGCGTAAAGCGCCAGATCAATGCATCCCTGGCAGCCACTCAGTTGCACGTGACTCTCTGCATGGTGGGCGGTGACTGCAAGCTGGCGTAACGGCTGCGCAGGGTTTCCACGAAGGGCTCACCCGCACCGTTGCCACCATAGAGATAAATCTTGTGCAGGCCCCCAAACACCATTTCGTGGTAACGGCTGGCAACCTCCTCATCGCTCGGGCCATCCGGCAACCCCAGGTGCAGCGTGAGTTTGTCGCCCTCCACCGCGAACATCGGCGTATCCCAGAGGAACTTCGCCGTACCGGTCTTGGGCAAGCGGACAAACAGATAGGCATGGTTGCCCAACGAGTCGATGTCCCCCCCACGACGGCGCTTCCATTTCAGCAGGCCGTCGTCCGGGCGCGCGAGGCACAGGCCGATGTCGTAATAATCGAAACCCTGCTCCAGTGCCCATTCAAGCGCCATGAAGGTGGTGATGGAATTCACCTCACGCAACCTCTTGGCATCACTGAACACCGCCTGGCAGTAGCCGAAACGCAACGTGCTCCAGTACCGCTTGCCGCCACGTACCACTTCACACCCCAGGTGGCAGCCGATCACTTCATCACCCAACGTGATCAGGTCGAGACGGCCGACACTTTTGGCAATGCGGAATACTTCTTCCGTGGGGAACTGCGCAGCATGGATACCCTGCCTGGCGGTGGCATACGGGCGCAGCAGCTCACGGTCTGCCATGGCGATCTCGTCGTTCGCGAGGGCCTGGCGCATCTGGTATAGCGGGCGGTTCTTGCGGATGCTGCGCCGCAGTTCGCTGTCGTAGCGCGCCGTAATGTCCTCCAGCGAACGGCCCAACGGCACTACAGCGCTCAGGTAATGCGGCACTGACAGCGCCCCCGATGAGGGCATTTCGCTGATGACCACTACATGATGGGCGGCCGCCGTGGCACTGGCACTGTCTACGATCGAAGCGCTGCCCTGGCCCTTGCCGCCGATCAGCAGCTTGGCCATTTCCCGCTGTTGCTTGCGGCCGATGTAGAGAATTTCGTAAGGGCTTTCCTGCTGTAGCCGAAACCTGGCTACTTCCCAACGCC
Source organism: Pseudomonas sp. BP01 (assembly GCF_022760795.1). Lineage (NCBI taxonomy): Bacteria > Pseudomonadati > Pseudomonadota > Gammaproteobacteria > Pseudomonadales > Pseudomonadaceae > Pseudomonas > Pseudomonas sp. BP01. The sequence continues at coordinate 31,044 of NZ_JAFBKA010000036.1, forward strand.
AGAAACAGGCACGCGCCGCCATTTCTCGGGCTTTGCTGGCCAGCAGCCGCATTTCGTAACGCAGGGAGGGTGACAGGAGCTTTCGCGCCACAGCCGTCAAGGTCTCTTTCATTTCTTCTTCGACGTCCTTTGAAGTGCTCTATGGTCAATCTGAAAAAGAGAAAAATCAGCAAAAACACTTAACGCTTTGATTTATATAGTTAGCCCTAAAACTTTCCTATCACATTCAGTAACAATTTAAGATACCTGCAAACGCTTTGGCAAGCGGCTTCTAGCTGACTGTAGATCAAGTTTCATGGCGTCAAATATCCTGCGTGAAAGGCCACTCCCACTAGAAGTTTTCTATAAGCATGCCACCCAAAAGGTATTTGATTACCGCTTGGCTATTGATAATTAGCGTCTGATGCCCTCTTCGCATATCAGGAGCATCGGCATGCCTGCGAACAATCCTCATCGATTCCTGCTTGAGGCCCAGCTGCCACACTGGGCCCGCCGGGCAACGCCCAAGCAGTGGGCGGCGTTGCAGCAAAGCCAGGCCAGCCCTTGGCATGAGCAGGACTGGTTTGCCAACGCCGCCCCTGACTTGCGCCAGGCGGTATGCGCCAGCCAGGCACGCCTGGTACGCTCACAAGCAGCCTTGGCCCGCTCACTCAGGGGCCTCAAACAGATCACCGAGTTCGCCGAGCCTTTACTGCAAAATTTTCTGGCCGAACGAGGCTTTAACGCTCCCGTGCAAGACTCACGGCTGCTGCGTGTTGAACGCACTTGGCACTGGAACGGCCTGCGCTATCTCTACAGCCATCGTAGCGACAACCTGTTACAGGCTGCGCTGCAGAATTTCGCCGATGACGAGGCATTTACCTCTCAAAGTGCCATTGCCCTGAGCAGCAACATTCAAGTCACCCATATTCAAGTACAAGGCTCCGCAGTCATCGGCATGCAAGCACCTGTGGCGCACTTTCCACTCACCTCGGAGCGCTTCCAGGTCGAGCCGCTCCCCCTCGCACCCGCCACGTTCGCCACACACTGCCGTGAGTTGGACCTGGGTGGCGCCTACCAAGCCCACCTGGAGCAGCACTTTGCTCAGCCGACTGTCCGTGAGCAAGCCATCACGGTGCAAAAAGCCCGTTTGCGCCTGGCGTCCGACCTGGCCTACCTGCGCCACCACATCAACGGCAACACACACGATCAAGTGCAACAATTGCTGCAAGGCGGCAACGTGGATTGCTGGCAGCTTGCACTGTTCGGCATCAACCTGCAGGAAGCCATGCTGATCGATGCGGGCCGTGCGGGATTGGCCCTGTACTTGCCAGGGCATGATCCAGCCCTGCGTCAATGCAATGACCTTGAAGCGGTGCACGATGCACTGGCAACCCCTAAGCCTTGAAAGCAAGTGGCTGGGCCCAGCTGCACTGGCACAAATCGAGGCCTATAACACCGCCCACGGTGTCGATCTGTTGGTATGCGAACTTGACTACCAGGGGTTCTTCGACAATGCAGGCCCCGCAGAAGCCGCATTGTGGCAACGCTTGCCACTGCAGTTTCGCCGTGACCTTCGGCCATTGCTCGACCGCGAACCCTTCCTGTCACACCCGAACCAAGCCCGCCGGGAATTCTGGCGAAGGCTGTCAATGATCGACGCGGACCCTGTCCTGCGCCAGGCGTGGCTCACGCACCCGCCATCCAACCTTTTCAATCTGCCGCTTTGATCATGTCCGCGGTGCCTGCCGGCCCATCGGTAGGCACTGGCGGCCAGTTTGAGCCAGACTGGTGTTTTTCCGGCGGCCGGTGCATGCTCGCAGCTGAAGCGATTCACCCGGCTTGAAACCAGCCCCGCAATGTGAGGTGCAGTACCTATGGACTGTCTGCTCGATTCACTCTTCCCCAGTGCCGAGAACATCCCGGAAACCTGGCGCCTGGGAGCCCCACTGGAACAACGCGACTACCTGGTGAACGGCGAGCTCAGGCGCTGGGACGGCCCTTTGGCCACGGTGCGCAGCCCGGTATGGCTGAAGGAAGGCGCTGAAGAACGCCAGGTGGTACTGGGCAGTGCCCCGCTGCTCGATGCCGAAACCGCGCTTACCGCACTCGACGCCGCCGTACACGCCTACGACAAGGGCCGCGGCGCCTGGCCGAACATGCGTGTGGCCGAACGCATCCAGCATGTCGAAACCTTCCTGGCACGCATGCGCGAGCAGCGCCAGGCCGTGGTCAAGTTGCTGATGTGGGAGATCGGCAAGAACCTCAAGGATTCGGAGAGAGAATTTGACCGCACCTGCGACTACATCGTCGACACCATCAACGCCCTCAAGGACCTCGACCGCCGCTCCAGCCGCTTCGAGCTGGAACAAGGCACCCTCGGCCAGATCCGCCGCGCGCCACTGGGCGTGGCATTGTGCATGGGGCCCTACAATTATCCGCTGAACGAAACCTTCACCACGCTGATCCCGGCGCTGATCATGGGCAACACCGTGGTGTTCAAGCCGGCCAAGTTCGGTGTGCTACTGATTCGCCCGTTGCTCGAAGCCTTCCGTGACAGTTTCCCACCGGGGGTGATCAACGTGATCTATGGCCGCGGCCGGGAAACGGTGAGCGCGCTGATGGCCAGCGGCAAGGTCGATGTATTCGCCTTCATCGGCACCCACAAGGCCGCCAGCGACTTGAAAAAGCTGCACCCGCGCCCGCATCGCCTGCGCGCCGCGCTGGGCCTGGATGCCAAGAACCCAGGCATCGTGCTGCCGCAGGTCGACCTCGACAATGCTGTCGATGAGGCGGTTACCGGCGCGCTGTCGTTCAACGGCCAGCGCTGCACGGCGCTGAAGATCCTGTTCGTCCACGAGGACGTGATCGACGCCTTCCTCGACAAGTTCCAGCACAAACTGGCCGCCCTCAAGCCCGGCATGCCCTGGGAGCCGGGCGTCGCCTTGACGCCGTTGCCGGAGCCCGGCAAGGTCGACTACCTCGACGGCCTGGTCGCCGATGCCACAGCCAAGGGCGCCCGCGTGCTCAACGAGGGTGGCGGGGAAAGCCGCGGGTCGTTCTTCTACCCGGCCTTGCTGTACCCGGTGAACCACGACATGCGCGTGTACCACGAGGAGCAGTTCGGCCCCCTGGTACCGGTAGTGCCCTACCGCGACCTGCAGACCGTCATCGACTACGTGCTGGACTCCGATTACGGTCAGCAGCTGAGCCTGTTCGGCAATGATCCGGCGACCATCGGCAGCCTGGTCGACATCTTCGCCAACCAGGTCGGGCGCATCAACATCAACGCACAATGCCAACGCGGGCCCGACACCTATCCGTTCAACGGCCGCAAGAACAGCGCCGAAGGCACCCTGTCGGTGCATGACGCCTTGCGCGTGTTCTCCATCCGCACCCTGGTCGCCACCCGCTTCCAGGAGGCCAACAAGGAACTGATCAGCGAAATCATCCGCAACCGCCAGTCGAGCTTCCTGACCACCGACTACATCTTCTGACGGCCGCGCTTATAGAAAATCGATCTAGCGCCATTGTCGATTTTCCATAGGCGCAAACGACTCTATGCAACAGGGCGCCCTTCGGCGCCCACTGCAAAGGAGAGTCGAACATGGCAGTCAAACCCATCCCCGAAGGCCAGCACAGCATTACCCCCTACCTGGCCATCAACGACGCCGCCAAGGCCATCGAGTTCTACAAGAAAGCCTTTGGTGCGGTCGAGATGTTCCGCCTCGATGCCCCTGGTGGCCGTGTGGGCCATGCCGAACTGAAGATCGGTGATTCTTCGCTGATGCTGGGCGACCCCTGCGACATGGAAGGTGGCCTTACCGCCAGCCAGAAGCTCAGCGGCGCAGGCGTGGGCCTGCACCTGTATGTCGAGGATTGCGACAAGGTCTACGCCCAGGCCCTGGCAGCTGGTGGCACGCAGTTGCACCCCTTGACCGACCAGTTCTACGGCGACCGCAGCGGCACCCTGAAAGACCCGTTCGGCAATATCTGGTTCGTCTCTACCCACAAGGAGGACCTGAGCCCTGACGAAATTCGTGCCCGCGCCGCGAAGATGTTTGGCGATAACCCAGCGGCAAGTTGAAAGCCGCGCGACTTTGCTTGAAGCTTGAGGCTCGTGGCCTGGAGCTGCTTCATGCGAATCATCGACAAAACCGCTGCGCAGGTGCGCAGCCTGACCGCCGCCGAAGAGGATCTGCTGGTCGGCTTTGCCACCGGCAGCCTCGTCGGCCCACGCCTGCTGCAGGCCAACCAGCTACTGATGAAGGTGCGCAACGCCAACCAGTGGCTGGCCTGCGACTGCCGCAACGACGCCTTGCCGGTGCTCAATGTCACCCTTAACGGCAGCACCGGCACCTTGTTCCTCAAGAACAAACCAGGCACCGCCGAGCACGCGCCTGGCTGCCCGTTCACCAAGGACGAGCGGGAGGCCATCGAGCGCGAAGACGACCCTGCGTCACCCGCCGCCTGGCTACCGCCCGACACGCCATTGCGCCTGATTGGTGACTTTCGGGCCGGTACCGCCGGTGCCACCAGTGATGGTAACGACCGGCGCGAACAGCAGCGTCTGCTGTCGCTGTTGCTGACCTGGATCGAAACCAGTGGCCTCAATCTCTACGCCACCCACCTGAAAAAGGACCTGACCACGCAGTTTGCCGAATTGCGCAGCGTGGCCAGTCGCCACCCGCTGCTGGAGCGGGTACCTGCCAGCAACTACCTGGAAACCCGGCTGGACATGAAGCACATGATGATGCTCAAGTCCCGCCTGCGTGAGGCCACCGTGTTCGGCAACCATCGCCGCCATGGGCTGATGCTGGACTGCGTTGACCAAATCAAAGGGCGCAAGCTGTTCAACAACCGCAGCGAAGACGGCTTCGACTTCCAGGGGCACCACCTGTACTGGGGCGGTAGCCGCACCACCGGGCCGTTGCTGGCGCTGATGATCTACTCGCCGACCAGCGCCGGTAGCCATTTCTATGAGCTGATCCATGTGGCCAGCGTGCCGGTGCTATCGCGCGCGCATCTGTTCCCGGTGTACCGCGATGAAGAACGCGAGCCGCTCAAGGCCCTGGTCTCGCTGATCGACTGGATGGCCAGCAAGGGCGTCAAGGTGCAGATGCGCCGGCCGGTGATCGGCGGCCAGGTGATGGATGAACTGGTGATGACCTCGGACCAGGACCGGGTATTGTCAGTGTCGTTACTGGAACAGCCCATCGGGCCAGAGCCGGACGCCGAAAACTTCAAGCGCTACGCCGACTTCAAAAGCCTGGAAACTTTCCGCAAGTTCGTTGCCGGTTTTTTCATGCGTGAGCGCTAGACACCGGACAGTACGTGCTCCGCTGCAGGAGCGGCCTTTGCGTCGCGACTGGGGCGCAACGCGGCCCCAAGACCGCAGGCTTTTGACTCAGTCCAGGCATTCCCTGGCAGCCTGGCGCAATTTGTCCCCAGACAGGAAGCTGCCCTTGTAGAAGGTCGCGCGGCTGCCATCGCGAGAGTCAACCACGTCCAGCACATCGTCACTTGCCACTGCACTGGATGCCGTCAGCCGGTAGCCGTGGGCTATCGACTTCTGGGTAGCCTGGGGGGCCAAAACCTGCCACTTAGGCAACACACAGGCGGCGTACGCCTGCGGCGTTTTTTGGGTCAGCTTGCTGGCAGTGGGTTTGCCAGGCGTTGCGCACCCGGCAAGACCGGCAACTAACGCAGACGCGATGAAGATACGAAAAGTAGACATTTGCAATTGGCCGTCAGGAATACGCTGCATTCTAACGAGGGGAGCCTCGGGTTTCTAATCAACCAAGGTCTTGCTGCTGAATTTTCGTGCACCTGCCACAGCAACAACGCGCCCGTGACAACACAACCACATCACGGCTTGTTTACGGGAGCCCGGAACGGCAATTAATTGTTTGCACTCAGGGAACGAATTCATTCTACCCCGCTTCTGATCAACATCAGGCCACGGCATCACCGGCCGGCTTTGCTCAGGAGAACCCTATGCTCTGGTGGCTGGAAATACTCGCTCAATATGCAACTTCCACCGGCCTGGCCGTGCTTTGTATTTTCGTGTTCTGGGCGTATGGCCTGGCATTCGGCAGGGCCTACATGAAGCTCCTCTCGGGCCTGCTGGCCGCCATGCTGCTAATGATCGCCGCATGCCCGCACGGTGTGGACTTTGCACTGGGCAAACACTTGGCGCATGGAGATACCAGCGCGCTGCTGCTGTTTATCGCAGATGCAACAGGCGTAATCACAGCGGTGGTGGTGGCCTCGTTTTTCTTCAGCCCCGGGCGGTTGCAGGACGAAGCCTGAGCGGGACCCATGGAGAGCACCTGATATTTCTGCCAGTAGCATTGGCGGCTGAACGTTGAGAAAGTGAAACTGCCAATGTGGCATCACACCGCGACCCAGCAAGGAAATACACACCATGCAAAAGCACGCCAACACCACGCGCTTCTTCTATCAGAATGGCAAACTCGCCACTGTCAAAACCAATGAACAGGGCCGTAGCATCTTCCGCTCCTCGGATGTGCCACTTGCCGAGCAACAATCAGACGGCACCCACCTCAGCGGATTGCTGGTGACCGACGACAAGGGTTCGGTACTACAGGTGCAGGAAAAAAGCTGAGGCCCTCGGGCCGCATCGGTGCCATCGCAAGGATCGCCGCCTTTCACATATCTGTTGCGCTGCACCCTGCCCTGAGGCGATGCTCATGGCACCGTTGACGCAATAGACAAGGAAGGCCTTCAGCACCATGGAAACGCTTCACAACATCAAGTCAGATCTGGTCAGAACAGCCGATCATCTGGAAAAGCTCAGCCAGGCCATGAGTGGCCACGCCAGGTTCATGGAGGCAAGAGCCACTTTGCAGAGTGCGATCGACGTGACGGCGCACATCAGGTCCATCAATGTGGTTGCGGACGAGTTGCGCTCTGTCGCCGCGAAAATCGACGACGACATTGACGGTGCTTGCTGATAAGCGAATCGGCACGTCAGGTGCCCGGCCAGCTCTTCAGCTGAACTTAAGCTTCACTACTTTGCTAAGCGCCCAACCACTGAAGACGTAGAACGCGTCCAGGTAGAAGCGCCCCGCATAGTTGGGCAGTGGCGAGTGATTCAACAGCACATCCGGGTCAGGCGACGGTGGAAACAGGGCATAAAAGCCGCTAGGCAGCACCGCCAGGGCCAGCAATAACAGGTAAGTCGAGGCTTGCACAAGGGTGCGCCGACTGCCGAAGCTGGCCGACCATTTCAGCCCGTAGAACGCAACCAGACCGGCAACGGGCAACACCCAGAAATGCGTCGGGATCCCAATGAACATTTCGGCGACAACGCTTCTTGCTTCCACCCACTGTTCTCCATCCAAATGCGTGAATTATCACGGGCAAGGCAGGCGAATGCAAAAAAAGCGCTGCTCAAGCCAGTTCTTGAAATTTGCCGGTGGACCTGCATACAGCGCGTTGGGCGGATATCATGCTGACGTTCCCAAACACAAAAAACCCGCTTTCGATGGCGGGCTTTTAGTGTAGGGAGGTCAGTGCATCATGTTTTTGAACACATCAACGCGGCATCCAGCAACCGGCCATGGTCGTACCAGGCATCGCGTTGATAGGCCGTGAACTGGTGCTGGCCGGCTGTGCTGCGCAACTCCACAAGGCCCTCTGCCTTGCTGGGGTCGGTGCTTTCGATGAACAGTCTGACAGAGTTATCGCCATCGACCTCGTAGGTTTTCACATGCCCTGGCAGTTCGCCCTTCACGCATCCCAGATACGTGGGTGCGCTTTTCGCGGTGGTGCCAGAGGTATAGTCATGGCCGTCACGCACGTCAGGGGTTTGTGCGCAACCTGCCGTGAACAATGTGGCGAAGGCGGACACGAGTAAGGCGCCTGCTAACGATATTGAGCTCTTCACGCGACACGCTCCTGCTGCCCCATCTAAACGTAGGAAAGTGTTGCCAGTAGCACGCCATTTTTTAGTTTTCGTGAGCCCATGTTACTGCTCAATAACAACCGTGCCCTATGTTTGTTTGCTATATGGGTCAAGGCTGCATTCAGGGCGCAGTGAAAGTTCTCTTCTGATGAGCATAAGCAACCGCAATTGGCCCCAACTCCGAGTATTCCCAAGCCCACTATCGGGTCAGGCAATGGCGTTCAAAAACACCAAGGTTGCCACCAGGTCCAGGACCAGCACAGCAGTCACAACGAAAACCATGTAATAACGGTCATCCTGAGTCATTTCGGCGCTCTCCGCGGGTCAATGTCTCAGGGTCACAGCAATTACCGTTCCATCACCGAAGCCCCTCCAATGGCTGCCGCTACGCTCATGCATGGCGGCCCTCTACGACACCTTGACCTGGCACACCCCGTTGGCTTTGTTCTTGCCGGTGTACGAGACATTGGGCGAACCGTCGGGGTTGATCGACAGTGACACAGTCACCCCGCTGCCCTTGGCTTCAAAGTAGTTATCGTTGAACTTCTTCAGCTTGCCTTCTTTGCCATTGATGTAGATCGGCCCGCCCTTGTCGGCATGCACCTCGATATTTCCGGGGCACGTTGCGTTCACCAGCGGAATACCGGCGTGGGCAGCGCCCGAAGCTACCAGCAAAGCAGTTAGCAATAGTCGTTTCATCTCACGCTCCTCGAGTGGTTTGACAGCCAGCATAGCCTTCGGCGGCTACTGAACCGGGTCTATAGCCTAATGCCAGTCAGATAAGCAATTTGGGGCTGCAAAGCAGCCCAATAATACTGTAACAACCTTAACTGACTGGCATTACCCTATAGCCCCTCTTACTCTATTTCGAAGCGGCGAAAAGGTCGGCGGCAGGAGCGCCTTCGGCAGCGATGTGGCGCGCCCGAGCCACTCCCCAGGCAAGCGCCCTAGTCATCGACTCGCCTGGCCGAGAGTTGAATGCCTCCTCAAATAACGCCATCCCTGACCGAGCATAAACCCCGAGGAACATCTGCGCTCCACCCGTTCGGGACAGCCTCACCCGCACATCGATGCGGGTGCCGTCACTCAGTGTTTCTTCATGACTTTGGTGGTGCAGTGTCGGGTCAGCCCAAGCCCAGTACACATGGCCCCTCATTCGCATAAGCTCTCCTTCACCGCCAGTGGGTGATTGGTGCAAGCAGGATGGGCAGACCCTTCATTTGTAATTAGGCCTATCCAACTAGCTTGACCACCAGGCGCGAGCAAAAGCTCCATTTTTTTACCCCTCGCCCTCGACCCACTGCCGCGACATGGCGGCAAAGGCGAAGCCAGGCAAGGGGGGCGGTGACCAAAACACCACTCCTGTTCCGTGCTTCGACGAACGTCGGGTGCGTGAAACAGGCCTGCGGTTCCCCTGAACAGCGGGTGCCTGTGCCGAATGAATTGGGGATCAGGCGTCGCCCCCCATACAACTGCCGTCACACCTATGCGACAATACGCTCAATGTCCGGCCTCAACCCCGCATTTATCGCCCAACAGCTCGGGCATAGCGTGCAGATGCTCTTATCGACTTATGCGCGCTGGATTAACTCGTCCAACGACTGGCGGAGCCGGAAAAGCTCCAGATTGGTCCGAAATTGGTCCGCAGCTGCGAAGAAGCCACGTAAGTTATTGATAGGTAAGCTCCTTGATCTCCACCGCTAACATCACCATGCAGTTCGGCTCCAAGCCGCTGTTCGAAAACGTTTCCGTAAAATTCAACAACGGCAACCGCTACGGCCTGATCGGCGCCAACGGTTGCGGCAAGTCGACCTTCATGAAGATCCTTGGCGGTGACCTGGAGCCGTCCGGCGGCCAGGTCATGCTCGAGCCGAACACGCGCCTGGGCAAGCTGCGCCAGGACCAGTTCGCCTATGAAGAATTCACCGTGATCGACACCGTGATCATGGGCCACGGCCAGCTGTGGAAGGTCAAGGCCGAGCGCGACCGTATCTACTCGCTGCCAGAAATGACCGAGGAAGACGGCATGGCCGTCGCCGAACTGGAAACCGAATTCGCCGAAATGGACGGCTACACTGCCGAATCCCGCGCCGGCGAACTGCTGCTGGGCCTGGGTATCCCCCTGGAGCAACACTTCGGCCCGATGAGCGAAGTGGCCCCAGGCTGGAAGCTGCGTGTGCTGTTGGCCCAGGCACTGTTCTCGGACCCGGACGTGCTGCTGCTCGACGAACCGACCAACCACCTGGATATCAACACCATCCGCTGGCTGGAAACGATCCTCACGGCGCGTAACAGCACCATGATCATCATTTCCCACGACCGCCACTTCCTCAACAGCGTCTGCACCCACATGGCCGACCTGGACTACGGCGAGCTGCGCCTGTTCCCGGGCAACTATGATGAGTACATGACTGCGGCCACCCAGTCGCGTGAGCAGTTGCTGTCGGACAACGCCAAGAAAAAGGCGCAGATCGCCGAACTGCAGACGTTCGTCAGCCGCTTCTCGGCCAACGCCTCCAAGGCCAAGCAGGCGACTTCGCGTGCCAAGCAGATCGACAAGATCCAGCTGGCCGAAGTGAAACCTTCCAGCCGCGTCAGCCCGTTCATTCGCTTCGAGCAGACCAAGAAACTGCACCGTCAGGCGGTGGTGGTGGAGAAGATGGCAAAGGCCTTCGACGACAAGGTGCTGTTCAAAAACTTCGACATTACCGTCGAAGCGGGTGAGCGCGTTGCAATCATCGGCCCCAACGGTATTGGCAAGACTACCCTGCTGCGCACGCTGGTCGGCGAAATGACCCCGGACGCAGGTTCGGTGAAATGGACTGACAGCGCGGAAGTGGGCTACTACGCCCAGGACCACGCTCACGACTTTGAAGACGACCTGAGCCTGTTCGACTGGATGGGCCAGTGGACCTCCGGCGAGCAAGTGATTCGCGGCACCCTGGGGCGCATGCTGTTCTCCAACGACGAGATCCTGAAGTCGGTGAAGGTGATTTCCGGTGGTGAGCAAGGCCGGATGCTGTTCGGCAAGCTGATCCTGCAAAAGCCGAACGTGCTGGTGATGGACGAGCCAACCAACCACTTGGACATGGAATCGATCGAGGCGCTGAACCTGGCGCTGGAAAACTATCCGGGCACCTTGTTGTTCGTCAGCCACGACCGTGAGTTCGTGTCGTCGTTGGCCACGCGCATCATCGAGCTGTCGGCCGATGGCGTGGTGGACTTCAGCGGCACCTACGACGATTACCTGCGCAGCCAAGGCGTACTGGTCTGATTGATGGGTGAGGCCTGGCCATTGTGTATGGCTGGGCCCGCCTCTTCGCGGGCTTGCCCGCGAAGATCCCACCGCCAGCCCCACAGCTGACACAACCCGACGAATAATTCGTTAGCCTGCTTTCATTTCCTTCATGTAACAGCCATCATGGGACCACGCCCAACCGCCCGCCCGCGAAAGAGCCTATGACCGCGCAACAACCTGCCCCCGCCAGCCATACGCTGCAAATCACCCTGCAGATCCTGTCGATCGTTTTCTACACCTTCATTGCCTTCCTCTGCATCGGCCTGCCGATTGCGGTGTTGCCAAGCTACGTGCACGACCAGTTGGGCTTTGGTGCGGTGATCGCCGGGGTGACCATCGGCTTGCAGTATCTGGCCACCCTGCTGAGCCGCCCGTTTGCCGGGCGCGTTGCAGATACCCTCGGGGGCAAGCAAGCCATCCGCTTCGGCCTGATGGGGATTGCCGGCTGCGGGGTATTGACCCTGTTATCGGCCTGGACCCTGACGCTGCCGCTGCTGAGCCTGGCGTTGTTGCTTGGGGGCCGGTTGCTGCTCGGCATCGCCCAGGGGCTGATCGGTGTGGCCACCTTGAGTTGGGGCATCAGCCAGGTCGGCCCCGAACACACCGCCAGGGTGATCTCATGGAACGGCATCGCCTCCTACGGCGCCATCGCCATTGGCGCACCACTGGGCGTAGTGGCCGTGGATGAGCTGGACTTCAGCGTGCTGGGCCCTGCTTTGCTGGTGCTGGCAACCCTTGCCCTGCTGGTGTTGCGCAAGCGTGCCGACGTGGTGGTGGTGCGTGGCGAGCGCCTGCCGTTCTGGTCGGCGTTTGTCCGGGTCGCGCCGTGTGGTCTTGGGCTGACCCTGGCCTCGATCGGCTACGGCACGCTGACCACCTTCGTCACCTTGTACTACCTGGAGCGCGGTTGGCTAGGCGCAGCCTGGTGCCTGAGTGCGTTTGGTGTGTGCTTCATCCTTTCGCGTCTGCTGTTCGTCAACGCGGTCAACCGCTTTGGTGGCTACAACGTGGCGGTCGCCTGCATGGCCACTGAAGTGCTCGGCCTGAGCTTGCTGTGGCTGGCGCCTTCGCCGGCCTGGGCATTGGTCGGCGCAGGGCTTACCGGTTTCGGGCTGTCGCTGGTGTACCCGGCGCTGGGCGTGGAGGCCATCAAGCAGGTCCCCAGCAACAGCCGCGGTGCGGGGCTGGGAGCCTATGCGGTGTTCTTCGATATGGCCCTGGCTATCGCCGGGCCAGTAATGGGCGCAGTAGCCGTGCACCTGGGGTACGCCTCGATCTTCTGCGTGGCGGCCCTGCTCGCCCTGGCCGGGGTGGGGCTAACGCTGTTGCTGTCCCGGCGCGCTCGCAGCGGCTGACCGCTCGGCCAGTTGCGGCGCGCCCAGTGCCTGCCTGAAGAACGCTGCCGTTTCACGTTCCAGCGAATGATGGATATGGCGGCGATCCACGCCCTCCGCGTCTTTGCACAATGCCGGCATCCGCGCGTACTGGTCGGCGTCGCAGTGGGCCATGAACACAAAGTGGCCGGCACCGGCCAACAGGCGGTAATCGGGTGTCACCGGCAGCTTGCGGGCCAGGGCCTCGGCATTGCGGTCCACCGCCACCAGTTGGTCGCTATCACCGCTGTAGATCAGGGCTGGCACTTGAACCCCGGCCAAGGCATGGCGCCCGAACAGCAGGCTCAGCGGCGCCATCAACATCACCGCCCCTACCCGCTGATCGGCCTGCGCCGCCAGTTCGCTGCGGTCGGCAATCAATATACCGTGGGTCTTGCAGGCGTCTGCGTCGTTCGGGCGCTCCAGGCAATACTGGCGCAGGCGGTCCAAATCCGGGCGTGCGCCGGAAAGGATCAATGCGGTTTCGCCACCCGCCGAATAACCGATCACGCCCACCCTGCCTTCGTCCAGGTAAGGCCCGACCAATGCATCATCGCGGGCTGCGGTGATCGCGGCACTGACTTGCAGCGGCCGGCCATACAGATTGCTCAGAGTACCCAGCCGACTGTGGTCGCGGGCGTTGTCCCCCGGGTGCACTACCGCCACCACCACGAACCCTCGCCGCGCCAACGAGGTGGCCAGGTAATGCAGCGCCAGCGGGCTGCCGGTATTGCCGTGGGACAACACCAGTAATGGGTACCGGCCCCTGGCGACGGGCGCCTCTTCTGCCACGTCGACTGGGTAGCCGTCTATACGGCTGCTACGGGTTTTACCAGTAGCCGGGTAGAACGCCAGCGCTTGCATCGGCCGGCTATCGACGGGGTCGGCCAAGGTCATGTGGTGCAGGCCGGCAACCCACGGCGCAGCTTCGGCATGGGCCAGCAGGCCGCCGAGCAGGACCATCGCCAACAAGCAGCGGGGAACAGTCATCGGCCGGCGGTACCTTGCAGGGCGAAGAGAAAGCCCAGCATAGAGCCGGCCTGGCCTGCGCCGGATGAAAACTGGATGAAACCATCGTTATGCACGTTGCGCCCGCACTCTCTGCATTTGCGCATGGCGTCGAACCCGTGGCATAGATACAGGTCAACGTCATTACGTGACCGTTTCGCGCCAATGAAGGAGATTCATGCATGAGCAAGCCCGCCTACGTGCCACCCAAGGTGTGGCGCAACGAAGCAGCGTCCGGCGGCCAGTTCGCCAGCATCAACCGCCCGGTTGCCGGCCCGACGCACGACAAGGACCTGCCGCTGGGCAAGCACCCGCTGCAGCTGTATTCCTTGGCCACACCCAATGGCGTCAAGGTCACCATTGCCCTTGAAGAGCTGCTTGCCCTGGGCCATACCGCCGCTGAGTACGATGCCTGGCTGATCCGCATTGGCGAGGGCGAACAGTTTTCCAGCGGTTTTGTCCAGGTCAACCCCAACTCGAAGATCCCTGCCCTGCTCGATCGCAGCGTCGAACCGCCTGTGCGGGTATTCGAATCGGGGTCGATCCTGCTGTACCTTGCGGACAAGTTCGGCGCACTGCTGCCAAAATCACCAGCAGCACGCACCGAGAGCCTGAATTGGCTGTTCTGGCAAATGGGCGCAGCCCCTTACCTGGGTGGTGGCTTTGGTCACTTCTACGTGTACGCCCCGGAAAAATTCGAGTACGCCATCAACCGCTTCACCATGGAGGCCAAGCGCCAACTGGATGTGCTCGACCGCCGGCTGGCCGAGAGCCGTTACCTGGGCGGGGATGAGTACAGCATTGCCGATATCGCCGTGTGGCCGTGGTATGGCCAGTTGGTGCGCGGCAACCTGTATGACGCGGCGCAGTTCCTGGCAGTGGACGAATACTCCAACGTGCAGCGCTGGGCAGAGGAAATTGCCCAGCGCCCTGCAGTGCAGCGTGGCACCAGGGTCAACCGTACCTGGGGAGATGAAGACAGCCAGGTGCCGGAGCGCCATTCAGCCACAGACCTGGCCGATTAGCGCGGACCGTGTGGGAGTGCCCTTTCGCGACACAAGGCCGCTCCCACAAGGGGCGCCTGGTGCCTGACAATGCCCCCCTGCATAAAACCATTTGCCCCCGCGCAAACCTGCGTCCGTCAAGCCCTTCTTGTACACTCCTCGCACTAGCCCCCACCTGCACAATTTTTTTGGTGAACGCATGATCGAGGTAACCGAGGTTTCCATTGCCGAGCTGCGCGACGCGCTCGAGTCGGGCCGCACGACGGCGGTCGAGCTGGTCAAGGCCTACCTGGCGCGCATCGACGCCTACGATGGCGCCGACACCGCCACCGCCCTGAACGCGGTAGTGGTACGCAACCCCGAGGCGCTCAAAGAAGCCGAGGCCTCCGACGCCCGCCGCGCCCAAGGCCAAGTCCTGAGCCCGCTGGATGGCATCCCCTACACCGCCAAGGACAGCTATCTGGTCAAAGGCCTGACCGCCGCTTCCGGCAGCCCTGCCTTCAAGGACCTGGTCGCCCAACGCGACGCTTTCACCATCGAGCGCCTGCGCGCCGCGGGTGCTGTTTGCCTGGGCAAGACCAACATGCCGCCCATGGCCAACGGTGGCATGCAGCGCGGCGTGTATGGCCGCGCCGAAAGCCCGTACAACGCCAACTTCCTGACTGCGCCCTTCGCCTCGGGGTCATCCAACGGTGCCGGCACCGCCACCGCCGCCAGCTTCAGTGCCTTCGGCCTGGCCGAGGAAACCTGGTCCAGCGGCCGTGGGCCGGCGTCCAACAATGGCTTGTGCGCCTACACCCCATCGCGCGGCGTGATTTCGGTACGTGGCAACTGGCCGCTGACCCCGACCATGGACGTGGTTGTCCCTTACGCCCGCACCATGGCCGACCTGCTGGAAATCCTCGATGTGGTGGTGGCCGATGACGCTGACAAGCGCGGTGACCTGTGGCGCCTGCAGCCCTGGGTACCGATCCCGGCGGCATCGACTGTGCGCCCTGTCTCTTACCGGGACCTGGCAGTGGATGCCAGCGCACTCAAGGGCAAGCGCTTTGGCGTACCACGCATGTATATAAATGCCGATGCCGAAGCAGGCACCTCCGAAAAACCAGGCATCGGTGGCCCGACCGGCCAACGCATCAACACCCGCGCTACTGTGATCGACTTGTGGCAACAGGCACGCCGGGCCCTGGAAGCGGCCGGTGCCGAAGTGCTGGAAGTGGACTTTCCGCTGGTGTCCAACTGCGAAGGCGACCGCCCGGGCGCACCGACCGTTTACAACCGCGGCATCGTCAGCAAAGAGTTCCTCCATGACGAGCTGTGGGAGCTGTCGGGCTGGGCCTTTGACGACTTCCTGCGTGCCAATGGCGACCCAAAGCTTAACCGCCTGGCCGATGTCGATGGCCCACAAATCTTCCCCCACGACCCGGGCACCCTGCCCAACCGTGAGGACGACCTGGCCGCCGGCATGGACGAGTACGTCAACATGGCCAAGCGCGGCCTGAAGACCTGGGATCAGATCGAGACCGTGCCTGACGGCCTGCGCGGCCTGGAGCACACCCGCAAGCTGGACCTGGAAGACTGGATGGACAACCTGGGCCTGGACGCGGTGCTGTTCCCGACAGTGGCCGACGTGGGCCCGGCCGATGCCGACGTCAACCCGGCATCGGCAGACATCGCCTGGAGCAACGGTATCTGGGTGGCCAACGGCAACCTGGCGATCCGTCACCTGGGTGTGCCGACCGTCACCGTGCCAATGGGCGTGATGGCCGACATCGGCATGCCGGTGGGGCTGACCTTTGCCGGGCGGGCTTACAGTGATAATGCATTGTTGAGCTTTGGTGCAGCCTTCGAGGCGACTGGCTCACGCCGGATGATTCCGCCGCGCACCCCGGCTCTGGGCTGACTTTTACAAGGGCCGCTTTGCGGCCCATCGCCCGCAAGCCAGCTCCTACAGGAAACTGCAAATCTCAAGGGTTGTGCACTATCTGTGGGAGCTGGCTTGCCGGCGATGGGCCGGTACAACCACCACAGATCGCACAATTCAACTTTATGTGTAAAAATACACAAAACGTTGATATTTCGATCTGCCATGCCTATCACCCCCGGCGAAGAACGCCACCTCACCCTCACAGTGCTCAAGGCTGCCATCCAGGCCCTGGGCAGCGTTGCCGCACGCAATATGGAAATCCTCCTGCACGACCTGGACCACCCGGAGCGTTCCGTGGTGGCGATCGTCAACGGTCACCTCTCCGGCCGCAGCGTCGGCAGCCCGATCCTCGCCGCCCCGAAGCAGGACCAAGGCTTTAAGGCACTGATGCAGGCCTCAGCCGACCAGCACGGCAGCGAGCCGGTGGTACTGCCCGACTACCCCACCACACTCAAGGGCCGCACCCTGCGCAGCGCCACCGCGATCTTTCGCGACAGCACCGGCCACCCCTTCGCCAGCCTCTGCGTCAACACCGACGTCACCGGCCTGGACGCCGCCATGAGCTTTCTCCAGCAGTTCCAACCGCTGGGGGCCACGCCTGCCGTCAACGAACCCGCCGACATGGAACTGCTGATGAGCGAGATCATCCAGGCTTCCCTGCAACGTAGCGGCCAAGGCCGGATGAACAAACAGGCCAAGGTCGAAGCCGTGCGGGTCATGCAAGAGCGCGGCCTGTTCATCGTCAAAGGCGGCGTGGAAAAGGCCGCAAGTGCCCTCGGCGTAACCCGCTACACCATTTACAACTACCTTGAACAATTACGCGGAACCAGCCAATGACCTTGCATATCCACACCCCCCTGATCGAATCTCGTTCCATATCGTTGGCCGCGGGCCGAAACATCTGGCTCAAGCTCGATGCCCTGCAACCTTGCGGCTCGTTCAAGCTGCGCGGCGTCGGCCACGCCTGCGAAGTGCATCAGGCCCGTGGCGCCCAGCAGTTCATTTCTTCCTCGGGCGGCAACGCCGGCCTGGCAGTAGCGTACGCGGGGCGCAAGCTGGGTGTGCCGGTGACCGTTGTAGTTCCCGAGACCACCACCGGGCGGGCCAAGGAGTTGCTGCGCCTGGAAGACGCCAACGTGGTGGTGCATGGCAGCTCCTGGCAAGAGGCCAACGCCCTGGCGCAGACCTTGGTGGGGCCGAATGATGCGTTCATCCACCCATTTGACGACCCGCTTCTGTGGGCCGGGCATGCCAGCCTGATCGATGAGGTCGCCGAAGCAGGCGTGAAACCGGACGCCGTGGTGCTGTCGGTGGGCGGTGGCGGGTTGCTCAGCGGCGTGGTCCAGGGGCTGCAGCGCAATGGCTGGGGTGATGTCCCGGTGCTGGCGGTGGAAACCCACGGTGCCGCGTCGCTGCATGCGGCCATGCAGGCGGGGCATTCGGTCGAGCTGGAGCGCATCGCTTCGGTGGCGACGTCGCTGGGGGCAAAGCGGGTAGCCGATCAGGCGCTGGCCTGCGCTCAGCAACACCCGGTGCACAGCCACCTGGTCAGCGATCGCGCAGCGCTGGAGGCCTGCGAGCGGTTCCTGCTGGACCACCGGGTGCTGGTCGAGCCAGCGTGTGGAGCGGCGCTGGCATTGGCGTATGCGCCGGGCGCCCTGGCGCAATACCAGAATGTGCTGGTGGTGGTTTGTGGTGGCGCTACGGCAACGCTTGAGCAAATTCAGGCGTGGCTGCAGCAAGCCGATTGAGGCTGCCGCCCGTCGGTGGTGATTACGACAGTCACATGCGCCTGTTCTACTGAGCCCGCCGCAACCGGAAAAATGCCCTCGCAACGGCGTCAACCCTGACGAAATGCGTATCGCACCCTTTCGGTCTGCGGCAAGTGAAGGCACAATGCGTGTCCTTTTTTTGGCCGGCCTGGCCGGGGGCCTTTAAATGATCAAGACGCCGTATTACCTCATCGATAAAACCAAGCTGCTCAGCAACATGGAGAAGATCGCCTACGTGCGTGAACACTCCGGTGCCAAGGCGCTGCTTGCCCTCAAGTGCTTCGCCACCTGGTCGGTCTTCGACCTGATGCAGCAGTACATGGACGGCACCACCTCGTCCTCCCTCTTCGAGCTCAAGCTCGGCCGCCAGAAGTTCGCCGGCGAGACCCACGCCTACAGCGTGGCCTGGGCCGATGACGAGGTCGAGGAAATGCTCGAGAACTGCGACAAGATCATCTTCAACTCGATCGGCCAGCTGCAGCGCTTTGCCGAACAGTCCGAAGGTAAAGTGCGCGGCCTGCGCGTCAACCCGCAGGTCAGCAGCTCTGACTACCTGCTGGCCGACCCGGCTCGTCCGTTCAGCCGCCTGGGCGAATGGGACCCTGCCAAGATCGAGCAGGTGATCGAACAGATCTCCGGTTTCATGTTCCACAACAACTGCGAGAACGGCGACTTCGGCCTGTTCGACAAGATGCTCACGCACATCGAAGAGCGCTTCGGTCACCTGCTGCACAAGGTCGAGTGGGTCAGCCTCGGTGGCGGCATCCACTTCACCGGTGAAGACTATGCGGTAGACGCCTTCTGCGCGCGCCTCAAAGCCTTCTCGGAGAAGTACGGCGTGCAGGTGTACCTGGAGCCGGGCGAAGCGGCCATCACCAACAGCGCCTCGCTGGAAGTGACCGTGCTCGACACCCTGTACAACGGCAAGCACCTGGCCGTGGTCGACAGCTCGATCGAAGCGCACCTGCTCGACCTGCTGATCTACCGCCTCAACGCCAAGATGGCCCCCAACGACGGCGAGCACACCTACATGGTCTGCGGCAAGTCGTGCCTGGCCGGTGACATCTTCGGCGAGTACCAATTCGATCGCCCGTTGGCCATTGGCGATCGCCTGTCGTTCATCGACACGGCGGGTTACACCATGGTCAAGAAAAACTGGTTCAACGGTCTGAAGATGCCATCCATCGTGGTCAAGCAACTCGACGGCAGCGTCGAAGTCGTCCGCGAGTTCGGTTTCGAAGACTACGTTTCCAGCCTGTCGTAAGGCCGGCTTTCCAAGTAAGGAGCAAAAGGTAAATTGAAGAAGAACGTTCTTATCATTGGTGCAGGAGGTGTCGCCAAGGTGGTGGCCCACAAGTGCGCGCAGCATAACGACGAACTGGGTCGTATCGCTATCGCGTCACGGAACATCTCCAAATGCCAGGCCATCATCGACAGCGTCAAGGCCAAGGGTAGCCTCAAGGTACCCGCCGACATCCAGGCCTTCTCGCTCAATGCCCTCGATGTCGAGGCAACCAAGGCGCTGATCCGCGAGACCGAATCGCAGATCGTGATCAACGTAGGTTCCGCCTTCCTCAACATGTCGGTGCTGCGTGCCTGCATCGATACGGGTGTCGCCTATCTGGACACCGCCATCCACGAAGAGCCGGGCAAGATTTGCGAGACCCCGCCGTGGTACGGCAACTACGAGTGGAAACACCTCGAAGAGTGCCAGGCAAAGAACATTACCGCCATTCTCGGCGTCGGTTTCGACCCGGGTGTGGTGAACAGCTACGCCAAGCTGGCGCAGCAGCAGTATTTCGACAGCATTGATTCGATCGACATTCTCGACGTCAATGCCGGTTCGCATGGCAAGTACTTTGCCACCAACTTCGACCCGGAAATCAACTTCCGCGAGTTCACCGGTCAAGTGTGGAGCTGGCAGAACAGCCAGTGGACCAGCAACACCATGTTCGAGGTCAAGCGTACTGACGACCTGCCAGTAGTAGGCTCGCAGAACCTTTACCTGACCGGCCACGACGAAGTTCACTCGATTTCGAAGAACCTCAACGTGCCGAACGTGCGTTTCTGGATGAGCTTTGGCGAGCACTACATCAATGTGTTCACCGTGCTGAAAAACCTGGGCCTGCTCAGCGAGCAACCGGTGAAAACCGCCGAAGGCCTGGAAGTGGTACCGCTGAAAGTGGTCAAGGCTGTACTGCCAGACCCAGCCTCGCTGGCCCCTGGCTACACCGGCAAGACCTGCATCGGTGACCTGGTCAAAGGCACCAAGGATGGCCAGCCGCGCGAAGTGTTCATCTACAACGTGGCAGACCACGAAGAAGCCTACGCCGAGACCGACAGCCAAGGCATTTCCTACACCGCCGGTGTACCGCCAGTGGCCGCCGCCCTGCTGGTTGCCCGTGGCGAATGGGATGCCAAGCGCATGGTCAACGTCGAGGAGCTGCCAGCCGAGCCGTTCCTCAAGGCGCTGGACGAGATGGGCCTGCCGACCCGCGTCAAAGATGAAAAAGGCGATCGTCCTTGGGACGCTGAAGCCTAAGCAACAAACAGAAGGGGCGCCACATGGCGCCCCTTCTGCTTTTGCAGGCCCGGCCTTTTCGCGGGCTCGCCCGCGAAGAGGCCAGTGCAGGACTACACCCTACTTCCGCGCCTCCAGGATCAGGTTGAACGGCGTCTGCGTCGCCCGCCGGAAGCGGCTGAACCCCGCTTCCTCGAACACCGCCCGCAAGCGCGCCTCTCCAGCTTGTGCCCCCAGCCCCAGGCCCACCTCCTGCGACAGCGAATTCGGCGTGCAGATGAAGGTAGACGCGGCATAGAACAAGCGCCCGACCGGCGTCAGGTTGCCGTCCAGCGAATCCTCGGCATAAGGCTCTACCAGCATCACCGTGCCGTCAGCCTTCAACGCACGATAGGCATGCTTGGCAGCCCCCACCGGGTCGCCCATGTCGTGCAGGCAATCGAAGAAGCACACCAGGTCATGGTCATGCCCTGGGTAATCCTTTGCGCTGGCCTGCTTGAAGCTTACCCGCTCCGTCAGCCCCGCCTCACGCGCGCGAGCGTTGGCGGTGGTAATGGAAGGTCCGTGGTAGTCGTAGCCGACGAAGGTCGACGCTGGAAATGCCTGGGCCATGACCAGCGTCGAAGCACCATGCCCGCAGCCTACATCCGCGACCTTGGCGCCCGCCTGTAGCTTGGCCACCACGCCCTCGAGCGCTGGAAACCATTCAGCTACCAGAAACGTACGGTAGCCCGGCCGGAAAAACCGCTCGGTACCGCTGAACATGCACGGGTGGTGGTCACCCCAAGCCAGCCCGCCATCGCCGCGCATGGCCGCGACCAGCTTATCCTTGTCATGAAACAGCGCAGCGATCACTGCGGCCCCACCGGCCATGTAGGCTGGGGAGTCCTCCAGCGCCAAGGCCATGGCCTGCTCTTCGGGCAGCACAAAAGAGCCCTTGTCGTGCGCCATGTAACCCGAAGCGGCCTGGGCGTTCAGCCATTCGCGTACCAGTCGTGGATGGCAGCCGGTTTTTTCCGCCAGCGCTTCGGGGGTGATCGGCTGGCTGTCGGCCATCGCCCGGTACAACCCCAGTTCATCGCCAAGGATGACATTGGCCAGGGTCGCCGCTGCGCCCATGTCGCCCACCAGCTTGCCCATGAAATCGTGAAGCCTTGCCTCGTCCATGACCTGCCCTCCTCTGCAAGAAGGCCATCGCCAGCGAGGGAACTCCGCTCCGGGGAGGCGGTGGTCGGTTCAAGGGTTTGGGCTCGCCCTACAGCGCGTTATCGCGAGCACTCGGTAAGTCTAGATCTTCTGCCCGCACGCAACGGGATCCCGACCACATAGCGGCTCAATTCATCCATCGGGTAACAAATCCTAAACAACACTGTGACATTTTTTTTCAGCTTTCCTATTAAGGAGCTGAACGATGAAAGTCACGGTTTTCGGTACCGGCTATGTCGGCCTCACCCAGGCAGTGTGCCTGGCTCAGGTGGGGCATTCGGTGTTGTGCATGGATGTCGACGCCGAGCGGGTTGCCACCCTCAATGAAGGCCATTGCCCGATCTTCGAGCCCGGCCTTGCGCCGATGCTGGAAAAAAACCTGGCCTGTGGCCGCCTGCGCTTCACCACCGATGCCAGGGCAGCAGCCAACTACGCCAGGCTGCAGTTCATTGCAGTCGGCACACCGCCGCAAGCCGATGGCAGCGCTGACCTGAAGCAGGTTTTTGCCGTGATCGACAGCATCCTCGAACATGCTGACGGCACCAAGGTGATCGTCAACAAGTCCACCGCGCCGGTCGGTACGGTGCACCGCATCAAGTCGCGCATAGCCCAGGCCGTCGCCGACCCAGCTCGCTTCCAGGTAATCAGCAACCCAGAGTTTCTCAAGGAAGGCTCGGCCGTGGACGACTGCATGCGGCCGGACCGCATCATCATCGGCGGCGCCGAACCGGCCGAAGTGGAGTTGCTGCGCGAGCTGTACCTGCCGTTCAGCCGCAACCGTGAAAAACTCATGGTCATGGATGCACGCAGCGCCGAGCTGACCAAGTACGCGGCCAACTGCATGCTGGCGACCAAGATCTCCTTCATCAACGAAATCGCCAACCTGGCCGAGCACCTGGGGGCCGATATCGAAATGGTCCGCCGTGGCATCGGCTCCGACCCGCGCATCGGTTACGACTTCATCTACGCCGGCTGCGGCTTTGGCGGCTCGTGCTTCCCCAAGGACCTGCAAGCCCTGCGCCGCAGCGCCGAGACTGAGGGCTTCGAGCCGCGGTTGCTGCGTGCGGTGGAGTCGGTCAACGAACATCAGAAGGGTCGGCTGTTCAGCAAGATCCAGCGGCATTATCCCGATGGCCTGCGGGGCAAGGTATTCGCCCTGTGGGGGTTGTCGTTCAAGCCCAACACCAATGACATCCGCGAAGCCTCCAGCCGAATCTTGCTGGAAGCGCTGTGGGCTGCTGGCGCGCGAGTACAGGCACACGACCCGCAGGCGATGGACGAAATCCTGCGGCATTACGGCCCGCGCGCCGATTTGCAACTGGTGCCGTGCAAGGACGATGCGCTGGAGGGCGCCGATGCGCTGGTCATCGTCACCGAGTGGCAGGACTACCGTGTGCTGAATCTGGACAAGGTGCCGGATCTGTTGGCCGATCGAGTGGTGTTCGACGGCCGCAACCTGTTCGAACCCGAGCACATGGCCGCTGCCGGCCTGACCTACTACGGTATCGGCCGAGGCCAGGTGCAGCCAGCATGCCCGTACTGATTACCGGTGTGGCCGGCTTTATCGGCTTCCACGTCGCGCGCCGCCTGTGCGAGGCTGGCATCGAGGTGGTCGGCATCGACAACCTCAATGCCTACTACAGCGTCGAGCTGAAACGGGCGCGCCTGCAACAGCTGTCCGGCTTCGCCAATTTCCGCTTCCAGCCCCTCGACATCGCCAACAGCGCCGACCTGCAACAGCTGTTCACCAGGCAGGCGTTCAGTGAAGTGATCCACCTGGCGGCCCAGGCCGGGGTGCGCTATTCGCTGGACAACCCCGGCGCCTATGGCCAGGCCAACCTGGTCGGCTTCCTCAATATGCTCGAAGCCTGCCGCCAGCAGCCGCCGCACCACTTGATCTATGCCTCCAGCAGCTCGGTGTACGGCGCCAACGCCAAGCTGCCGTTCAGCGTCGACGACACGGTGGAGCAGCCGGTGTCGCTCTATGCCGCCAGCAAGCGCGCCAATGAACTGATGGCGCACAGCTATGCGCACCTGTATCGCCTACCGACCACGGGTTTGCGCTTTTTCACCGTCTACGGTCCTTGGGGCCGCCCCGACATGGCGCTGTTCAAGTTCACCCGCGCCATGCTCGAAGACCGCCCGATCGAGATTTACAACAACGGCCTGATGGGGCGCGACTTCACCTACATCGACGACATCGTCGAAAGCATCCTGCGCCTGCGCCTGAAGCCACCACAGCCTGCCCACGGGCAACCGCCCTGCCAGCTGTTCAACATCGGCCGCGGCCAGCCGGTGCGGCTGCTGCATTTCGTCGAGTGCCTGGAGGACGCCTTGGGCATCAAGGCCCAGCGCGACTACCTGCCACTGCAAGCGGGAGACGTGCTGGAGACCTGGGCCGATGTGGGCTCGCTGGCGCGCTGGATCGACTTCACCCCGGGCACATCGCTGGAACACGGCGTTAACGCTTTCGTTGGCTGGTACCGGGATTTTTACCGGGTTTGAGCCGCGCACTCACAACAAGACCACAGGTAGCCTCATGACAGATCCACTTGACCTCTCGGTACTGATCCCCGCCAGGAACGAGGTCGAAAACCTGCCATCACTGTTGATGGAAATCCGCGCCGCACTGGCGGCCGAAGCCTATGAAGTACTGGTGGTCGATGACGGCAGCAGCGATCGTACCCTGAGCGTACTGCTGCAACTGAAAAGCGAGGGTTACACCCAGCTGCGCATACTGCGTCACGAGCGCTCGCTGGGCCAGAGTACCTCACTGTGGCATGCCGCGCAGGCGGCCCACGGCCAGTGGCTGGCCACTCTCGACGGCGACGGCCAGAACGACCCGGCAGACATCCCCGGCATGCTGGCCCTGGTGCGCGCCAACCAGGCCTTGGCCGGCGGCGTGAAACTGGTCGCCGGGCACCGCGTCAACCGCCGTGACAGCGCCAGCAAGCGCTGGGCTTCGCGTTTTGCCAACAACCTGCGCAGGCGCCTGCTCAAGGACGCCACGCCAGACACCGGCTGCGGGCTGAAGCTGATAGAACGCGCAGCCTTCCTGCGCCTGCCCTACTTCGACCACATGCACCGCTTTATCCCGGCCCTGATCCTGCGCCACAACGGCCGCATGCTGGTGCACCCGGTCAACCACCGGCCACGCCATGCCGGGGTGTCCAAGTACGGCAACCTGGACCGCGCCCTGGTGGGCATCCTCGACGTGTTCGGGGTGTGGTGGCTGATTCGCCGCACCCGCCTGGACAGCCGCCCGCAGGAGCCTGAAGGATGACCCGCGAAACCCTGTGGCTGATCATCGGCTTCGCCGGCCAGGCGGTGTTCACCGGGCGCTTCGTGCTGCAGTGGCTGTACAGCGAGTTCAAACGCCGCAGCGTGATCCCGGTAGGATTCTGGTACCTGAGCATGCTCGGCAGTGCGCTGCTGCTGACCTACGCCATCTACCGCCAGGACCCGGTGTTCATCATCGGCCAGAGCTTTGGCTTTCTGGTCTACCTGCGCAACCTGCAACTGATCGCCCGCAACCAGGAACAGAAGGAATAGCCCTTGCCCAGGTTCAAGACGCTTGGGGCCGAACGCCTGGCCCTGATTGCCCTCGCCGTAGTGTTGGTGGGCGCAGGTGTCGGCTGGCGACAGCCGATGAACGTGGATGAAGAGCGCTTTCTGGGTGTGGCCCTGGAAATGCTGCAAAGCGGCAACTGGTCCATCCCCCACCGGGCAGCGGAAATCTACGGCGACAAGCCGCCGCTGTTCATGTGGACCGTGGCCCTGTTCAGCCAACTGACCGGCTCGCCCAAGGTTGCCCTGTACCTGCCCGGGTTGATGTCGGCGGTAACCATCACCTGGGTGCTGCACGACCTGGGGCGGCGCCTGTGGACCCGGCGCATCGGCGTGATCGCCGCCTTGCTGTTCCTGGCCACCTACCAGAGCTACAGCATCCTGCGCACCGGGCAGATCGACAGCTTCCTGTGCCTGTGGGTGGCGCTGGGTTTCTATGGCATGGTGCGCCACCTGCTATTGGGGCCCGCGTGGGGTTGGTTCTACCTGGCCTGTGCGGCCATGGGGCTGGGCATCATCAGCAAGGGCGTGGGCTTTGTCCCGGCGCTGATGCTGCTGCCCTATGCCTGGGCGGTGCGACAAGGCTGGCACGGCGTTGTGGCCATACCTGGCCAAGGTTGGCGCTGGAGCCTTGGGCTGCTTTGCCTGCTGGCCGGTTGCGCGGTGTGGCTTGTGCCCCTGCTGGTGTCGATCGCCCAGGGCGGTGGCGCAGCGGAGCTGGCCTACCTCAAGGAAATCTTGCTGCGCCAGACCGCCAGCCGCTATACCAATGCCTGGGACCATCGCGAGCCATTCTGGTACTTCTTCGTCAAGGTCATTCCCAAGTACTGGCTGCCGCTGGTGCTGGCCCTGCCCTGGCTGGTACCGGCATGGCGACGCCAGATGCAAAAGCGCGACGGGCGCTTCTTGCTGCTACTCGGCTGGGTGGCGTTGGTGCTGCTGTTTTTCAGCCTCAGCAGTGGCAAGCGCAAGTTGTACATCTTCCCAGCGCTGCCGGGCCTGGTGCTGGCCATCGCCCCGCTGATCCCGTGGCTGCTCAAACGCTGGTTGCTGGGCCGGCCGGCCTGGCGCAAAGCCTTTGGCGCCGTGGCCCTGATATGGTTCGCGCTGTGGTTCGCCCGCGGCTTCGTCGAGCCGCTGAAGGAGGGCCGCAACCCGCATGAGACGCTGATGAGCGAAGCGGCACGCGCCACCGGCGGTGCCGAGCTGGTGCTGGTCAACTGGCGCGAAGGGCATTGGCTGTTTGCCCGGCAGCCCATCGTGCATTTCGGCTTTACCGGCCAATCCAGGGCAGATGCGGCGGCCTATTGGCTGCGCCACAACCCCACCGCCTTCGCCCTGATCCCGGCCTCCGAACTGGGCCGCTGCTTCAGTGCCGACAAGGCGCGCAAGCTTGGCGAAACGTCGCGGGCCGAGTGGTATGTGGTGGGCGCCGATGCCGACAACGGCCATTGCCAAACCACTCCCCCGGGCCACGTCTACCGCTTTGCCTGGGCAGACGCGCCCGTGGCTCGTTAAAACCTGCGCCCCCGCCGTGCTAAGGCGCAGCGGTGCCGGCTGGCGGATCGAGTTGCAGCACCTCGTTGGTGTACGCCCACTCCTTCAATACCTGGTCGGGGTGGTCGTTCAGGCGCGTTCCGTAGGACGGGATGATCTGCTTGATCTTACCCTGCCATTCCGGCGTTGCTACCTTGTCCTTGAACACCTTGTTGAGTACATCGAGCATGATCGGTGGCGCGGTCGAGGCACCTGGCGAGGCGCCCAGCAACCCGGCGATGCTACCGTCCCTGGACATCACCACCTCAGTACCGAGCTTGAGCACGCCACCCAATGCCTCGTCCTTCTTGATGATCTGTACACGCTGCCCCGCCTGCCACAACCGCCAGTCTTCCTTCTTGGCCTCGGGGAAGTAGGTGCGCAGCGCTTCGAAGCGGTCATTGTCAGATTGCAGCACCTGGCCGATCAGGTACTGCACCAGGTCAAACTCGCGTACCCCGACCCGCACCATCGGCCAGGCGTTGTGCACGCTGGTACTGGCAAGCAGGTCGAGCAGCGAGCCTTGCTTGAGGAACTTGGTCGAGAAGGTGGCGAACGGCCCGAACAGGATCATGCGCTTGCCATCGAGCAGCCGGGTGTCCAGGTGCGGCACCGACATGGGCGGCGCACCGGTGGCGGCGATGCCATAGACCTTGGCCATATGCCGCTGGGCGATGGCGGGGTTGTCGGTGACCAGGAACGAACCGCCAACCGGGAAACCGGCATAGTCCTTCGCTTCGTCGATGCCCGACTTCTGCAGCAGCGGTAACGCCGCACCGCCGGCACCAATGAACAGGAACTTGGCGTCGGTGGCTGCCTTGCTGCCATCTTTGAGGTTTTTGTACTCGACATGCCAGGAACCGTCGTCGTTGCGGGTGATTTCCTGCACTTCGCTAGACAGCTTGAGGTCGAAGTTGGGCCGGGTTTGCAAGTAGCCCACATATTGCCGGGTAATCTCGCCAAAGTTGACATCGGTGCCAATCGGCGTCCAGGTTACTGCCAGTTTCTGGTTGGGGTCGCGCCCCTCCATCATCAACGGCACCCATTTGCGGATCTGCTCATGGTCCTCGGAGTACTGCATGGGCTTGAACAACGGGCTCGCCTGCAGCGCCTCGTAGCGCTTTTTCAGGAAGCGGATGTTGTCGTCACCCCAGACGAAACTCATGTGGGGCGTGGTGTTGATAAATGAATGCGGGTTCTTCAACACCCCCTGCTTCACCTGCCAGGCCAGGAACTGGCGGGTGACCTGAAACGACTCGTTGATCTCCACCGCCTTGCTGATGTCGATCTTGCCGTCTTTTTCTGGGGTGTAGTTGAGTTCGGCAAGGGCCGAGTGGCCGGTGCCTGCGTTGTTCCAGCCGTTGGAGCTTTCTTCAGCCACCTTGTCCAGGCGTTCGACCATCTCCATGGACCAGCCTGGCTCCAGCTCGTTGAGCCAGACCGCCAGCGTGGAACTCATGATGCCGCCGCCCACCAGCATGACATCGACCTTTCTGGTTTCCGCGGCCTGGGCGTTGAGCATGCCAAAGGCCAAGGCCAGCCCGGCCAACGCCAGCTCCGGCTTCAGGGTGATTTTCATAACCTTTTCCGCGCCTCGTTGCTATCCGAAAGTCCAGCCTCAAGCTTAGCTGACGGATTTAGTCGGGCATGGCTTACGCACAACCACTTGCAATCAGTCACGTCTCAAAATACTGTATGAATATTCAGTACGCAGAGACAGCCCCATGCAACTCATCGCCAAACTCGGCATCCTTGCCGACGCCGCCAAGTACGACGCATCCTGCGCCAGCAGCGGTGCGCCCAAGCGCAATTCGCGCGGCGGCGACGGCCTGGGCGCTACCAACGGCATGGGTATCTGTCACAGCTACACCCCCGACGGCCGCTGCGTATCGCTGCTCAAGGTACTGTTGACCAACTTCTGCCTGTACGACTGCCAATACTGCGTGAACCGCCGTTCCAGCAACGTCCCCCGCGCGCGCTTCAGCCCTGAGGAAGTGGTACGCCTGACGCTGGATTTCTACCGCCGCAATTGCATCAGCGGCCTGTTCCTCAGCTCTGGCATCATCCGTTCGGCGGACTACACCATGGAGCAACTGATCCGCGTAGCCCGCTTGTTGCGCGAAGAGCACAACTTCCGCGGCTACATACACCTCAAGACCATCCCCGATGCCGACCCGCTGCTGATCGAAGAGGCCGGCCGCCTGGCCGACCGCCTCAGCGTCAACATCGAACTGCCCACCGAAGCCAGCCTCAAGCGCCTGGCGCCGGAAAAACACGCGCATACCATCCGTCAGGCCATGGGCGTGATTCACCAGGGCCAGCAAGCCGTGGCCAACGAACCCAAGGCCCCGCGCTTCACCCCTGCCGGGCAAAGTACCCAGGTCATCGTCGGCGCCGACAGCACCGACGACAGTACCCTGCTGCGCAATGCCGAGTCGCTGTACCAGGGTTACGGCCTGAAGCGCGTGTACTACTCAGCCTTCAGCCCGATCCCCGACAGCCCGGGCAGCGTGCCCCTGGCTGCACCGCCGCTACTGCGCGAGCACCGCCTGTACCAGGCCGACTTCCTGCTGCGTGGCTATGGCTACAAGGCAGGTGAACTGCTTGGCCAAAGCGGTAACCTGGCGTTGGACATCGACCCCAAGCTGGCCTGGGCGCTGGCCAACCGTGACGTTTTTCCGCTGGATGTAAACCGCGCCGAGCCTGCCCTGCTGGCGCGCATTCCCGGTATCGGCCTGCGCAGCGTGCAGCGGCTGGTTGCGCTACGCCGGGAACGGCGAATCCGCTATGACGACCTGATCCAGTTGCGCTGCGTGCTGGACAAGGCGCGGCCGTTCATCGTCACCAGCGATTACCGCCCAGCCCAGGGCGAGCTGCGCAGCGGCTTGTTGCGAGCACGTTTGCGTGAACCGCAGGCACCGGTGCAGATGGGGTTGTGGGGATGATTGCGCTCAACTGCGATGACCGGTTCGCCACCTGGCGGGACCAGGCCCGCGTGTTGCTGGGGCATGGCATCGACCCGTCGCAAGTCACCTGGTCACAAGGCCCGATGGCAGACTTGCTGGCGGTGCCTGCGCCGCTCCCGGAGGGCCCGGGCCCCTTTCGCGCCAAGGTGCCTGCCGCGCTGCTGAGCCAGTTGGAACAGGCGGCCCGTTACTGTGGCGAGCAACGCTGGAACCTGTTGTACGAAGTGCTCTGGCGGGTGGCCCATGGTGACCGCACGGCCATGCTGGCCGGCGACCGATTGGGCAGTGAGTTGCAACGGCGCATCAAGCAAGTTACCCGAGAGGCACATCACCTTCATGCGTTTGTGCGCTTCGTGCCGTTGCCAGAAGCGTTTGCAGAACGCCTGCAACTTGATCTGGTGGCCTACCACGAACCAGCGCATGACATTCTGGAGAGTGCCAGCCCACATTTTGCCGACCGCCTGGGGCGTTTACGCTGGTTGATCGCCACACCACAGGATGGCATTCGGTTCGACGGGCAGGCATTCGATTACCAACGCCGGTGCCCGGAGCGCTGGCAGCAATGGGCACGCAATGCTGAAGACCCAGGCGCCGAACTATGGCGCACCTACTACCGCCACACCTTCAACCCCGCCCGCCTCAACCCCGATGCCCTGCGCCTGCACATGCCCGGGCGGTTCTGGCGGCATTTGCCGGAAGGCATGCTGATACCGCAGCTCGAAGGCCTGGCCCGCCAAGGCAAACAGCGGGACGGTCAAGCGCTCGAAGTTGCCTCCCAAACGGGCAAGCAAATCAGCAAGCCTGCACGGTCGGTGTAGGAGCGGCCTTGTGTCACGATGGGCCGCACAGCGGCCACAAGGTTTCAGCATCAAAGCAAATATTGCCGGAGGTTGCTGAACTACCCCCACATCAACCCAGCAACCACCCGGCATCGCCCTCCTCCAGCACACCGCCATGATCCGTCCGGTCGCCTTTACGCGCCACCGCGGCCCCTTCGATCAGGAAGTGCTCGGTTCCACTCTCTATCACCGCGCCACAGGTTGTCCGGTCCCCCACCCTGGCAACCGGCCTACCATTGAATGTATAAGCAGCACTGCCGCTCTCTACCTGGTTAACCCCATGCAGCGGGCAGTTGTGTTGGTGGCCTACAAGCACAACCGGGTTCATAGGGCTTCTCCTTCAGACGGTGCAGTACGGGATTCGCGGTCAATGTCCGCTGGCCATTCAACTTTCGGCGCCAGGCAGTGCATGTGGCTGAGGCCATCGTCATCGTTCCAGTCGCGGGGTGGGTGCACGAACTTTGGCAAGGCTTCGGGGCCTTGTTGCATGAACAGCCGGGCGATGGCCCAGTAGGCCTCGCCGTGGTAAAGGTCGTGGGTGAAGAAGACGCGGTCGATGACTTCGTTGCTTTCAGGGTTGCGGACCGACAGCATGACGTTTTCTATCAGGCCGCCGTGGCCGGGGGCATAGACGCGGTAGACCTCGGCGGTTACGTCGTCCCAGTTGTAGGCGACAGGTTTGACGCCCGGCTTCGGCTGCCGCAATGGCGATACGTTGGCTGATTGTCAAAAACGACCTCGCGCTGAAAGGGACTGTGATGGTCCCTGAACACTAACGAGGAATCGCTTGCCGGAGGTTCCTAGAGCGTCCTAAAACCTTGTAGGAAACGTCTCTAAATGAGCCATTGGACAATCATAAAACTGTCCACTGACGGGCTCTCGAGCCTGCGGAGGCTGTGGAAGTGGGCGCGCCCGCGAACACGGGCGAAGCCCGTGCCATCCACCGCGTTGCCTGCTTCGCGGGCATGCCCGCTCCCACAGGTACAGCGTAAGTCCTTGGTCACAACCGGTTTCTGTTGGAGCGGCTTCAGCCGCGAACACCGGCGTAGCCGGGGCCATCCACTTCAATGCCTGTTCTACAGCCCGTCTTACAGCAGCCACCCAGCATCGCCCTCCTCAAGCACACTACCATGATCCGTCCCGTCGCCTTTGCGCGCCACCGCCACACCTTCGATCAGGAAATGCCCAGCCCCACTCTCTATCGCCGCGCCACAGGTTGTCCGGTCCCCCACCCTGGCAACCGCTCTGCCGTTAAACGTATACGTAGCACTACCGCTTTCTACCTGGTTAACCCCATGCAGCGGGCAGTTGTGTTGGTGGCCTACAAGTACAACCGGGTTCATGGGGCTTCTCCTTCAGACGGTGCAGTACGGGATTCGCGGTCAATGTCCGCTGGCCATTCAACCTTTGGCGCCAGGCAGTGCATGTGGCTGAGGCCATCGTCGTCGTTCCAGTCGCAGGGTGGGTGCACGAACTTTGGCAAAGCGTCGGGGCCTTGCTGCATGAACAGCCGGGCGATGGCCCAGTAGGCCTCGCCCTTGTATAGGTTGGAGGCGAACTCCACGCGATCGATGACTTCGTTGGTTTCAGGATTGCGGACAGACAGCTTGACGTTTTCGATAAGGCCGCCGTGGCCGGGAGCGTAGATCCGGTGGACCTCGGCGGTTACGTCGTCCCAGTTGTAGGCGACAGGTTTTACACCCCAGTGCTTACGGCTGAATAAGTAAATGTAGTGGTATCGGTATTGATACACATAGATTTTGCGCCGCAGACGATTGAAGCGGATTGGTTCGTCTCTTGGAAGAACTAAATCCAACTTAGAAAATGGAACAATAGCCCAAAGTGAAACAATGGGGATCAAGAACCCAAGGACATTCGTAAACCAATCATGAGACCAACCGTCAACCAATAAACCCCAATATATCCATACCATCAAACCAACCTGGAACATTAGTATTGGAATGCTAATCAAAGCCATAACACCACGCAAAATTATACTAGACCGAGGCAGCTCTAGATACACATCATCAATATGATTTGGCGATGGCCTTATACCCTCTATACCAGAACGGGGTGGCGGCCCTTCGTCAACGCGCGGAAGGTCGTAGCTCCAACCTAACGCTCGCTCCCAGAAGGCTTTTGGTGGACGCTCAAGCATTTTGCCCCCGACCACATACCTCGACATAGGCACTGTCAATATTTCGATCTGGCCAATACATCAGCAGCAATGAAGCTGCAACTATGGAATCACTCCCTATGGTTGGCATAAGTTCTACAACTCCGGACATCTCCAGACTAATGGTCTCCCCCTCACCGACTCCAGCGACATGCATTCTTTTGTCAAAACCAAAACCGCGCTTATAGTGGGGCAGCCGCGGCGCTGCGAACCCTGAAAAGCTTACAGATTTGGTTATAGGGTCTACAGATGAAGCATGATACTCGTCAGTAAGAATGAGCCCCCCACCAGTGAACTCCGGAAACTCCCCATCTCCATAGCGATGTACTATCAAGCTCCAACGATAAGATGAGGCCTCCTCTCTATATCTCGGTAAAATTATTTGAAATTTCAGTTTTTGCTCTCTTTCCAGCCCGACCAGCCCTCCTATCCGTGGCGTTGTAGGATCGGTTATGAGACTTGATTCAAAATGCAACATAGCCTTTACACCCAACGTGGCAGCATTGAGCTCTGCAAACGCGATATCCGCATATTCAGGAGTTTTCCAATGAACCATTGGCACCTCATCTGCCTTTCCAAAGCAACATCGCCTTGCCCAACGCTCTAACGAGGAAGATTCGTTTTTTTCAGCATGCTTGCTCAGCACGTACGCTGCTAGGTCAACACCACAGCCAGACCTAACGGCCAAAACAGAGACGATTTAAAAACTGACAGCGCAAAGGCTGCAGACCCAGAACCATAAAGCGCTGCCGCCAGTCTATGCTGCGCTTTCGCCACACCACTTTAATGCCTGTTCTACAGCCCGTCTTACAGCAGCCACCCAGCATCGCCCTCCTCAAGCACACCACCATGATCCGTCCGGTCGCCTTTGCGGGCCACCGCCGCACCTTCGATCAGGAAATGCTCAGCCCCACTCTCTATCGCCGCGCCACAGGTTGTCCGGTCCCCCACCCTGGCAACCGGCCTGCCATTGAATGTATAGGCAGCACTGCCGCTCTCTACCTGGTTAACCCCATGCAGCGGGCAGTTGTGTTGGTGGCCTACAAGTACAACCGGGTTCATGGGGCTTCTCCTTCAGACGGTGCAGTACGGGATTCGCGGTCGATGTCCGCTGGCCATTCAACCTTTGGCGCCAGGCAGTGCATGTGGCTCAGGCCATCGTCGTCGTTCCAGTCGCGAGGTGGGTGCACGAACTTTGGCAAGGCTTCGGGGCCTTGCTGCATGAACAGCCGGGCGATGGCCCAGTAGGCTTCACCCTTGTATAGGTTGGAGGCGAACTCCACACGATCGATGACTTCGTTGGTTTCCGGATTGCGGACAGACAGCTTGACGTTTTCGATAAGGCCGCCGTGGCCGGGAGCGTAGACGCGGTAAACTTCGGCGGTTACGTCGTCCCAGTTGTAGGCGACAGGTTTTACACCCCAGTGCTTACGGCTGAACAAGTAAAAGTAGTGGTAACGGAACTGATAGAAATAGACCTTCCGTCGCAGACGATTAAAGCGAATGGGCTCGTCTCTTGGAAGCATCAAATCTAATTTCACAACCGAAAACACACCACCAAACCAAACAATAGGCCCAATAATTAGTATAACGTACATCATCCATTCACGCGTCCAGCCATAACTCAAGACAGTCCAGTACAACCACAGCGTCAAACCAAAAAAGAACAGTAATGTGGGAATGCCAAGCAAGGCCAGAACGCCACGCAATATTAGAGTGGACCTGGACAATTCCAGATAGACATCGTCAATATGGTTCGGCGACGGTTTGATATCCTCCAGATTTAAACGGGGGCCTATTCCTTCATCCACATGCGGCAAATCGCGGCTCCAGCCCAATTCGCGCCTCCATAAAACTCTTGACTCACGCTCAATCATTTTGCCTCCGGTTACATACCTCGGCATACGCACTGTCTATATTACGATCTGGCCAAAACATTACTAGTAATGTCGCTGCCACTACGGAGTGACTTCCTATCGTCGGCAGAAGCTCAACAACTCCAGAAATCTCTAGACTCGCCAACTCTACATCACCCGCTGCCGCGATATGCAGTTTTTTATCAAAAGCGATATCACCTTTGTAGTCAGGAAGGCGCGGTGAAGAAAATTCAGAATAGTTAGCCAATTTGGAAGCAGCATTAAAAGAAGCATGGCGATCTTCACCAACAAGGATTTCCCCACCGGAAAACTCTGGAAAATCTCCATCACCATGACGATGCACTATCAAATTCCAGCTATACGCAGAGTCTTTTTTCCTATACCTAGGCAAGACGATCTGAAATTTCAGCTTATGCTCTACTTCTAACCCGACCAATCCACCTATCCGAGGAACAGTCGGATCGGTTATGAGGTTTGACTCAAAGTGCAGCTTAGCTTGCATGCCCAGCGTTGCAGCATTGAGTTCGGCAAAAGCTATATCCGCATATTCTGGAGTATCCCAATGAATAACAGGCGTTTCATCTGCTTTTCCAAAGCAGCATCGCCTTGCCCAACGTGCCAGCAGGTCTGATTCATTTCTTTCAGCTTGCTTGCTCGCCGTATATGCTAACAGCACCAGTATCACAGCAATACCTAATGGGCCAAGCAGAGAAGAATTGAATACCGCTCCTGCAAAGAAAATGGCTCCGGTACCAAAAGTCGCCGCAGAGAAATAGAAATACGCCATCGCTACACTGTCACCCGCTGCCGTAGCGCGTTTAGCAGCGGAAATAGCCTGAGCGGCTTCGATAAACCCAGCAACAGAGCTTACTACCGCCCCCAGCCTTATTAAGGCCCCTCCAGTGGCTACGGTAGCCGTGGTCCACGCCCCCCCCATTCGGCCAGCAGTTGACCTCAATACAAGTCCAACCACCTCAAGTTGCCCTCCCAACAGTCCCAATTGCGAACCTTGCAATGCCAATTTTGCTTCGTAAGCCTTCGGCCCAATCTCCGCTTCCGCTTTTTCCTGATTCCTGCTCAGGGTGTCATGCTGCAAATACAACCCACCTATCGCCAGCAGCAACTCCCAACTGCCTGCCACTCCACGCAAGCCGCTAAAGCCGGTTCGCACTAACTGCGCCGCCTGCTGCGAAGTAATACGCATGCCCTGCAACACCTTTCGGGCATTCGACTCGAGCGTCCCCGCCGCTACCGAGACATCCACCAAGGTACGCTGCGCCAAGCTGCTTGCCTGAGTTA
>NZ_JAFBKA010000037.1:0-67144 GCF_022760795.1 Pseudomonas sp. BP01
TTTCGTGAGTGAGGGACAGGGCTTGTGACAGGCGCATAAAAAAATCCGATGCTCGTTTCCAAGCATCGGATTTTGCGGCCTTAGGGATAAAGGTCAATGTCTCAGTCTTAACTGACTGGCATTAGGCACAGGGCCGGGCTTTTTCACTTCAGGCTGGCGCCAATCAGTTGCCGTAAACCGGCAGCTGCTTGCAGATGGCCTTGACCTTCTCACGTACGGCGTCGATCACCGCTTCGTTGTTCAGGTCAGCCAGGATGTCGCAGATCCAGCCAGCCAGTTCCTTGCACTCCGCTTCCTTGAAACCACGGGTGGTGACGGCTGGGGTGCCGAAACGCAGGCCCGAGGTGACGAACGGCGAACGTGGGTCGTTCGGTACCGAGTTCTTGTTGACGGTGATGAAGGCTTTGCCCAAAGCGGCGTCAGCGTCCTTACCGGAGATTTCCTGCTTGATCAGCGACAGCAGGAACAGGTGGTTCTGGGTGCCACCGGACACCACGTCGAAGCCACGCTCGATGAATACGCTGGCCATGGCCTGGGCGTTTTTCACGACTTGCTGCTGGTAAGTCTTGAACTCAGGCTGCAGGGCTTCTTTGAAGCAGATGGCCTTGGCGGCGATGACGTGCTCCAGCGGGCCGCCCTGGGCGCCTGGGAAGACAGCGGAGTTCAGCTTCTTCTCGATGTCGGCGTTGGCACGGGCCAGGATCAGGCCGCCACGTGGACCGCGCAGGGTCTTGTGGGTGGTGGTGGTGACCACGTCGGCGAACGGAACAGGGTTCGGGTACACGCCAGCGGCAACCAGGCCGGCAACGTGGGCCATGTCGACGAACAGGTAGGCACCGACCTTGTCGGCAATGGCGCGGAAGCGGGCGAAGTCCAGAACCTGCGAGTAGGCCGAGAAGCCGGCAACGATCATTTTCGGCTTGTGCTCGACCGCCAGGCGCTCGACTTCGTCGTAGTCGATCAGGCCGTTGCCGTCGATGCCGTACTGGATGGCGTTGTACAGCTTGCCCGACGAGCTTACCGAAGCACCGTGGGTCAGGTGGCCACCGTGGGCCAGGCTCATGCCCAGGATGGTGTCACCGGCCGACAGCAGGGCCAGGTAGACAGCGGCGTTGGCCTGGGATCCAGCGTGCGGCTGGACGTTGGCGTAATCGGCGCCGAACAGTTCCTTGGCACGGTCGATGGCCAGTTGCTCGACGATATCGACGTACTCGCAACCACCGTAGTAACGCTTGCCCGGGTAGCCTTCGGCGTACTTGTTGGTCAGGACCGAGCCCTGAGCTTCCATGACTGCCGGGCTGGTGTAGTTTTCCGAAGCGATCAGCTCGATATGCTCTTCCTGGCGCAGGGCTTCTTGCTGCATGGCTTCGAAGAGCTCGGCGTCGTACTTGGCAATGGTCAAATCACGGCTGAACATGGCGGTCCTCAAGGATCGGGGTAGTTTGGGGGGGCATTCTAACCGATTGATTCGCAGCTGGCATATGAAGTGGCATCAAGTCGCGGACCAATGGGGCTCATGTTGCATCCCGCGCCGTGTCTGGGCTGGGCGGGTGCCGGAGCTGACTCTCAAGTCCATTTTTTTGGGGCGCATATGGCCCCATCGCCGGCAAGCCAGCTCCCACAGGATTTGCGCTGGCCTTGAGGCTGATGCATCACTTGTGGGAGCTGGCTTGCCGGCGATGAGGCCAGTGCAGGTACCGCATCAATGGAACATGAACAGCGTTTCGTTGGAGAACTGCGCCTCGAACTGGTGTGCTGGCATCGGCCGCCCGAACAGGTAGCCCTGCACTTCGTCGCAGCCATGCTCGCGCAGGAACTCCAGCTGCTCGTGGGTTTCCACGCCCTCGGCGATTACCGCCAGGTTGAGGCTGTGGGCCATGGCGATGATCGCCCGGGCTATCTGCGCGTCCTGCTCGCCCTCGGGCAGGCCGTCGACGAAGGTGCGGTCGATCTTCAGCACGTCGATGGGGAACTGCTTGAGGTAGTTGAGCGATGAGTAGCCGGTGCCGAAGTCATCCACCGCAATGCTCAGGCCGAGGTTTTTCAGGCTGGCCAGAATCTGCAGCGCCTCGTTCACTTCGCGCATCAGGATACTTTCGGTCAGCTCCAGCTCCAGGCAGGCCGGTGGCAGGCCGCTTTCTTCAAGAATGTTGGCAATCCGCGTGCCCAGCTGGCCGTCGGAGAACTGCCGTGCCGAAATGTTCACCGACACCTTCGGCACCCGCACCTTGGCCTTGTGCCAGGCCTTGAGCTGGCGGCTGGCCTCGCGCAGCACCCAGTCGCCCACGTCCACCACCAGGCCCAGTTC
This sequence comes from Pseudomonas sp. BP01, assembly GCF_022760795.1. Classification (NCBI taxonomy): domain Bacteria; kingdom Pseudomonadati; phylum Pseudomonadota; class Gammaproteobacteria; order Pseudomonadales; family Pseudomonadaceae; genus Pseudomonas; species Pseudomonas sp. BP01. The sequence goes on from NZ_JAFBKA010000037.1 coordinate 2,309, forward strand.
CTCGATCACCGGGATGAAGTCGCCCGGCGGCACCAGGCCCCGGGTGGGGTGGCGCCAGCGCAGCAGTGCTTCGGCGCCGGTCAGGCGCTTGCCGTCGCCGCTGAACTGCGGCTGGTAGTAAAGGATGAACTCGTTCTGCTCCATGGCGTGGCGCAGGTCGCTTTCCAGCTCCAGGCGCTCCAGGGCGCTGGCGTTCATCTCGGCCTGGTAGAACTGGAAGTTGTTCTTGCCGCGTTCCTTGGCGTGGTACATGGCGGTGTCGGCGTTTTTCATCAGCTGGCTCAGCTCACTGCCGTCCTGCGGGCTGAGGGCGATGCCGATACTGGCAGTAACGAAGAACTCGCGGTTTTCCAGCACGAACGGCCGCACCAGGCTGCCGAGGATGTTCTCGGCCACGTGGATGGCGCGGTTCAGCGCCAGTTCGCGGCTGGCGCGCGGTTGCAGCAACAGGGTGAACTCGTCGCCGCCCATGCGCGCCACAGTGTCGTCGTCATCCACGCAGGCCAGCAGGCGCAGGGCCATGTCCTTGAGCATGCGGTCGCCGGCGGCATGGCCGAGGGAATCGTTGATCGGCTTGAAACGGTCGAGGTCGAGGAACATCAACACTACCCACGCCTTCTGCCGCTCGGCCTGCTGCAGGGCGTTGTACAGACGGTCCTGGAACAGCGTGCGGTTGGGCAGGTGGGTGAGGGCGTCGTAGTAGGCCAGGCGGTGGATGCGCTGTTCGCTGGCCTTGCGCTCGCTGATGTCGGTGAAGAAGCACACGTAGCTGGCCAGGTCGCCTTCGTCGTCCAGTACCGCAGTAATGCCGACCCAGGCCGGGTAGTGGTCGCCGTCACGGCGCTTGAGCCACACCTCGCCCTCCCAACTGCCGCGCTGGTGCAGTTGCTTGACCACATAGCGCAGGTGGCCTTCCTGCTGTTCGTCGACGGTGAGCATGCCCGGCAATTGGTCGAGCACTTCACTGACGGCGTAACCGCTGACGCGGCTGAACGCCTCGTTGGCCTGCACGATATAACCGGCCGGGTCGGTGATGAGAATGGCCGAAGTGGAATGCTCGAACACCGTCGCGGCCATGCGCAGGTCTTTTTCGGCGCGGCGTTGCTGGCTGATGTCACGGCCTACCCCAAGCACACCCTCGAAGCGCTGGTCGTCGTCCCACACCAGCACCAGGCGCAGCTCGATTGGGATCTTGCGGCCATCGCCGCGCAGGCAGTCGAACACGAACAGCTGGGTCGGCAGCTGGCTGCGCAGTTGGGCGAGCTGAACCGGGTCGCTCATGGCCTTGCTCACGCGCTCCATCAGGCTGTAGATGCCGGTGAGTTGGGCCGGGTTGGCGATGATCGACTGCCAGCCGTTGGCAAAAATCCAGTCGGCCTGGTAGCCCAGCACGCTCTGCACCGAAGGGCTGACATAGTTGAGCTTGAGCAGGCTGTCGGTGGAGAAGATCACGTCGCTGATGCTTTCGGCCAGCATGCGGTAGCGCTGTTCGCTGTCGCGCAGCGACTGGCTGGCCTCTATCTGCACCGTCACGTCCTTGCCCACGCCGATGATGCGCGTTACCAGGCCTTCGGCGTCTCGGGTCAGCACCTGCTCGCGGATGTCATAGCAGCGCCAGCCGCCATCACGGTGGCGAAAGCGTAACTGGCAGTGCAGCGGGTGGTCATGGCCGCTATCGCGCTGTTGCTGGCGCAGGGCCTGATAGTGCGCGGCGTCTTCGGGGTGCAGCAGCAATTCCCAGAAGCGGTCGCCCATTTGTGCAAGCTCGGTGCGGTCGTAACCCAGGGTCTGGCCGAGGTGGCGATTGCTGAAGATCATCCGCTGGCTGAGCACGTCCTGCACGTACAGTTGGTCGGGGACGGTGCGCACCACGTCCGACCAGAAGCTTTCGCGCTCCAGCAGCGACAGCTCTACCTGCTTGCGGCTGGTGATGTCGCTGATGCTGAGAATGACCGCCTGGTAGTCGCGGCGCTGCTGCGGCAGGCGTGCCATCAGCCACAGGTGCAGCTCGCCGCCCAGCGGCGCCGTCAGGCGTACTTCCAGCTCCAGCAGTGGCCGTTGTTCGATCAGCGCGTCGATCAGTTGCATGCCGATGCTGTCGCGGCCATCGCCCGTGCCGTCGATCAGCCGCTGCCAGGCACCTTCGTGGCAGTTGATGTTCAGCAACTGGCGCGCAACCTGGTTGACCTCGGTGATTTTCAGCTCCAGCAGCAGCGAGCGGCGCAGGTTCGGGTCCAGGGCCAGGCTGTGCTTGAGCGCGGCGCGGTTGCGCAGGTGGTAGCGGTCGAGCTGGCTGGGCAAGCTGGACAGGTCGAGCACACACAAGGCCACGCCCGTGCCTTCAAAAATTTCCTGGTAGCGCCGGCGGTCCTCCTGCAGCGCGCGCTGGCGGCGGCGCATGTTGATCAGGGCCAGCACTGGCAGCAGGGCGCAGAACAGCACCAGCAGGCATTTGCCGATCAGTGCAGGCAGCAGTTTCTGCTGGGTCAGCTGGGCGTCGAACAGGCCGCGCAGCTGCCAGGTGCTGTTGTCGATAAAGGCCAGCATCACGCTCTGTAGCGGCTCGCTGCCGGTGTCGGCCGGCGCGTGGCGTTGCAGTACCTCGCCGCTGCGGCTGTTTTCCAACAGCCACAGGGGGTGGCCGGCGCCATCGAGGTGGACGGTGAGGGTGCGGTAGTAGTCCGGCGAAAGGCGCAGCAGCCAGAAGCCACGGTCCTGCTCGGGGGACTGACGCAGTAGCAGATAGAGGGTGCGGTTGTCGGCGGAGTTGGTGAAGAAGTACGGGCGGCCCTGGTTCAGTGTGAGCAACTCGTCAAGCAACTTCCGGTCAGGGCTGCCGGCCAGGCTGTCGCCGCGCAGTTGCCCTGCGCTGTCCAGCCAGGCCACGCTCTGCAGGGCAGGCAGGCGCTCGCGCAAGGTATGCACAAGGCCCGGCAGGGCGTCGGGCGTCGGCGGATTGACGTAAGGCTGCACCACATTTACCGCCTGCTGCGCCTTGAACGCCATGTTCAGGCTCAGGTGGTCGGCCAGTTCCGCGGTGGCGTCCAGGCTTTGTTTGCGCAGGTCGGCCTGGGTGTGGTTGAACTGGGCAAAAAGCTGCCACAGCAGCAGGCCCAGCAGGATCAGGGCAAGCATCGCCAGCGCACCCTTGACCGACCCGCGCAGGGTAGCGGCGGGCGCCTGTGGCGCGGTACGCAATGTCGACGGATGAGTAAGGTTGGTCAAGCGTTGATCCTGCGATTGGGCTGGCGATGGCAGGGAAGCATCATGCACGGTGTATGCCGGTGTCTGGTGGCGCACAACGGTGGCGCACTATAAGGCCGGACACCCGAAACCGGCTAGCATGCCTAGGATTATGGCAAAGTGCCAGCCATGTTGACCGATGGTGCCGGCCCGGTGGTTCGGCAAGCCCCTGCAACCTGTGCGAGAATAGCGCCCGCTATACATGACAACGCATCGGAGATGTTCGGTTTTGGTTACTCACTTTTCCTCCAATGGCCTCGATTCCGCCTGTGGGCGCAGCAGTCAGACCCTTGTCAGCACTGCCGTGACCGAGGACGTATCCTGCAAGTCTTGCCAGCGCTCGCTGGTCAAACCTGAAGCTGCCGCCAGCGCCAAGAGCAAAGCGCCATCGCTGGCTGAACTGCGCAAGACCGCCAAGGCGGCAGCAGCGCCAACGCCGGCAGAGGCGGCGGTCAAGCCTGCTGCCAAGGTGGTCAGCACTGCGCCTGCGGCTGCCAAACCGGCCAAACCGGCCAATGTGGCCGAGCAGCAACCTGCCCGCAGCGGCGGCTTCAGCGTGAAGTCCGCCTGGGCCGCGCGTCTGGCCGAGCAGGGCGACCGTTGCCGGTTGCCGCGGGGCAAGGCCAAACAGCGTCACGTCTGAGCCATCTCGGCTGCTGTGCCGGCCTCTTCGCGGCTAAAGCCGCTCCCACAGGGATATCACCGCCTTCAAGGGCAATGCAGTACCTGTGGGAGCGGCTTTAGCCGCGAAGAGGCCGGCAAAGGCAACAAATTCCCCCCAGGGACAACACCGATCCCACCCCACTCTCGACCCCTCCTATGCAACGCCGCGCGTTGGCGTAGAATGGTCGACTTTGTTCAATGACACCCGAACACGCATCCCCCTGGCCATGCTGCCTGGGCGATCGTCGATGTCTTTACCTATCTGAATTAGAGGGCTTGGTTTTGGCTCAATACGTCTACACCATGCATCGGCTGAGCAAGGTCGTGCCGCCGAAGCGGGAAATTCTCAAGAACATTTCCCTGTCGTTCTTCCCGGGCGCCAAGATTGGCGTGCTCGGCCTGAACGGCGCCGGTAAATCGACCCTGCTGCGGATCATGGCGGGCGTCGACAAGGAATTCGACGGCGAAGCCCGTCCGATGCCCGACATCAACGTGGGTTACCTGCCACAGGAACCGCAACTGGACCCGACCAAGACCGTGCGTGAAGTGGTCGAGGAAGCGGTCAGCGTGATCAAGGACGCCCAGGCCCGCCTGGACGAGGTCTACGCCGCCTACGCCGACCCGGATGCCGACTTCGACAAGCTGGCCGCCGAGCAGGCCAAGCTGGAAGCCATCCTGCAGGCCGCCGACGGCCACAACCTGGAGCGTCAGCTGGACGTCGCCGCCGACGCCCTGCGTTTGCCGGCCTGGGACGCAAAAATCGAGCACCTGTCCGGTGGTGAAAAGCGCCGTGTGGCCCTGTGCCGCCTGCTGCTGTCGGCCCCCGACATGCTGCTGCTCGACGAACCGACCAACCACCTGGATGCCGATTCGGTGGCGTGGCTTGAGCGTTTCCTTCACGACTTCCCGGGCACCGTGGTAGCCATTACCCACGACCGTTACTTCCTCGACAACGTCGCTGGCTGGATCCTGGAACTGGACCGCGGCGCCGGTATCCCGTACGAAGGCAACTACTCGGGCTGGCTGGAAGCCAAGTCGGACCGTCTGGCGCAGGAATCCAAGCAGCAGAGCGCCCACGAGAAGGCCATGAAAGAGGAACTGGAGTGGGTGCGCAAAGGCGCCAAGGCTCGCCAGTCCAAATCCAAGGCCCGTCTGCAGCGCTTCGAAGAAATGCAGTCGCAGGAATTCCAGAAACGCAGCGAGACCAACGAGATCTACATCCCGGCTGGCCCGCGCCTGGGCGACAAAGTCATCGAGTTCAAGAACGTCTCCAAAGGCTACGGCGACCGCGTGCTGATCGACAACCTGTCGTTCGCCATGCCTAAAGGCGCAATCGTCGGCGTGATCGGTGGTAACGGTGCCGGTAAGTCGACCCTGTTCCGCATGCTGATGGGCAAGGAACAGCCGGACTCGGGCAGCATCGAGATCGGTGAAACCGTGCAACTGGCCTGCGTGGACCAGAGCCGCGAAGACCTGGACGGCGCCAAGACCGTGTTCCAGCAGATTTCTGACGGTTCCGACCAGATCCGCATCGGCAACTACGAGATCCCGTCGCGTACCTACGTTGGCCGCTTCAACTTCAAGGGTGGCGACCAGCAGAAGTTCGTCAAGGACCTGTCCGGTGGTGAGCGTGGCCGCCTGCACCTGGCCCTGACCCTGAAGGAGGGCGGTAACGTCCTGCTGCTCGACGAACCGTCAAACGACCTCGACGTCGAAACCCTGCGTTCGCTGGAAGAAGCCCTGCTGGACTTCCCGGGCGCTGCGATCGTGATTTCCCACGACCGTTGGTTCCTGGACCGTGTGGCTACCCACATCCTGGCGTACGAAGACGACTCGAACGTGGTGTTCTTCGAAGGCAACTACACCGAGTATGAAGCTGACCGCAAGAAGCGCCTGGGCGATGCTGCTGCCCAGCCGCACCGTGTACGGCACAAGAAACTGGCCCAGTAAGCCGGATGTCTGATGCACAAGAATGGGGCCCTTGATGGCCCCATTTTTGTGCCTGGCTCAAGCGGGATAACAGCAGATCAAGCCCGCGCTTTGTATACACTTATATAAAACGCACCAAATAATTTCAAAAAAACGACATTTCGCCCTATTCCAGTGCGATTGCTTCTTGGTACATTCGAAAAAAACCAATAAGTCCAATCCTCTTGGTGAGATGTCTACCATGATCGAATCTGTCGACCATTTCCTTGCACGCCTGCAACAGCGTGACCCCGGCCAACCGGAATTCCACCAGGCGGTGGAAGAGGTGCTACGCACTTTGTGGCCATTCCTTGAAGCCAACCCCCACTACCTGCAATCGGGCATCCTCGAGCGTATGGTCGAGCCTGAGCGCGCGGTGCTGTTCCGCGTTTCATGGGTCGATGACCAGGGCAAGGTGCAGGTCAACCGCGGCTACCGCATCCAGATGAGCAGCGCCATCGGCCCGTACAAGGGCGGCCTGCGCTTCCACCCGTCGGTGAACCTCAGCGTGCTGAAGTTCCTGGCCTTCGAGCAGGTGTTCAAGAACTCCCTGACCTCGCTGCCCATGGGCGGCGGCAAGGGCGGCTCGGACTTCGACCCGAAAGGCAAGAGCGACGCCGAAGTGATGCGCTTCTGCCAGGCGTTCATGAGTGAGCTGTACCGCCACATCGGTGCTGACTGCGACGTACCGGCCGGCGACATCGGCGTGGGTGCCCGCGAAATTGGCTTCATGTTTGGCCAGTACAAGCGCCTGGCCAACCAGTTCACGTCGGTGCTGACCGGTAAAGGCATGACCTACGGCGGCAGCCTGATCCGCCCGGAAGCCACCGGCTTCGGCTGCGTGTACTTCGCCGAAGAAATGCTCAAGCGCCAGGGCAAGCGTATCGACGGCCGCCGCGTGGCGGTTTCCGGCTCGGGCAACGTGGCCCAGTATGCGGCGCGTAAAGTGATGGACCTGGGCGGCAAGGTGATCTCGCTGTCCGACTCCGAAGGCACCTTGTACGCCGAAGCCGGCCTGACCGATGCCCAATGGGACGCGTTGATGGAGCTGAAGAACGTCAAGCGTGGCCGCATCAGCGAGCTGGCCGGGCAGTTCGGCCTTGAGTTCCGCAAGGGCCAGACCCCGTGGAGCCTGCCGTGCGACATCGCCTTGCCGTGCGCCACGCAGAACGAGCTGGGCGCCGAAGACGCCCGCACGCTGCTGCGCAATGGCTGCATCTGCGTGGCCGAAGGCGCCAACATGCCGACCACCCTCGAAGCTGTGGATATCTTCCTGGACGCTGGCATCCTGTATGCCCCGGGCAAAGCCTCCAACGCCGGCGGCGTGGCCGTGTCGGGCCTGGAGATGTCGCAGAACGCCATGCGCCTGCTGTGGACTGCCGGTGAAGTGGACAGCAAGCTGCACAACATCATGCAGTCGATTCACCATGCCTGCGTGCACTACGGTGAAGAGGCCGATGGCCGTATCAACTACGTCAAAGGTGCGAACATCGCAGGCTTTGTGAAAGTGGCTGATGCGATGCTGGCCCAGGGCGTAGTCTGACCTGAAGTGTTTTGGGGCTGCTTTGCAGCCCATCGCCGGCAAGCCAGCTCCCACAGGGACATTGCAGCACTCGAGCCCTGTGATGTCCCTGTGGGAGCTGGCTTGCCGGCGATGGGCCGCACGGCGGCCCCTTCAGGGCTCACCCTCGATCCCGACCACTTCAATCACCTGATCCCCCACCGGCCGCCGCCAAACCACCTCATCTCCAGGCCCAGCACCCAGCAACGCCCGCCCCAGTGGCGAACCCCAGTTGATCAACCCCCGCCCAGCATCCGCTTCATCCTCGCCCACCAACTGCACCACCTGCTCCTGGTCCTGCGCATCGACAAACCGCACCCGGCTACCAATCTGCACCTTGCTGCGTGAACTGGCTGCCGGCACTACCTGGGCACTCTGCACCCGCGCACTGAAGTAACGAAGGTCCCGCTCGGTATCGGCCAGCCGCTGTTTGTCGCCACGTTCGCCCTGCGCCTGCAGTTCACTGCGCAAGGCATTCAGCTCGGCCACGCGCGTTTGCAACTGGCGCAGGCCGTTGGCGGTGACGTAGTTGGGTTGTTCGCTGACGCGTCGCTCCACCGGCTGGTCGGCCTGGGCGGCAGCCTGGTCTTCGTTGACGAATGCTCGGCTCATGCAGGGCCTCCTATGTGCAGGAGACCATCATGGCAGGCCGCCGGTTTCAAGGAATGTCCGTTTGCGACTCAGTTGTGGCGATAAGCCTTGGCGGCGCCGCGGTCCTTTTCCTGCTCCCAATCGCGGTCGCGCTGGTCCCAGAAGCGCTCGTGGTACTCGCGCTGTTCTTCACTGTTTTGCATGGCATGGCACTGGCGGAAGCCGTCGTCCCAGCCGGTTTCGTACTGGCGCTCGTGCAGGTAGCGCGGCACGTTCTTGCTGAAGCCGCCCACCATCAGCCCGGCCGCCTGCCGGCCGCTGCTGCAGCCATCCTGGAAGCCATCGGCATAGGCAGGGGGATAACCCTGGTTGAGCATCTGCTCGTGGGTGGTTTCGCAACCTGACAGCAACAACGCAACGCACACGCCGAACCAGTACCGCGACATGACCACCAGACCCTCCCGTAGATAGTGGAAAGTCTAGGCGGCGATTTGTCGGGGACATGTCAAAACAGTGTCAAAGAGTTGGTTCGATACACAGTTTCCAGTCTGACGCTCCTACAAAAAGCGCGCAGGCCCGACCAGCTAGTAGTGATACCACTTCAGTTCCAGCATCACTTCGTTCTGCGCCGTAGCCAGGTGGCTGAACTCGCGCGAAGCGCTCAACCGCAGCCCCAGGTTCTGGCTGATCTCCCACTGCTGGTTCAGGCTCACACTGCGCCGCACTTCGCCATTGGTGAAGTAATCACCCTTGGCCTCCAGCGTCATGTTGCCCAAGCCGTTGCGCCACAGCAGGCCGCCATTGAACCCTGCCGCCGGGGCGATGAACTGGGCGAAGTCGTTGTGGTGCTCGACCCGCACCGTACCCAGGGCAAAACCCAGCAACCCGTCGGCCAGTTGCCAGGTGCCACCGGCGCCGCCGTTCACGTGGCTTACCAGCACCTCGTCATCATGCTTGCCCGGCACCCGCTCCAGGCCGCCGGCCACTTGCCACGACCAGGGTTTGAGCAGCTCGTTACGGGGTGTCAGCGAGCGAATGGTGGCCAGGTCCAGGCGCTGCACCTGCCAGTCATTACCCTCGTACTGGCGCACCTTCAGCTGCAGGATCTCGATTTGCGCACCCAGCGGGAAGCCGTAGGCGTTGTCGTTCAAGTCGTGGTAGGCCATGCGCAGGCCGTACTCGGCGTATGCGCGGTCTTCACGGGTGCCCACGCCAAGTTGCCAGGTGCGTGAGTCATGGCCATCCTCGGGCAGGCCGGGGCGCTCGATCTGCAAGGGCGGCGGCGGGTTGCTGTTGATCGCCCGCAGCAGCTCGAAGCTGCGCTTGGCTTGCCCTGGGTCGCGTTCCTGGCCATTGGCCCGGTAGCGCTCCAGGCGATAGGCGGCGTCTTGTACCAACGCCTGGCGTTCGCGGGGCAGGGCCTTGAATTCGGGGCTTTGCAACTGTGCGGTGTTGGCACTCACGGCCAGTACCTGGCGCTTCTCGTTGTGGTCGAGCGGCTCTGCACGGGCCAGCAATTCACGTTCGCGGGAAGGGCGGTAGACCTCGCTGGCGACCAGGCCGGACTGTTTTACGGCCTTGACCGTATCGGTCGGGATGGCGGTCAGCGGGAACTGCGAGGTCAGGTCCAGGCTCGGCCGGGCCACTTGCAGCAGCTCCAGCAGGCGATACGAGCAGTTTTCGTCGAAAAAGAAGTAGTCGAACTGGATCTGCTTGAGTTCCCACACATGCTCGACCATGCGCCCGGTTTCTTCGGGGGTGAGGTCCAGCTGGTATTCCCACAGGTCGCGGTTTTCCAGGCTGCGGTATTCGGACAGTTTTTCCTGGTAGGGCATCAGCGCGAACAGCCCTGGGTAGCCGCCCATCAGGCCCTTCCAGGCGTACAGGATGCTGTTGTCGCTGCCTTCGATGTAGGCGCCGAAGTTGATCGCGTAGCTCAGCAGCGTGGTGTCGTCGTTGCGCGTGCTGGACTGGTCGATGCGCAGCAGGGTATGGCCGAACATCGACGACGGGCTGTTCAGGTAGGCCGCCGGAAAGATCAACGCGGCGCTGTGCGGGTCGATCGACTGGTACCAGGTCTTGAATTCCTGGCAGTCCGGCTGTGGCAGGCCCTGCAGGTCGAGCTGCTCGCGCAGCCAGCGGGTGCGGGCGGGGAATACGCACTGCGCGTGCTTGTCGCCGAGGCTGGCCGGGGCATACAGCGCATCGACCGTAGCCTTGAGTTCTTGATCCGGGTGGTGCGCGCCGTCCTCGGCGAGGAAGAAGGCATCATCGTCCACATAGCTACGCCAGCCGCCGAGCTTGGCGGTTTCGTAGTGACCAATGGCGAGCCAGTAAGGAGTATTGGCCAGTTGCTGGAGACGGCCTTGATCCAGCACGGGCGCGGCATGAACAGGGGCGCAGGCACACAGCGCCAGGGAAGCGAGGCGTTTGAGCATATCGGGCAACTACTTCTTCACGATGCCGAAAAAGGCGAAACCCGCCCCCGTGGGGGGCGGGAACAGCAGTGCTTAGGCCTCGGTAGCGTATTTGGCCAGGCGTGGGTCGCTCTTCAGAACGGCCAGGGTGTTGGTGTGGACAGTTTCGGCAGTGACATCGGCGCTGCTGAAGATCTGGTTGAAGTGCTGGTGGGTAACCGAGTTGAAGTAGACGCGGTCTTCCGGGGCCACGCCAAGCACTACGGCATAGGTGGTCAGTGCTTCGCCCTGGCCCATGGCCATGTCTTCGGACAGCTCGTTCATCATGCCGTTCATGGCAAACCAGGACTTGCCGCCGTAGGTCAGCGAAGCCTTGGTCGAGCAGCCGTTGGTGCCGGAGGTCATGCCGAAGGTGGCGTTACCGGAAGTGCCGTTGGTGGTAGAAGCCAGGAAGTGTGCCGGAGTGCCACGCTGGCCTTCGAACAGCATGTTGCCCCAGCCGCAGTTCGGGCCGCCTGGCGCTTCGGCCATGGCGTTCAGCGAGACCACGGTGAACAGAGTACCCAGAAGAATCCGTTTCATAGCATTTGTTCTCTTTGTCTTAACCAAGGGTCAGGGTTTCTGGCAACTCGGTTGCCAGGTCGGGAAAGCTTTTCACCCACCCGCGCAGCTTGGAGTTTAGGCACGATCTAAAGGTTGCGTTGTTGATTGCGAAAAATTTGCTGTGACATGACCTGCACGGGCTGCGACCTGCCGCGATATAAAGTCCCGTAGAGCCTTGCAAGGCGCGCTGGGGCAGCGCCAGAATGCTGCTCATCTGCCCGCCGAAGTAAGGAAACCCAATGCCCGATCCTGTCGCTGCGCGCCTGCGTCTCGCGCCTGAAGCCCTGACCCGGCGTTTCTCCCCCGAGCAGTTTGCCTTTACCCATACCGACGATCTGGAGCCGTTTCGCGGAGTACTGGGCCAGGAACGTGCTGTCGAGGCCCTGCAGTTCGGCGTGGCCATGCCGCGCCCCGGTTACAACGTGTACGTGATGGGTGAGCCCGGCACCGGGCGCTTCTCGTTCGTCAAGCGCTACCTCAAGGCTGAGGGCAAGCGCCAGCAGACCCCGGCCGACTGGGTCTACGTCAACCACTTCGACGACACCCGGGAACCCCGCGCGCTGGAGCTGCCGTCTGGCAGCGCCGCCGAGTTCATCAGCGACATGGGCGGATTGATCGACAACCTGCTGTCCACCTTCCCGGCAGTGTTCGAGCACCCGTCGTACCAACAGAAGAAAGGCGCCATCGACCGTGCCTTCAACCAGCGCTATGACCGCGCCCTGGATGTGATCGAGCGGGCCTCGCTGGAAAAGGACGTGGCCTTGTACCGCGACGCCAGCAACGTCGCCTTCACCCCGATGGCTGACGGCAAGGCGCTGGACGAAGCCGAGTTCGCTCAGTTGCCGGAAGCAGTGCGCGAGCAGTTCCACGAAGACATTGCCTTGCTCGAGGAACAGCTGAACGAAGAGCTGGCCAGCCTGCCGCAATGGAAGCGCGAGTCGAACAACCAGCTGCGCCAGCTCAACGAAGAAACCATCACCCTGGCCTTGCAGCCGTTGCTGGCGCCGCTGTCGGAAAAGTACGCCGAGAACGCCGCGGTGTGCGCCTACCTGCAGTCGGTGCAGTTGAACCTGCTGCGCACCGTGGTCGAGCAACTGGTCGACGACAGCAAGACCGACGCCGCTGCGCGCAAGCTGCTGGAAGAGCAGTACGCCCCAAGCCTGGTGGTCGGCCACCATGCCGCCGGTGGCGCGCCGGTAGTGTTCGAGCCGCACCCAACTTACGACAACCTGTTCGGCCGTATCGAATACAGCACCGACCAAGGCGCGCTGTACACCTCGTACCGCCAGCTGCGCCCAGGCGCGTTGCACCGTGCCAACGGTGGCTTCCTGATTCTTGAAGCCGAGAAAATGCTGGGCGAGCCGTTCGTGTGGGATGCGCTCAAGCGTGCCCTGCAGTCGCGCAAGCTGAAGATGGAGTCACCGATCGGTGAGCTGGGCCGTGTTGCCTCCGTCAGCCTTCAGCCGCAGATGCTGCCGCTGAACGTGAAGCTGGTGATTATCGGCTCGCGCCAGCTGTACTACGCATTGCAGGACCACGACCCGGACTTCCAGGAGATGTTCCGCGTGCTGGTGGACTTCGACGAAGACATGCCCATGGTTGACGAAAACCTGGAGCAGTTCGCCCAGCTGTTGCGCACCCGCACCAACGAAGAGGGCATGGCGCCGCTGACCAGTGACGCGGTAGCCCGCCTGGCCACCTACAGCGCCCGCCTGGCAGAGAACCAGTCACGCCTGTCAGCGCGTATCGGCGACTTGTTCCAGCTGGTCAGCGAAGCCGATTTCATCCGTCAGCTGGCCAGTGACGAAATGACCGACGCCGGGCACATCGAACGTGCGCTCAAAGCCAAGGCCACCCGCACCGGGCGTGTTTCGCAACGGGTGCTGGACGACATGCTGGCCGGCATCATCCTGATCGACACCGAAGGTGCGGCCATTGGCAAGTGCAACGGCCTCACCGTACTGGAAGTCGGCGACTCGGCGTTTGGTATGCCGGCGCGTATCTCTGCAACCGTGTACCCGGGTGGCAGCGGCATCGTCGACATCGAACGCGAGGTCAACCTTGGCCAGCCGATCCACTCCAAGGGTGTGATGATCCTCACCGGATACCTGGGCAGCCGCTATGCCCAGGAGTTCCCGCTGGCGATTTCCGCGAGCATCGCCCTGGAGCAGTCCTACGGCTATGTGGACGGTGACAGCGCCTCGCTGGGCGAAGCCTGCACGCTGATCTCGGCCTTGTCGCGCACGCCGCTCAAGCAGTGCTTCGCCATCACCGGTTCCATCAACCAGTTTGGTGAAGTGCAGGCCGTGGGTGGGGTCAACGAGAAGATCGAGGGCTTCTTCCGCCTGTGCGAGGCGCGTGGCCTGACCGGCGAGCAGGGGGTGATCATCCCGCGTGCCAACGTCGCCACCCTGATGCTCGACGAGCGCGTGCTGCAGGCCGTGGAGAACGGTATGTTCCACGTTTATGCGGTCAGCCAGGCTGATGAGGCACTGAGCCTGCTGGTGGGCGAGGAGGCCGGGGTGCACGATGAGCAAGGCCAGTTTACCGAGGGCAGCGTAAACGCCCGTGTGGTGGAACGGCTGCGTGAAATCGCCGAAATGATCAGCGAGGAAGACATCGAGAAGGCAGAAAAGGAACGCCTGGAAGAGGTGATTGCCCAGGCCAAGCCAGCCTGAGTCAATAAACCGGCGCTGGCGGCGATGTGCTACCGTTCAGCGCCGGTATTCCATCTTCCGGTACTGTTATTCTATGCTGGAACTTAAGGACAGTATCAGCGTTCAGGATGGAAACAGCCTGGTGTTCAGGCTGAACAAGGCTTATTGGAGGGGACGCGGCCATGCGCAACCTCAGCCTCACACGCCAGTGCCTGGGCCTGGTGACCCGCATCGAATGCAGTATTCGACCACTGGCCGGGGACAACGGCATGTGGACGTTGCTGTTCGCCGCCGGCATGGCCGGTGAGCAACCTTCCGCGATCAAGGCTCAAGGGCCGTTTCATGGGCCGTTGGTGGCCGAATCGGTGCTCAACGCCATTGTCGACAGCCTGACCTTGCATGGCTATCAGGTATCCGAAGACCCGCAGATCTGGTGCTTGCACCTGCAGGCGCAGTTGCGGCGGATCAACGGCGAGCGGTGCCGGAACCTGGGGGATTACCAGTTTCATCCTGAGACCTGAACCATTGCCGGGGCCGCTTTGCGGCCCATCGCGACACAAGGCCGCTCCTACAGGAAATCGCGGTCCCTTGTACGCGCAGCCTTGCGCTGCGAATGGGCTGCAAAGCAGCCCCCATTCACTGGGCTTTTGCTGTAACAGGTGGCTGGCTATACTCGCTGTCGTTTTTTTAGTCACCTGACGAGTCCCAAACCCTCCATGGAACGTATTCTCGAAAACGCGATGTATGCCTCGCGCTGGCTGCTCGCCCCCATCTACTTCGGCCTGTCCCTCGGCCTGCTGGCCCTGGCGCTGAAATTCTTCCAGGAAGTGGTCCACGTCCTGCCTAACGTCTTTGCCCTGAGCGAAGCTGACCTGATCCTGGTGATCCTCTCGCTGATCGACATGTCGCTGGTGGGTGGCCTGCTGGTGATGGTGATGATCTCCGGCTACGAGAACTTCGTCTCGCAGCTGGACATCGACGACAGCAAGGAAAAGCTCAACTGGCTGGGCAAGATGGACTCCTCGTCGCTGAAGATGAAGGTGGCTGCGTCGATCGTGGCGATTTCGTCCATTCACCTGCTGCGGGTGTTCATGGATGCGCAGAACATCTCCACCGACTACCTGATGTGGTACGTGATCATCCACATGACCTTTGTGGTTTCTGCGTTCTGCATGGGCTACCTGGACAAGCTGACCAAGCACTGAGCCCGGTTGTTGCCTGCACCGCCCGTCTGTTGCAAAACGGACGGGCGGTGTCGTTTCTGGCTTGTGCTTTAGGCTCGCCTGTACGAAAAATGAGCACTCATGCGTGGTTCTCATCGCGAGGTGCTTACATGAACCTGCATCAGCTCAATCTCGAGGCCAGGGCTGGCCATGTCGACGAAGTGAACCTGATCGCCATCGAAGGCGGCGATTATCTCGTTGAAGCCCGGCTCAAAGGCCGCGCCCACCCGCTGTCTGACACCCGTGGCGAGCGCTTGCGCGTGCACTCGGTGGAGGACGCCCGAAAGTTGCTGCAAACCATCCCCATGGTCTCGATGAACCTGGTGCACTGGTCGGTGCAGGACGAGATGTGCGGCATGGGTTCGCACCCCGAAGAAGACCTCAAGGTGCCGATTTCCCAGCGTTCGGCCTGGTAGCTGCTCGCAGCTTCCCAGTGTGCTAGGCTGCTCGCCCTTTTCATCAAGGGCGCGGCTGCACTGCGCCCTGCAGTGGAGCACGACAATGTCCGAACTCAATCTGTCTACCGACGAAACGCGCGTCAGCTACGGTATCGGCCGTCAGCTGGGCGGCCAGCTGCGCGACAACCCGCCACCAGGTGTTAGTCTGGAAGCCATCCTGGCCGGCCTGACCGACGCCTTCAACGGCGCCGACAGCCGCGTCAGCGAGGCCGACCTGTCGGCCAGCTTCAAAGTGATCCGCGACATCATGCAAGCCGAAGCGGCTGCCAAGGCAGAAGCTGCTGCTGGCGCTGGCAAGGAATTCCTCGCCGAAAACGCCAAGCGTGAAGGCATCACCACCCTGGCTTCGGGCCTGCAGTTCGAAGTACTGACCGCAGGTGAAGGCGCCAAGCCGACCCGCGAAGACAACGTGCGTACGCACTACCACGGCACCCTGATCGACGGCACCGTGTTCGACAGCTCCTACGAGCGTGGCCAGCCGGCTGAATTCCCGGTTGGTGGCGTGATTGCTGGCTGGACCGAAGCCCTGCAGCTGATGAATGCCGGCAGCAAATGGCGCCTGTACGTCCCGAGCGAGCTGGCCTACGGCGCCCAAGGCGTTGGCAGCATCCCGCCGCACAGCGTGCTGGTGTTCGACGTCGAGCTGCTCGACGTTCTGTAATACCGCTGGGGCCGCGTTGCGGCCCATTCGCGGCACAAGGCCGCTCCTACAGGAATATGCGATCCCTCGGCGGGATGCGTCCCCTGTAGGAGCGGCCTTGCGCCGCGATCGAGGGCGAAGCCCTCGCCAGGGCCCTCAGTTCCAGTCTGTTCCCATCGGGCGCAATGCCCGCGCATAGCAAAACAGAAACAGGTTGCGCACCAGCTCCTTGAGCACCCCCGGTTCACTCGAATTCAACCCGCTCATGTCCAGGTCGCCCTGGTCACGCAGTTCGTCGAGCGCTTCTTCTTCAAGCACCGCGCACACTTCGCCGGTTTCGCGATGAAGAATGCGCAGGTAGGGGTGAGGGCGGTCAAGCCAAGCGTCAATCAGATAAGTCATGGCTATTCTCCTTGGATACCAGTTCCAATGAGAATAATTCTTATTATCAGAATAGCAAGCGCCTATTGGCTTTTTTTTGTGTAATCAGACTTTGCGAACGAACTCGGACTTCAGTTTCATGGCGCCGATGCCGTCGATTTTGCAGTCGATATCGTGGTCGCCGTCGCACAGGCGGATGTTCTTGACCTTGGTGCCGACCTTCACCACCAGGGACGAACCCTTGACCTTGAGGTCCTTGATCACGGTGACGGTGTCGCCGTCCTGCAGGATATTGCCGACCGAGTCCTTCTTCACCGCCTCGTCGCTGGCCGCTTCGGCGTCGCCACTGGCGGACCACTCGTGGGCGCATTCAGGGCAGATCAGCTGAGTGCCATCCTCATAGGTGTACTCGGAATTGCATTTTGGGCAGGCTGGCAAAGTGCTCACTTCGGTTCCTCAAACAAACAGACGGGCGGTTAAAAACCCACATTGTAAAAGGTATTTTTCCAGAAGTGATTATGTCCGGACAAAACGCAGTGCGGGCTTGCCCGCTCCAACAGGGATGGCACCAACCTCAAGGGCTGTACTCATCCTGTGGGAGCGGGCAAGCCCGCGAATGGAGGTGACTCGGATCAGTGGGTACGCGCGACCGCAAACTCGCTCAGCTCAACCAGGGCATCCCGGTATTCACTGGCTGGCAGCACTTCGAGGCAGGCAATGGCGCGCTTCACATAGTCGCGCGCCAGCTCTGCGGTGTACTTCAGCGCGCCCGATGCTTCGACCGCCACGCGAATCTGTTCCAGATCCTCAAGGCCACCCTTCTGGATCGCCTGGCGTACCAGCGCAGCCTGCTCGGCAGTGCCTTCGCGCATGGTGTAGATCAGCGGCAGGGTAGGCTTGCCCTCGGCCAGGTCGTCACCGACGTTCTTGCCAAGGGTTTGCGAGTCGCCCTTGTAGTCCAGCAGGTCGTCGACCAGCTGGAAGGCCACGCCCAGGTGGTCACCGAAGGTGCGCAGGGCTTCGCGCTGCTCGTCGGTGGCTTCGGCCAGCGCAGCGGCGCTGTGGGTCGAGGCTTCGAACAGCATCGCGGTCTTGCCGCGGATGACCTCCATGTAGATTTCCTCGGTGGTGCTGGCATCGCGTACCCGCGACAACTGCAGCACTTCACCTTCGGCAATCACGCGGGTTGCCTTGGACAGGATCTGCATGACCGGCATCGAACCCAGTTCGACCATCATTTCGAACGAGCGCGAATAAAGGAAGTCGCCCACCAGCACGCTCGGCGCGTTGCCCCACAGGGCGTTGGCGGTGGAGCGGCCACGGCGCATGCCGGACATGTCGACCACGTCGTCGTGCAGCAGGGTGGCGGTGTGCAGGAATTCGATGGTGGCAGCCAGCAGGCGCAGGTCGTCGCCTTCGCGGCCCAGGGCCTTGCCACACAGCAGTACCAGCAGGGGACGCAGGCGCTTGCCACCGGCCGACGTGATATAGTCGCCGATCTTCGATACCAGCGGCACGCGCGAGGTCAGCTGCTTCTTGATGATCTCGTCGACGGCGCTGAAATCATCAGCCACCGCGCGGTAGAAGGTTTGGGGTTGCATCGGCTGCTCCAGTGAGGTTGCGCGGCATGCTAGGTCGCGGGTACCGGTGTGTCAAGGCGCGGTGCCAGCGGGCCGGGGGCGGCACTTGCAAGCAAAACCAGGGTTGCGTACAATCGCGCACCCTAACTTCCTGGGCAGCACCTGCCTTACGCAATTGCGCCGGGCCGTTCCAGCCTTGTGCAGCCATGCCAGCCAATACTCATCATATAAAGCGCTGGGTGAGCAGGATTATCGGAGAAATACCATGTCTTACGCAGTAATCGTTACCGGCGGCAAGCAGTACAAAGTCGCTGAAGGTGAATTCCTCAAGATCGAAAAACTGGAAGTCGCCACTGGCGAATCCGTGACTTTCGATCGCGTTCTGCTGGTCGCCAACGGTGAAGAAGTCACCATCGGTGCTCCAGTTGTTGCTGGCGCTAAAGTAGTGGCCGAAGTCGTTTCGCAAGGCCGCCACGACAAGGTTCGCATCATCAAGTTCCGTCGTCGTAAGCACCACATGAAGCGTATGGGCCACCGCCAGTGGTTCACCGAGATCAAAATCACCGGCATCCAGGCTTAATCCCCTAGATCCCCTGAATTTATTTGGAGAATTGAACCATGGCTCACAAGAAGGCTGGTGGTAGTACTCGTAACGGTCGCGACTCAGAATCTAAACGCCTTGGCGTGAAGATGTATGGCGGCCAGGTTATCAAGCCAGGCAACATCATCGTCCGTCAGCGCGGCACCGAATTCCACGCTGGCTACGGCGTTGGCATGGGCAAGGACCACACCTTGTTCGCCAAGATCGAAGGCGTGATCAAGTTCGAGAAGAAAGGCGAGTTCATGCGCCGTTACGTGAGCATCGTCGCCGCTTAATCGCGACGTCGCTCCAGAAGCCCCGTCATGCGACGGGGCTTTTTCGTTTGTGGTGAGCCTCTTGCAAAGCTGTTTGTCTGGGTTGCCGGCGTTGGTTTCTACGGTCGTACGGGGCCGCCGCGCTCATTTTTGCAAGAGCCTCATGTTTTTGAGTCATTCAACTCGTCTACCGACGAGAGGCGGTTTTAATGAAGTTTGTTGACGAAGTATCGATTCGGGTCAAGGCCGGTGACGGCGGCAACGGTTGCATGAGCTTCCGTCGCGAGAAGTTCATCGAGAACGGTGGCCCTAACGGCGGTGACGGCGGTGACGGCGGCTCGGTGTACATGGTTGCCGACGAAAACCTGAACACCCTGGTCGACTACCGCTACACCCGTCACCACGAAGCCCAGCGCGGCTCCAATGGCGGCAGCACCGACTGCACCGGCAAGAAGGGTGAAGACCTGTTCCTGCGCGTGCCGGTCGGTACCACCGTGATTGATGCTTCCACCCAGGAAGTGATCGGTGACCTGGTTACCCCTGGCCAGAAGCTGATGGTCGCCCAAGGCGGCTGGCACGGCCTGGGCAACACCCGTTTCAAGTCCAGTACCAACCGTGCACCGCGCCAGACCACGCCAGGCAAGCCGGGCGACCAGCGCGACCTGAAGATGGAAATGAAGGTGCTGGCCGACGTTGGCCTGCTGGGCCTGCCGAACGCCGGCAAAAGTACCTTCATCCGCTCGGTCTCGGCCGCCAAGCCGAAAGTGGCCGATTACCCGTTCACCACCCTGGTGCCAAACCTGGGTGTGGTCAGCGTCGACCGTTGGAAGAGCTTCGTCATCGCCGACATCCCCGGCCTGATCGAAGGCGCTTCCGAAGGTGCCGGCCTGGGTATCCGCTTCCTCAAGCACCTGGCGCGTACCCGTGTGCTGTTGCACCTGGTGGACATCGCGCCGCTGGACGAAAGCAGCCCGGCCGATGCGGCCGAAGTGATCGTCAACGAGCTGACCCGCTTCAGCCCGTCGCTGGCCGAGCGTGAGCGTTGGCTGGTACTGAACAAGTCGGACATGGTCATGGACGACGAGCGCGATGAGCGTGTGCAGGAGGTGATCGACCGCCTGGAGTGGGAAGGCCCGGTCTACGTGATCTCGGCTATCTCCAAGCAGGGTACCGACAAGCTCAGCCACGACCTGATGCGCTACCTCGAAGACCGCGCCGACCGCCTGGCCAACGACCCGGCCTACGCCGAAGAACTGGCTGACCTCGACCAGCGCATCGAAGACGAAGCCCGTGCCCAGCTGCAGGCCCTGGACGACGCGCGTACCTTGCGCCGTACTGGCGTCAAGAGCGTGCACGACATCGGCGACGATGACGCTTGGGACGATGATTTCGAGGACGACGAAGACGGTCCGGAAATCATTTACGTGCGCGACTGACCGGTTGCAGTACACTAAACGCCGCTCTCTGGAGCGGCGTTTTTGTATCCACGGTATCTACAGATTCGACATAGGTTGGAAGAAGATGCGAAGCAAGGTGACGGGCGCCAAGCGCTGGGTCGTGAAGATTGGCAGTGCTCTGCTGACCGCCGATGGCAAAGGCCTCGACCGCGGTGCCATGGCCGTTTGGGTCGAGCAGATGGTCGCGCTGCGTGAGGCAGGCGTGGAGTTGGTACTGGTCTCCTCCGGGGCCGTGGCTGCCGGCATGAGCCAGCTGGGCTGGGCCACGCGACCGAGCGCGATGAACGAGCTGCAGGCGGCTGCCGCGCTCGGCCAGATGCGCCTGGTGCAGGCCTGGGAGTCGAGCTTCGGCGAGCACGGCAAGCACACCGCGCAAATCCTGCTGACCCATGACGACCTGTCCGACCGCAAGCGCTACCTGAACGCCCGCAGCACCCTGCGCACCTTGGTCGACCTGGGCGTGGTGCCGGTGATCAACGAGAACGACACCGTGGTCACCGACGAAATCCGCTTCGGCGACAACGACACCCTGGCGGCGCTGGTGGCCAACCTGGTCGAGGCCGACCTGCTGGTGATCCTCACCGACCGCGATGGCATGTTCGACGCCGACCCGCGCAACAACCCCGAAGCCCAGCTGATCTACGAAGCCCGTGCCGACGACCCGACGCTGGATGCCGTGGCCGGCGGTACCGGTGGTGCCCTGGGCCGTGGCGGCATGCAGACCAAGCTGCGCGCCGCGCGCCTGGCTGCCCGTTCCGGTGCCCACACCATCATCATCGGTGGCCGCATCGAGCGCGTGCTGGACCGCCTCAAGGCGGGCGAGCGCCTGGGTACCTTGCTGTCGCCAGAGCGCGGCATGCTCGCTGCGCGCAAGCAGTGGCTGGCTGGCCACCTGCAAACCCGTGGCACCCTGGTGCTGGATGCCGGCGCCGTGCAGGCGCTGCGCCAGGCCAACAAGAGCCTGCTGCCGGTTGGCGTGAAGACCGTGCAGGGCAGCTTCCGCCGTGGCGAGATGGTGGTGTGCGTTGGCCCGGACGGTGTTGAAGTGGCCCGCGGGTTGGCCAACTACAGCGCCCTGGAGGCGCAGAAGATTATTGGTCAGTCGTCCGATACCATCGAGTCGATCCTTGGCTATAGCGCGGAGCCCGAGTTGGTACACCGCGACAATCTGGTGCTGGTATGAGCATGTTCAAGCGGGTAATTGCCGTGGCGGCACTGGCGCTGCCAATGCTGGCCGGGGCCGAGGAAGTCGGCCAGGTGTCCACTGTCTTCAAGTTCCTGGGGCCGAACGACCGCATCGTGGTCGAAGCGTTTGACGACCCCAAGGTCGAGGGCGTGACCTGCTACCTGTCGCGGGCCAAGACTGGCGGCATGAAGGGTGGCCTAGGGCTGGCGGAGGACCGTGCGGAGGCGTCGATTGCCTGCCGTCAGGTCGGGCCGATCAACTTCAAGGGTGAGTTGAAAGACGGCGAGGAAGTGTTCAAGGAACGCACCTCGCTGGTGTTCAAGACCATGCAGGTGGTGCGCTTTCTCGACAAGAAGCGCAATACGCTGGTGTACCTGGTGTACAGCGACCGCATGATCGAAGGCAGCCCGCAGAACGCGGTGACCGCGATTCCGATCCTGCCTTGGGCTCATTGATAGCCTGTTGAATCGCGGGAGGCCTACGGCCTCCAATCGCCGGCAAGGCAGCTCCCACAGGTGCTGCGCAGACCTTGAGCCTTGTGCAGTACCTGTGGGAGCTGGCTTGCCGGCGAATGGGCCGCAACGCGGCCCCATACACAAATGTCAGGCCAGTTCCTCGGCCTGATCCTCACGCACAACCTTCTTCACCTCATCCAGCCGGCTGATGAACTTCCAGTCCGCCTCGTCGATGTAGATGCCGTTCGGCCCGCTGCCGCCTTCCAGGTCGATTGCCACGTGCGCCGATACCTGTGGCTTCACACTCGCCAGAATCGGTACGAAGCCCAGCTGCAAACTGGTCTCAAGCAGTGCGGCCTGGTTGCGTTCGTCGATGTCCGCTGCTTCGTCCAGGTAGTACGGCAGGCGAATGCGCCCGGCCAGGTCGCGGTCCATCAGGTGCAGCAACAAGTACATGTTGGTCAGCGCCTTGATGGTCATGGTGGTGCCGTTGGACGCGGCGCCGTCGATGTCGGCGTGGATGATCGGCTGGCCGTTGACCTTGGTGATCTCGAACGCCAGCTCGAACAGGTCTTTCAGGCCCAGCTGGTTGTGGTTGGCCGCCACCAGGCGTGCCAGGTACTCCTTGGCCTCTTCGTTCTTGTTGTCCTGTTCGGCGCTCTGGGTCAGGTCGAACACCGACAGGGTTTCGCCTTCTTCGTACTGGCCGGCGCTGTGGATGATCTGGTCGATGTGTTTTAGCGCTTCCTTGTTCGGCGCCAGCACCACGCGGAAGCTCTCCAGGTTGGAGACCTGACGCTTGTTGATCTCGCGGTTGAACAGGGCCAGCTGGTGCTCGAGGCTGTCATAGTCACTGCGAATATTGCGCAGGGTCCGGGCGATGTCGGTGACCGCCGCGCGGCGGGCCTTGGCCAGGGTCAGGGCTTCTTCGGTACGGTGTGCATAGGCGTTCACCAGCAGTTGCAGGCGTCGCTCCATGTCGTCTTCGCTGTCGAACTTGGCCACGCCCTTGAGGCGCACCTGGGCGTACAGCGCCTCGATCTGGTTGTCTACCCGTTGCAGACCCTGCCAGCTGTCCTGATAGTCGTTGAGCAGGGGCAGCAGGTTGTCCATCGAGTCGTCGATGGCTTCCATGAACGGGGTGCCGTAGGGCAGGTCGGCCGGCAGCAGCTGGCGACGGCGCAGGGCGTCTTCCAGAGTGCGCTGCTTGGACTCGAGGTCACCGATCTGCCGGCCGACCAGCTGCAGCTTGGCCGACAGCTGCTGGACGCGCTCGGTGAAGGCATCACTGGAGCGCTTGAGTTCGTCCTGGGCGGCTTCCAGTTGCGACAGCTGTTCCAGCTTCTCGGGCTCTTCGGCGGCCAGGGTTTCGCTGCGGCGGAAGTCTTCCAGCGCCTTCTGCGCGTCCAGCACTTGCTGGTAAAGGGTTTCGGTCTGCGCCTTCGAAGCGGTGCGGTCGGCGGTTACAGCCTGCTGGGTCTTGAGCTGCTTCAGCTCTTTTTCCAGGCGCTCTTTCTGGTCGCGCAGGGCGGCGCGGTCGGCCAGGGCCTGCAGCGCCGGTGGGTCGATGTGGGTGAGGTCGATGGACAGGCCCGGGGCTTCGAAACGCTCGCCCTTGAAACCGTCCAGCACCGCTTCCAGCGATTTTACCCACAGGGCGCTGTCGTCCAGCTCGATGCCACGGTCGCCCAGCGGCAGGCTGAACAGTGCACCGTTGAACAGGCGCATCAGGCGGTCGACGTCCTGCTGCGAGAACTCTTCGCGCAGGCGGGCGTAGCTGTTGTTGTCAGCGTGGTCCAGCTGCTGCTTGACCTGCTTCAGGCGTTTTTCCAGGTCGCGTACGCGCTCGTCCAGGTCTTCGGCACTGAACTGGCGAGACTGCGCCAGGGCGCCGGCCAGTTCGTCGTGGGCATCCTTGGCTGCCAGCAGTTGCTGCTCCAGGACCTTGACGTCATCGACCAGGGCAAAGCGGTGCTTGAGCACCGACAGCTCGCCCAGCCAGCGCTGGATACCGGTGATTTCACGCTCCAGGCGCATCAGCTCCTGAGTGCCACCGCGCTGGTCGTTCTGCAGGCGGTCCTGCTCGCCGCGATAGTGCTCGGACTGGATGACCAGCTCTTCCTTGCGCGCCATGGCGTATTCCTGCCAGGTGCCCAGCAGGGTATCGAGCACCGGCGAAATGCGATGCAGCTTGCCGCGCAGAATGTCGCGCTGGGCGACACCACCGGCCAGGGCCTCGACCAATGGGCCGGCAGCGACCAGGGCGTTGTAGTCCTGCTCCATGCGGCGCACGTCGCGGAAGGCTTCCTCACACGCGGCAATGTAGTCGACGCTGCCCGAACGCAGGCTGTGCTCGAAGGCATCAAGGAACAGCTGCTTGAGCTTGGCCGCGGTAATTTCGCGCATGTGTAGCAGGTTGATGAACAGCGCGCGGAAGGTTTTCAGGCTTTGCTCGCTGGTGGACCGCAGCGGGATCATGGTCAGGTCGAGCGGCACCGAGGTGTGGCCGCCAACCAGCAGGCGGCGCAGTTCGTCCGGCTTCAGCTCATAGGCCTTGATGCCCAGCCGCTCCAGATTGGTGAACAGCTCTTTCTGGCGCAGGCAGGTGTCGTTCTTCTGGTAATGGGCCAGGTCCAGTTCGCCTTTGTAGGCGAAGAACTGGTGACCGAAACCGCCGCCCGGGCCGCGGCCGACCACACCGATCACGTGCGGGCCGTGGGGCAGGCTCAGTTCGCAGAGAATGTACGAGGTGTCGCTGGCGAAGTAGAAGCGGCGCGACTGTTCGAGGCTGTACTTGCCGAAACTCATGTCCGACATACGCGCCAGGATCGGGAACTGCAGGGCGTTGATCGACGCCGATTTACCCAGGTTGTTGGCACCGTATACCGACAGCGGATGCTCCAGCGGGAACAGGCCAAGGCTGTAGCCGGCGGTGTTGAGCAATGCAAAGCGGCGGATGCCGTAGCGTTCCTGGCTCATGCGTCAATCTCCTGTTGCTCTTCGCGGATGGCCCGGGCCAGGGCGTCCTCTTCGCTTTCCTCGCCCTCGAAGGGCGTGAGGTCGAGCGGGTCGTCGGTGCGGTTGAGTTCTTCGGGGCTTTCTTCCTCGACCAGCACCGGGGTCGGCAGCGGCAGCACGCTGTGCAGGGTGGCGGCCAGGTCGCGGTCCTGCTGCACCGAAAGGCACACATCGAGGAAGCGGTGCATTGGCGGCAGGAAGCGGTAGATGCCGCCTTCTTCATGGGCGAAGCCGAGCTGGGTCATGCGGCGCAGGATTTTTTCTTCCAACTCGTCCACGGTCTGCACTTCGGCCTGCAGGAACAGGTCGCGGTACTTGTCCAGCAGCGAGGGCAGTTCGTCGCGGCCGATGCTGCCGCCGTCCAGCACGGCCATTGGGTCACGGCCCTGGTCAGCCAGGTGCTCGACCAGGATGAAGGTGAACAGCGACAAGCGCTGCGCGGTCTTGTTGACCTGCGCGGCGGTCATGTCCGGCACGAAGTAATAGAAGCCGCGGGTATCGCACACCAGCTCGAAGCCCAGGGCCTTGAACAAGGTGCGGTACTGGTCCTGGAAGTTCGACAGCTGGGCGTACAGCTCGGGGTCGCGGCGGCTGACGTGGAAGCCTTTGAACAGCTCGCGGAAGATCGGCGCGAGCTGGGACAGTTCGGAAAGATCAAGATGCATGGGCTGGGCTCGCGTTGGGTTCGGTAGGCGCGCTGGTGGCGTCTTCGCGGCTGGAGGTCAGGGCGTACGAGCGCAGGCTGACCAGGTGTTCCTGGGTGGTGTATTCGCGGCGCTCGAGGCGTTCGCGCTTGAAGCGCTTTTCCCGCGACAGGCGCGAGAACCAGTACAGCAGTTCGTCGGTGGCGCCTTCGGGTTCCTGTTCCAGCAGCCAGACCATCAGGTCGGGCAGTGGCAGGGCCTGTTCGCAGCGTTCGGCCATTTCCTTGACCGTGCGTGGTGCACGGGGCAGGGCGCCGGACTGGGTCTTGTGGGCCTTGGGGAAGCGCGCCGGCTTGGGCTCGAAGCGCGCCAGGGCGTACACATAGGCCTCGACCTGGCTGGCACTGCCGAGGAAGGTGCTTTGCGGGCGGGTGAACATCGGCATGGCCGCCTGCGGCACGGCGTCGATGCCCTTGCGCCGGATCACCGACAAGGCCAGCGCGGCGCCACGGGTCACGGCGTTGTGTCGGCGGGCTTCTTCACGCAGCGGCAGCAGCAATTCACGGGCGTGGCGCAGGGTCAGCTGGGCGCTGGTCTGCATTTCCAGGATGCGTGCGTGGGTGCGCAGCAGCATGTCGTCATCGACCAGGTGACCCAGGCGCGCCTGTTCGCCCAGCAGCTTCAGCAGCACGGTCTCAACCTTGCGCACGCCTTGTTCGAAGGCGCCGTCGGCGTTCACCAGCTGGATCATCGGCTCGACGTATTCGTCCCAGGTGGCCAGTACTTCGGCATAACGCTGGCGCAGCGGGATCTGGCGGTTGCTGGTCTTGGCCCGCTCGGCCACGGCAACCAGTGCCTGTTCGTCGTTATCGAGCTTTTTCAGCACATCGCGTACGCGCATGTCGAGCAGGCGCAGCTGGCGCGCCAGGTCGTCACTGTCGCGGTTGTCGAAGGCGTCCTGGATATGGCCGGCCAGGCGTTCGAGGTGGCGCAGGTAGGCTTCGATCTCCAGGCACAGGCCCAGGCGGTGTTCGCGGCGCAGGTAGGCGAGGAAGTCGTGGATCTGCGCGTTGAGCTCGAAGCGGTTCGGGCTCTTGGCCACCGGGACCAGGATATCCAGGCGGATCCACACGTCGAGTAGCTGGGTGATGTCCTGCGGGGTGCTTTCGAGCTGCTGGCGGCCCACATGCTGGCGCAACTCGACCAGGCTCAGGGTGCCCTGGTCGAAACGCTCGCACAGCGGCTCGATCAGGGCCCAGTGTTCGGCTAGGGCGCGCAGGACGCGCTTGGGTTCGATCATTGGCTTCGACTCGTTGCCAAGAAAAAGGGGGCGATTGTACTGCATCCGGGGGGGAGGTTTTCACCCCTTGGTCTGTAATGAGAGATAACCTTTTTGTTTGTGGGTGTATGGCGTTGTTTTTGTGGTGGTGTGGAGATCGCGCGCCGCCCGCGCGGCGCTCGGTCTGATAGGCGCTGCAAAACCCAAGGCGTACACGTTAGAATGCCCAACTGTCTTGAGCCCCTCGGATATCCGCCCCTTGCTGACCGAACCGCGTCGCCGCGCCTACCTTTCTGCCATGCAAGTGGTGCACTGGCTGCCGCGCGCCGAACTGCCGTTCGCCGCACCGTCGCGCCCCGAGCTGCTATTGCCGGTGGCGCCGGTCGAGGACATCGACTTCGAAGTCAGGCCGGCACCGGCTGCAAACGAAACGCCCGCCAGCCCCCAGGCCCGCTCCGGTGAGCGGCCGAAAATCGAGATCCCGCGCCCGGGTAGTGCGCCCAAGCCTGCCGCCAAGCCCGTCGAGGCCGAGGAGCAGCCCGCACCGCCACGGCCGGCCCCGGTGCCTCCACCGCGCTTCTCGCTGCAGTTGCTGCGCGCTGGCAGCTGCCTGCTGCTGGTCGAACTGACCACCGGCCAGCCGTTTCAGAGCCGCGACCCGTCCTACCTGCTGCTCAAGGACATGCTGCGCGCCGCCGGCCTGCCTGACGCCCCGCAGATCATCGGCGAACCGGTGCGCTGGCCGTTGCTGGTACGCGGCAACATGGACCAGGGCCCCGAAGCCGCGCGCGACTTCGTCCAGGGCTTTGTCCAGGCGCGCCTGGAGGACGCCCCGAGTACCTGCCTGTGGCTGATCGGCTTGCCGGCACTGCGCTTTGCCGCCAATGCCGATGCCGAGGCCTATTACCAAACCCTTGAGCTGGGCGGCCTGGGCGTTGCCTGGGCGCTGCCGGGCCTTGAACTGTTGATGGACGAGCCGCAGCGCAAGGCGGACGTCTGGAAAGCCATGCGCCAGCTGATGGCGCGCTGGAAGAGCGTTGAATGAGTGAATCGATCAGTTTCCGCCCGATGACCGAGGCGGATCTGGAAGCCGTACTTAAGATCGAATATGCCGCGTTCAGTCACCCCTGGACCCGCGGGATCTTTCAGGATGCTCTCAAGTCGTACGAAGTCTGGCTGATGTTCGATGGCCAGCAGCAGGTCGGCCATGGTGTGATCAACGTGATCATCGACGAGGCGCACCTGCTCAACATCACCGTCAAACCTGAAAACCAGGGGCGCGGCCTGGGCCTGCGCCTGCTGGAGCACCTGATGGCCCGGGCCTACCAGCTCAATGGCCGCGAATGCTTCCTGGAAGTTCGCGCCAGCAACCAGTCGGCCTATCGTCTGTACGAGCGCTACGGTTTCAACGAAATCGGCCGCCGCCGCGACTATTATCCAATTGCCGGTGGCCGTGAAGACGCCTTGGTGATGGCCTGCACCCTGCTTGAGGATTGACCTGGCATAGTCGGTGCCATCCAGCGCGCAGCTTTCTTTGTTCTCTATGCAGGGATGGATGAAGAATGAAAAAACTGCTTCTGGCGGCAGGCCTGCTGATAGCGGGCACTGCCCACGCCGACCAACGCGACCTGTGGATGTTCGCCCAGTGGGCCGGCGACCATCAAACCCGTCCCTTTCGTGAAATGCTGGTGGATGCCCGTCTTTACGGTGTAGTGCCTATCCACCAACTGCTGCGTTCGGCCTCTGACTGGAAGCTGTGCCACGCCTCTCCCTTCGCCGTGCCGCCTGCCAGCAACTGGCCGGCTGTACGCTCGACCCTTTCGCTGATCAAGACGCTCGACGACCAAGGGATCCTGCGCCAGTTCGAGGTGGTTTCGGCCTATCGCGACCCACGTCTCAATAGGTGTGCAGGCGGTGCTGCCAACAGTGCCCATACCCGCGCCTTCGCCGTCGATATCCTGCTGCCGGCCTGGGCCGACCCTAACCCGCTGTGCCGTTTCTGGCAGCAGCATGGCCAGGCGTGGAGCATGGGCCTGGGGCGCTACCCGTCGGGGCGCATCCATCTGGATACCGCTGGCTATCGCACCTGGGGCGGCGATGGCAGCGCGGGGTCGTCGTTCTGCGTCAAACCCAAGTGAGCCAGGCAGCGCTGGCACTCGCCCATTACCCACTCGGCGAAGCGCTGGCGCTTGCCGCTGTCGTCCAGGGGCTGTTGGCTAAGTAGGTGATAAGCCGAGCCATCGCGCACAAAACCGAACGGTGCCTGCAGCTGCCCGCTGTCGAGTTCATCGCGCACCATCAGGGCTGAGGCCATGGCCAGGCCCAGGCCGGCGCTGGCGGCCTGGATCGTCAGGTAGAAGTGTTCGTAGTCGCTGCGTTCGTTGTGCCGCGCCTGCTGGCCGCTGAGGCGCAGCCAGGTGGGCCAGGCAGCGGGGCGGGTGGTGCTGTGCAGCAGGCGTTGGCCGTCGAGCTGGGTGGGGGAGGAGGGGTGGCACACCGGGCCGATCCATTCGTCACAGATTTTCTGGTTAAACAGCTGTTTGTCCCAGTGGAAGTCGTCGCGGCGGATTGCCAGGTCGACACCGCTGCGGGCGAAGTCCAGCGGCCCGCCGGCGGCCACCAGGTGCAGCTGCAGGTCGGGGTGGTCGGCATGGAAGCGGGGCAGGCGCGGGATCAGCCAGCGCATGGCGATGGTCGGCTCGCAGGACAGCACCAGCACATTGTCGCGGGCCTGTTGTTGCAAGCGCTGCACGGCGCCCTCGAGCTGTTCGAAGATCGCCTGGGTGGTGCCTTGCAGGGCACGGCCGGCGGAGGTGAGGAAAATGGCCCGGTTACGGCGCTCGAACAGCGCCACGCCAAGGCTTTCTTCAAGCAGGCGTATTTGGCGGCTGACCGCGCCGTGGGTGACGTGCAAGTGCTCGGCGGCGCGCACGAAGCTCTCGGTCTGGGCGGCGATGTCGAAGTAGCGGAAGGCGTTGAGTGGCGGCAGCTTCATGGCATCCCTTTTTGCCTGCGCCGGCCTCTTCGCGGGCATGCCCGCTCCCACAGGTAATGTGCTTTTTTCCGGTGCGGTGGGATCCCTGTGGGAGCGGGCGTGCCCGCGAAGAGGCCGGCGCAGGCGTTATTATTCTGTGAAAAAAACTATCAGATATGCCTCACTATAAATCGATTTTTCCTGGTTCATAAGCCCTCGATAATCCCCAGGCCTGTGCATTTTCATCGCCTATCGAGAGCCATCAGCATGACCGAAATCATCGCCGTCGCCCTGTTCACCTTGCTCGCCGTCATCAGCCCTGGCGCCGATTTCGCCATGGTCACCCGCAGCAGTTATGCCCAAGGCCGCAGGGCCGGGCTGGCCGCCGCGGTCGGCATCGCGTTGGGGGTGCAGGTGCACGTGCTGTACACGGTGCTGGGCATTGCCGTGATCATCAGCCAGAGCCCGGCGCTGTTCCTGGTCATGAAAGTGCTCGGTGCGGGTTACCTGATCTACCTGGGCTACAAGTCGCTTACCAACACTCAGCGCATCCACCTCGAGGGCGGCAGTCAACCCGCCGGCAGCGTGCTGCACGCCCTGCGCACGGGCTTTCTGACCAATGCCCTGAACCCCAAGACCATGTTGTTCGTTATCAGCGCTTTCACCCAGGTGGTGCAGCCAGGCAGCCCGCTGGCGCTGGATTTTGCCTACGGCGCGTTCATGTCCTTTGCCCATTGGCTGTGGTTTAGCCTGGTGGCGGTGTTTTTCTCAAGTGCGGTATTGCGCAAGGCGATGATCGACAGGCAAGTGCTGGTAGACCGCGTCATCGGGCTGGCGCTGATTGGCCTTGGTCTCGCAGTGGGGGTGACCGGAATACGTTGACGGGCGACTGCGTGCTCCGTGCCATTGTTTGCTCAACCCTAAAGCGTGGGGGCTTTTTCGCAGGCAAAGAAAAAGGGCTTACCTTGCGGTAAGCCCTTCGTCTTGTTTGGTGGCTACACAGGGACTTGAACCCCGGACCCCAGCATTATGAATGCTATGCTCTAACCAACTGAGCTATGTAGCCGATGGCGCGCATTATTCTCTTGAACGGACCCTCTGTCAACACTCATTTCAAAAAAAATTTGCACGCTTTCAAAAACTTAGCGGCCGGGCTTGGTTTCAGTGCACCACAAGCCAGTGCCCGAGCACGCCCTGAAGCTGCAGATGCTGGGCCGCCGCCAGTGATTGCAGGCTTTCGCCAGCCCGGTCGAGGTTGAAATCGCCGCTAACGCGTCGGTGGGCCATCTGTTCATCCATCATCCACACGCGCTGCCCCTGATAGCCGGCAAGGCGCCCCAGCACCTGCCCCAATGGCATGTCGGTGGCTTTCAGGCGGCCGTTGCGCCAGCTGTCTGCGGTTTTCAGGTCAGCCTTCTGCACCGGGTCGATGCGTGTGTCATTGAAGGTGACCCGCTCGCCTGCAGAGACCATGCGCTGTTCACCCCCCTGGGTGACCATGGCCTTGCCACTGAGTACCACAAGTTCATCATGACCGGCATGGCGGGCTACCTGCAGGCGGGTGCCGAACACCTGGATGCGTGCGTTACCAACTTCCACTTCCATGGCCCGACCGTCGAGCACGACGTCCAGGTACACCTGGCCCTGCACCAAGTGCAGCTGGCGAGTGCGGCCGCGCAGGTTGACGTTCATGGCGCTGGCGCTGTCCAGGTTCAAGGTCGTGCCATCCGCCAGGCGTGTGCTGCGCCGCTCGCCCACATCGGTGTGCAGTTCGCTGGCCAGGCGCTGCATCAGCGGCCAGTACAGGTAGGCTGCGGCGCCCAACCCGAGCAGGAACACCAGCGCCATCCATTTGCCCAGGTGGCTGCGACGCACAGTGACCTGCCGTGGGCGAGGGCGGGCGGGTGGTTGCAGCTGTTGCCAGAATGTCTCCAGCTCGGCGTAGGCGTGGGCGTTCTCTTGGACCTGGCACCAGGCTGCGAATGCCTGGCGCTGGGTTTCGTCGCAACCGGGCTGGCGCAACAGCGAAAACCACTCCAGCGCTTCTTGCTGTGGGTCGGGCTGCAGCTGCTTGGCGGGCATCGGGCTCATGGGTTCAGTCTGCTCACGAGAGGGGCCGTTTCGCCCAACGATGACAGGGATTGGATTAAGGATGCTAATTATATTGAGAACCATTTTCAAGTACGT
Organism: Pseudomonas sp. BP01; assembly: GCF_022760795.1. Lineage (NCBI taxonomy): Bacteria > Pseudomonadati > Pseudomonadota > Gammaproteobacteria > Pseudomonadales > Pseudomonadaceae > Pseudomonas > Pseudomonas sp. BP01. The sequence goes on from NZ_JAFBKA010000037.1 coordinate 34,349, forward strand.
GACGACGGAGGGATAAAAAAGGTAGCTATGTATCTATTTGTTTCCCGATAATCGGATCCCAAACTGCGGACGGAGATTCAGGCACATGGCCACCAGTAGCGCCTCCACGGCGTCCACCAGCGCAGCGGCGAGCCAAGCGACGCCGCTGGTAATGCGCATCATCGGCTTCTGCGCCCTGGCGCACTTGATCAACGACCTGATCCAGTCGGTGCTGCCGGCGATCTACCCGATGCTCAAGGCCAATTACGACCTGAGCTTCGCCCAGATCGGCCTGATTACCCTGACGTTCCAGATCACCGCTTCGCTGCTGCAACCCTGGGTCGGCTTTTTTACTGACCGCCGGCCAACGCCGAACCTCTTGCCGCTGGGCACTTTGTGCACGTTGGTGGGTATCGTGATGCTGGCCTTCGTCGGCAGCTTCCCGATGATTCTGCTGGCCTCGGCGCTGGTGGGGATTGGCTCGTCGACGTTCCACCCGGAAACCTCGCGTATTGCACGCCTGGCCTCGGGCGGGCGCTTCGGCCTGGCCCAATCGACCTTCCAGGTTGGCGGCAACACCGGTTCCGCACTGGGCCCGCTGCTGGCCGCGGCCATCGTCATTCCGTTCGGCCAGAGCCACGTGGCCTGGTTCGGCCTGGCAGGGTTGTTCTTCCTCGGTGTAACCCTGATGCTGCGTAGCTGGTACAAGGAGCACCTCAACCAGGCCAAGGCGCGCAAGGCGGTGCAGGCCACCCATGGCATTTCACGCAATCGGGTGATCGCGGCGCTGATCGTGCTGGGGCTGCTGGTGTTCTCCAAGTACTTCTACATGGCCAGCTTCACCAGCTACTTCACCTTCTACCTGATCGAGAAGTTCGATGTGTCGGTGGCCAGCTCGCAGTTGCACCTGTTCCTGTTCCTGGGTGCAGTGGCGGCGGGCACGTTCTTTGGCGGCCCGATCGGTGACCGCATAGGGCGCAAGGCCGTGATCTGGTTCTCGATCCTGGGGGTAACGCCGTTCACCTTGGCGCTGCCATATGCCGACCTGTTCTGGACCACCGTGCTGAGCGTGGTGATCGGCTTTATCCTGGCCTCGGCGTTTTCCGCGATCGTGGTGTATGCGCAGGAGCTGGTGCCGGGTAGCGTGGGCATGATCGCCGGGATCTTCTTCGGGCTGATGTTCGGCTTTGGCGGCATTGGCGCGGCGCTGCTGGGGTATGTGGCGGACCTGCGCGGTATCGAGTATGTGTACGGGCTATGCTCGTTCCTGCCGTTGTTCGGGTTGCTGGCGGTGTTCTTGCCAAGTACCGGCAAGCGCTGATTATATGGGGCTGCTTTGCAGCCCATCGCCGGCAAGCCAGCTCCCACCTCGGCTGTACATACCTTGAGTCATGTGCAAAACCTGCAGGAGCTGGCTTGCCGGCGATGGCGCGCGCAGCGGCCCCCGACAATTGACTGCCTGATACCCTTCGCCTAGAGTGCCGCCTCTTTTCAACCTTCTACAAAGTAGCCAAAGCAATGCGCCGTAACCCGTCCCTCCCACATGCCCGCCAGCCTGCGCTCCAGGCCCTGCGTCGTGCGTGGCCGAGCGATACGGTGCTCAAGCGTCGCCGCAGCGTGCTGTTTGCCTTCACCTTCTCGCCACACCTCGCCTGAACTGATCTGCGCTTTTGCGTCGCTCGCCGCCCCGGCGTGCGCGCCTGTGTCTGCACGTCTTTCTGGTTTGCAAGGAGTGGTACATGAACATGCGTTTGCTGGCGGGCCTGTTGTTCGCCGTTTCTGTCGTGGGCTTCAGCCTGGGGGCCAGCCTGCCGCTGGTGTCGTTGCGCCTGCATGAGGCCGGGGCCAGTACCCTGGAAATCGGCATCATCTCGGCCATCCCCGCTGCGGGCATGATGCTCTCGGCGTTTCTGGTCGACGCCTGCTGCCGGCACCTCACCCGGCGCACCATCTACCTGCTGAGCTTCAGCCTGTGCACCGTCAGCATCGCCTTGCTCGAATCGGCTTTCGGCTCGATGTGGTTGCTGGCCCTGCTGCGCCTGGGCCTGGGGCTGGGTATGGGCATCGCCATCATCCTCGGCGAGTCGTGGGTCAACGAGCTGTGCCCTGAGCACAATCGCGGCAAGATCATGGCCCTTTATGCCACCAGCTTTACCGGCTTCCAGGTGCTCGGCCCGGCCATGCTCGCGCTGCTGGGCGCCAACAGCCCGTGGATCACCGGTGTGGTCACCGCCTGCTATGGCCTGGCGTTGCTGTGCATCGTGCTGACCGTACCCAATGACCATGTCGAGCATGAAGAAGGCGACAAGAGCTTCGGCCTGGCCGGCTTCTTCCGCGTGGCACCTGCGCTGTGTGTGGCGGTGCTGTTCTTCTCGTTCTTCGATGCCGTGGTGCTGTCGCTGTTGCCGGTGTACGCCTCCAGCCATGGTTTTGCCGTAGGCGTGGCGGCGCTGATGGTGACGGTGGTGTTTGCCGGCGACATGCTGTTCCAGCTGCCGTTGGGCTGGCTGGCCGATCGGGTGGAGCGCACCGGGCTGCACCTGGTGTGCGGGTTGGTGGCGATGTCGATTGGCATCGGCCTGCCGTGGCTGCTGAACATGACCTGGCTGCTGTGGCCGCTGCTGGTGGTGCTGGGCGCGGTTGCGGGGGGCATTTATACCCTGGCGTTGGTGCTGATCGGGCAACGTTTCAAAGGCCAGGATCTGGTCACTGCCAATGCCAGCGTGGGGTTGTTGTGGGGCGTTGGTAGCCTGATCGGCCCGCTGGTGAGTGGTGCGGCGATGGATGTGGCCCCGCATGGCCTGCCCATGGCGCTGGCGCTGATGGCCGGGTTGTTCGTGTGTTTTGCCCGGCAATCGTACCGACGCGCGGGCCGCATGCGCGCCGTGGCGGAATGATGTGCTTTTCAGGCTGCGCCAATGCTTACCCAGTAGCGCGTTTTGTAGTCGACACGTACCGGCAGGCTGCGGGTGAGCAACTGCAGGATCTGACCGGTATTGGCCAACTGATAGGTGCCTGACACCTTCAAGTTCGCCACCTCAGGGGCGCAGCGCAACAGGCCCGGGCGGTAGCGGGCGAGCTCTGCGACAAACTCGCCCAGTGGCATCTGCTGCACGCTGAGCACACCGTCGGTCCAGCCCCAAGGGTCGCTGTGCAGCGCCACCGTGTGGACACTGCCATTGGCCCCAATCTGTACCGTTTCGCCCGAATGCACCTGGCGCGGTGTGGCCGAGGTGGGGAACAGCGTAACTTCACCACGACGCACTGCCAGCAGCAGGCCTTGGTTGTTTTCACGCAGCAGCAACTGGCCGTTGAGGGTGGTCAGCGTGCCGATGCGGGTGTCGATGTAGAACGGACGGGTATCGTTGGGGTTGCTGTCCAGGCTGACCTCGCCGCGTACCAGTTCCAACTGGCGTTGCTCGGCGCTGTAATGCAGGTCGATGGCGCTGGCAGTGTTGAGCTGTACATGGCTGCCATCGCTGACTTGCCACTGGCGCCGTTCACCCGTGGCGGTGCTGCTGTCGGCCAGCAGTTGCGGCAGGCCCAGAGGTTCGCGCGTGGCCCAGCCCAGGCTGCCGCCCACGGCCAGCAGGCTCAGTAACTTGAGGTGGTCACGGCGGCTGCTGCGCTGGCGCTGGCTGCCGTCCAGGGTGCGCCGGCTCAGGTCCTTGGGCAGCCCGGCCAGTTCGTCGCCGAGTTGGCTGACCCGTTGCCAGGCCAGCGGGTTGTGCGGGTGGCTGGCCAGCCAGTGCTGGAATTGCTGCTCGGTACGTGCGCTGGGGCGGTCGAAGCGCAGCTTCACCAGCCAGTCGATGGCCTGGTCGACCTGCGCCTGCGCCGGCTCATGCATCGGCATAACGTAACCGGTAGCAGACGCCCAGGGCTTTGGCCAGGTCGCGTTCGACGGTGGCCCGCGACACTTCCAGCTGCTGAGCAATCTGCACGATGCTCAAGCCATCCAGTTGAGCCAGCAGAAACGCCTGGCGAACACGCGGCTTGAGCTGGTGCAGGGCACGGTCGAGGCGGCCCAGGGCATCGAGAATGACCAGGCGGTGCTCTTCGCTGGGTACCTCGGCTTCGGGTAGGTGGGCCAGGCTTTGCTGGTAGGCGTGTTCCAGTGCGCGACGGCGGAACTGGTCGATCATCAGGCCACGGGCGATGCTGCTGAGATAGGCGCGTGGCTCTTTCAGTGGTGAAGCCTGGCGGGCCCGCAACAGCCGCACGAAGGTATCCTGGGCCAGGTCGGCGGCATGCTCGCTGCAACCTACCCGGTTGCGCAACCAGCCGCGCAGCCAGCTGTGGTGGGCCTGGTAGAGCAGAGCGACCTCGGTCGGCTTGAGCGTGTCGTTGATCTGCATCGTAGCGAAGGCCCGGCCCTGTGAACTGTGCGATTGTGAATAGTTCTCAATTCTATGCGGGGAACGCGGCGCAGGGCAATGGTATGCCAGGAATTCGCCGCGCAAGAACCGGCGTTTACCCGATGAACGGCTGAGCTAAGCTGGGCCTGCACTCAACCTGTTGGAGGCGTCATGATTCTGGCCGACCTTTCGCCCGAGGCCTACTGCGAGGCCACTGAATACCTGGCAGCACTCGACCCGGACTGGTCGCGGCACATTGCTGCAATCGGCCCTTGCCTGCACCAGGCCACGCCGGGGCGTGAGCCCTACGAGGCATTGGTGCGGGCCATCGCCTACCAGCAACTGCATGCCCGGGCTGCCGAAGCGATCCTTGGCCGGTTGCTGGCATTGTTCCCGGAGGTTGCGTTCCCGACGCCACAGCAGCTATTGACGGTCAGCCCGGAAACCCTGCGCGCCTGTGGGTTCTCGGCAAGCAAGATGGCCACGGTGCAAGGCATTGCCCAGGCACGGCTGGAAGGCCTGGTGCCGACGCGGGAAGAGGCATTGGCCATGGCCGACGAAGCACTGATCGAACGCTTGGTAGCCTTGCGCGGGGTAGGGCGATGGACGGTGGAGATGCTGCTGATCTATAGCCTGGAGCGTTCAGACATTCTGCCAGTAGATGATTTTGGCGTGCGCGAGGGTTACCGACGGCTGAAGGGGCTGGACAAGGCGCCGACACCTGCGCAGATGCGCTCGCTGGGCGGCGGCTGGCGGCCGTTTCGAACCGTGGCGGCCTGGTACCTGTGGCGGGCCTGAGGTTTTTGCATCGCCTGTACTGGCCCTTTCGCGGGTAAACCCGCTCCCACAGGTACCTCTGCCGGGTTCGAGCCTTGCGCAGTCCCAGGACTGCCCAATGCTCGAGCCTTGTGCAGTCCCTGTGGGAGCGGGTTTACCCGCGAAAGGGCCGGTACAGGCGACAACTTATCTGGATGCTAACCCATGAATCTCTACACCACCCCCGACCAACGCTGGCAAGCCGTGGAATCCCGGGACTCCACCGCCACAGGGCACTTTGTCTACGCCGTCCGCACCACCGGCGTCTACTGCCACCCCGGCTGCAAATCACGCATGGCCAAGCGCACCAATGTCGAGTTCTACGACACCCCCGCTGCTGCCGAAGCCGCAGGCTACCGTGCCTGCAAGCGTTGTATCAGCAAGCCCAGCACCACCCGCCACAGCCAACTGGTCACCCGCGCCTGCCGCCTGATCGAAACCAGCGACCCTGCGCCCAGCCTCGACCAGCTCAGTGCGCTACTGGCCGTCAGCCCCTTCCACCTGCACCGCCTGTTCAAGGCCGAAACCGGCGTTACCCCCAAGGCCTATGCCACCGCCTTCCGTGCCCGGCGCCTGCGGGAGCACCTGGAAGATGGCCAGCGTTCAGTCACCGACGCCATCTACGATGCCGGCTTCAACTCCAACAGCCGCTTCTACGAAAGCGCCAATCAGCGCCTGGGCATGCGCCCCCGCCAGTACCGCGGCGGTGGCGCAGGGGCCACCATCCACTTTGCCCTCGGCCAGTGTTCGCTGGGGGCGATCCTGGTGGCCCAGAGCGAGAAGGGCATTTGCGCGATTCTGCTGGGCGACGACCCCGAGGCCCTGTTGCACGACCTGCAGGACCAGTTCCCCAAGGCCCGCCTGATCGGCGGCGATAGCGCCTACGAACAGTTGGTCGCCGAAGTGGTGGGCTTTGTCGAAGCGCCGGCGCTGGGCCTGGCGTTGCCCCTGGATGTGCAAGGTACGGCGTTTCAGGAGCGGGTGTGGCAGGCGTTGCGCGAGGTGCCGGCCGGCAGCCGGGTCAGCTACACCGACATTGCCGAACGTATCGGTGCGCCCAAAGCGGTGCGCGCAGTGGCCATGGCCTGTGCGGCCAACCACATCGCCGTGGCCATCCCCTGCCATAGGGTGGTGCGTCGGGACGGCGACATCAGCGGCTACCGTTGGGGTGTCGAGCGCAAACAGCAACTGCTCAAGCGAGAGACGGCACTCTCCTGATTGCCTGAAGCCGCGTAGAATCCACCGCCAAATCGAGTTGTAAAGAGGATACTTCGATGAGGCGTGTCAGCCTTGCCCGTTATTGCCCAGGCCTGATGGTCCTGCTGGCCCTGATGCTGGCCATTGCCAGCCCGGCCTGGTCGGCGCCGGCCACGCCATTGTCCAATCTGGCGGCTGCCGAAGCGCCAGCGCTGGATGAAAACGCCAGCATCGAACAGCTGAGCGACCGGCTGGACCTGATCCGCCAGGGCGTCACCAGCGAGGCCAACGACGACTTGCTGTCGCAGTTGCGCCTGGCGGCGATGCAGGTTCAGCGCCAGGCTGATGCATTGAGTGCACAGCGCACCGCCGACATAGAAAAGCTTGAGGACAAGCTCAAGGTCATCGGCCCGGTGCAGCCGGACGAGGCCGCCACCCTGACCCAGCAGCGCAAAGCGCTGGAGGCCGAGAAAAAAGCGCTGGTAGCCCAGCAGGACCAGGCCACCAAGCTGAATCAGTCGGCCCGCGACCTTTCCACGCAAATCGTCAACCTGCGCCGTAGCCAGTTCAACTCGCAAATTACCAGCCGTGCGGCCTCGCCACTGACCCCGGCGTTCTGGCAGAGCATCATTCGCCCCACCCAGGACGACGTGGCGCGTCTGCGTGACCTGCGCGGCGAGGCGGCCGATGCCATCGGCAGTGCCTTCAGCGCTGAAAACCGCTGGCTGTTCATTACCAGCCTGGTGGCGGCGATTCTGGTCTGGACCTTGGTGCGGCGCGTGCTCGAGCGTTTGCTGGCCAGTGCCATGGTCGGCTGGTTGCCCGAAGGCCGCTTGCGCCGCAGCGCCTTGGCCCTGGGCGTCAGCCTGGCAACCCTGGGTACCATTGCCGGTTCTGTATCGCTGCTGCGCTGGGGGCTGGAGAGCAGTGCCGATCTAGGTTCTGATATCGCCAGCCTCACCAACCACATTCTCACCCTGGTGGTGTTCAGCGCCTTCATTACCGGCCTGGGCCGCGCCATGCTGATGCTGCAGCGTCCGTCCTGGCGCCTGCCGTCGATCCATGACGAAGTGGCCAGTGCGCTCGGTTGGTTCCCCAAGGTACTGGCCTTGGCGCTGATGGTGATGATGACCCTGGAGCGCATCAACAGCGTCATCGGCGCCAGTCTGGCGCTGACCGTGGCGGTCAATGGCCTCACCGCGCTGGTCGTGGCATTCATCTTTGCCGGCGCGCTGCTGCGTTATCGCCGAACCTTGCGCAAGCATGACCTGGAGCGCCCCACGGGCCTCGCCGGGCTTATCCCGTTCGTGATGGTCATCTGGCTGACGCTGATCTTGCTGGCTCTGCTCGCCGGCTACCTGACGCTCGCCTACTTCCTCACCGCCAAATTGCTATGGGTCAGCCTGGTGGTCACCTGTGCGTACCTGCTGACCACCTTCTTCGGTGACCTGTGCGAAACCTTGCTGTCGCCACGTCAGCCAGGTGGTTTGGCGCTGGCCTCCACCTTGGGCCTGGCGCCTCGCCACCAGGCGCAGGCCAGCACCATCCTGGCCGGCATCGGCCGTACCATCGTGCTGTTCCTGGCACTATTGCTGACGCTGATGCCGTCGGGGACCAGCCCCAGCGAGCTGCTGATGAGCCTGGGCGACTGGGACGGCACCGGCGGCAAGCTGCTTGGCAACCTCAACATCGTGCCGCAGGACATCCTGCTGGCCCTGGCGATTTTCTTCGGCGGCCTGTTCGCCATTCGCGTGGTCAAGCGCTGGCTGAGTGATCGCCTGCTGCCGGAAACCGACATGGACGCCGGCATGCGCGCCTCGCTGGTGACCCTGGTGGGTTACCTGGGCTTCCTGTTCCTGGCCATGCTGGTCATGTCGACCCTGCGCATCAACCTCACCAGCCTCACCTGGGTAGTCAGTGCGCTGTCGGTGGGTATCGGTTTTGGCTTGCAGCAGATCGTGCAAAACTTCATCTCCGGCCTGATCCTGCTCACCGAGCGCCCCGTCAAGGTGGGCGACTGGGTCAGCCTGGCGGGTGTCGAGGGTGATATCCGCCGCATCAATGTGCGGGCCACCGAAATCCAGATGTCCGACCGCTCGACGGTGATCGTGCCCAATTCGCAGTTCATTTCGCAGAACGTGCGCAACGTGACCATGGGCAATGCGCTGGGCGTGGTCGGCATTACCCTGACCCTGCCACTGGAGACCGATGCCAACCGGTTACGCGAGTTGCTGCTGGCGGCGTACCACGAGCATGAGGCCATTCTGGAGGCGCCCGCCACCTCGGTTTCGTTCAAGGACCTGACTACCAGTGGCATGGTGATTGGCGTCAGTGGTTACGTGGCGGGGCCGCGGCAGGTATCAGGTACCCGCAGCGACCTGCTGTTCACCATTCTTGGTCGCCTGCGTGATGAAGGCATTCCGCTGTCTTCGCCGCAGAGCATGGTGCTGGTGCAAGAGGGTACGCGCCCCGCTGACGAGTCGGTGTAAAGAGCGGGGGCGCGTAGCGCCCCCGAATTCAATGCTGCTTGGCCTGCTTGATCCGCAGCAGAATCACCAACAACACCAGCAGCACCGGCGGCGCCATGGCCAGCAATCCATCGCGCGCCGTCAGCCCCAACCCCAGCACATTCAGCCCGCCATACAGCAGCTTGAACAAATTCAGCAGGTAGTAGGTGATGGCAATGATCGACAGCCCCTCTACCGCCCGCTGGATCTTCACCTGGGCATCAGCGCGGGCATTGAGGCTGCGCAGGATTTCGGCGTTCTGTTCTTCCATCTCTACCTGCACCCGCGCCTGCAACAGGTCGCCCAGGTTTGCCACGTTCTTCGCCAGTTGCTCCAGCCGCTGCTCGGTAGCCGCGCAATAGCGCACAGTCGGTTTGAACCGACGCTCGATGAACACCCCCAGACGCTGGCAGTCGCCTACATGGCTTTCGCGCAGCTCGCCCAAGCGTTCGAACACCAGTTGCGCATAGGCCTGTGTGGCGCCGAAGCGGTGGCGGGTCTTTACCGTGTGGCTGACCACCAGGCGTGACAAGTGGGCAATGGCGTCCAGCAGCCCTTTGGAGTCATGGCCGTCCCCCCCGGCACTACGCTCCGAGAGGCTGACCAAAGTCTTGTCGAAAGTGTCCAGTTCGTGGCTCAGGGCCTTGGCCGTGGCCAGGGTCAGCGAGGCCATCATGCGGTAGGTCTCGATTTCGAGCAGGCGGCGGATCATGCGGCCCTGCCGATAGGCATTGAGGCGGCGATTGATGAACAGGAAGCGGTTGGTGCCATCTTCTGTCAGGCGGAAATCGCTCCACACCACCGCATCGCCCCCGCCAACGCACGAGCCGCACGGGTCTTTGAAACCATAGCGAGGCAGGTCCAGCCCCTGTTCGTCACGCACCAGCACCTGCACTGCATTGATCACCTGCGCCGCCTGCGGGGCGATGGCTTCGGCCAACACGTGGGGCAGGGGCTGCCATTCGGTGTCTGCGGCAGCGCACGGCACTACCAGTGTCAGGGTGAAGAACTCGGTGTGCCGTTCCCACTTGAACGGGTGGCCATCCAGGCGGGTGATGCCTTGCGCGGCAGCGGTGTCCAGGGCATCCGGGCAGCAGCGTTGCAGCAGCGCTGCACAGGCAGCATCACCGCCGAGCAAGGCCAGGTGGAAGACATGCGCCGGGCCGTCGAAGTACAGCGACGGGCGGGCGTGCAGTTCGTTGTGCAAGGCGGTGCGTTGAGGGTGCATGGGTGGTCCGGCCTGGTGTTGTGATTGTTGGGGTACCAGGAAGTGGGACTTTGCAGCGGGCGGGGAAAGTCACGTGGGGCGGAGTTTTGTTCCACCTGTGCCGGCCTCTTCGCGGGCACGCCCGGTCCCACAGGGGAGCACCCAGCTTGAGGTATATGCGGTCGAGGTGGGAGCTGGCTTGCCTGCGAAAGGGCCGCAAAGCGGCCCCTGATAATTCAGCCCAAACACCGGGTCACATGCTTGACCGATTGGTAGGCGGACAAGCCCCAAGGCCCCAGCTCGCGGCCGATGCCACTACCCTTGGTACCGCCCCACGAGGTTTCGACGAACACCGCCTGCACCGAGTTGATCCACACATGGCCAACCTCCAGCGCATCGGCCACGCGCTCAGCGCGCGCCAGGTCGGCAGAGCAAACCGTCGCGACCAGCCCGAAGCGGCTGTCGTTGGCCTCGGCAATCGCCTGTTCCTCACTGGCAAACCGGCGTGCGCACAGCACCGGGCCAAAGATTTCCTCGGTCCACAGGCGGCTATGTTTCGGCACATCGGTATACAGCGTAGGGCTGACGAACCAGCCGTCGCGGTCCAACGCCTTGCCACCGGCCAGGCACTGCAAGCCTTCTTCCCGCGCCGTGGCAAAGTAGCCGGCCACCTTCAGCCACTGCGCCTGGCTGGTCAGCGGGCCCATGTCGACCTCTTCGGTCAGCGGATTGCCAACCCGCAGGTTGTCCAGTGCCGCCTGCAAGCGTGGCAGCAGCGCATCGGCAATACCGTCCTGCACCAGCAGCCGCGAAGTGGCCGAACACATCTGCCCCGCGTTCCAGCTGATGCCGGCGACAATCCACTCTACTGCCTGATCGACATCGCAATCGTCAAACACCACGATGGCCGACTTGCCGCCCAGCTCCAGCGTCACCGGCCGGCACTGTGCCGACGCGCTGCGCATTACCTGGCTGCCGACGCTGTTGCTGCCGGTGAACGACAGTTTGTCCAGGCCGTTGTGGTTGCTCAGTGCGGCGCCAGTCTCGGCCTTTCCGTTGACGATGTTCAGCACCCCGGCCGGCAGGCCCAGGGCGTCGGCGATCTGGCCGTAGGCCTGTTCGATCAGCGGGGTGACTTCCGATGGTTTGAGCACCACGGTGCAGCCGGCAGCCAGCGCCGGGGCTAGCTTCCAGGCGCTGGTCACCAGCGGGAAGTTCCACGGCACGATCAGGCCGACCACACCCACCGGCTCAAGGCGAGTGCGCGCGGTGAAGCCTGGGGCGGCCAGTGGCACGTCGCGATTCTTCGCAGGCAGTTGCTCGGCCAGCTCGGCGTAGTAGCCGAAGGTGGCGATGGCGTCGTCCAGGTCGATCTCGGCTTCGTGTCGCGGCTTGCCGTTGTTGCGCATTTGCAAGGTGATCAACGCTTCGCGGCGTTGCCCGAGCTGTTCGGCGAAGCCGCGCAGGTAGGCCGCGCGTTCGCTCGCGCTGGTAGTTTTCCAGGCGGGCAGGGCGCTGCGGGCAGCGGTTACGGCCTGGTCGACCTGGGCCACGCTGGCAGCCATGAACTCTGCGAACGGTTGCCCTAGCGCAGGGTCGTTGACGCTGATGCAGTCGCTGCCTTGGCCTTCGACCCAGCGGCCGGCGATGTAGTGGGAATTGGTCATGGTCGGTTTCCAGTCAGGCCATTTCGGCAGTGGTCACAGGCGTGTGCGCGGTGCTTTTGCAACGCACCCAACGCGGGCCCCGGGGGCCATACACGCCAGCAGGTTCAGGGAATAGGTTGAGCAGTACCAGGTACAACAGGCCGGCCAGCCCCAGGGTGACCGGCAGGCTCAGGTCGATGCCGCCAGCCAGGTCACCCAGCGGGCCGACGAACTGCCCCGGCAGGTTGACGAAACACAGGCCGACCGCCGCGCTGGGGAGCCACGCCCCCATGCCGCGCCAGTTCCAGCCATGCAGGAACCAGTAATGGCCGCCACGCTGGCCGCGGGTGAATACCTGCAGGTCATCGGCGTGGTAGAAGCCGCGGCGAGTGATCAGGCCGAGGATCATGATCACCATCCACGGGCTGGTGCAGGTGATGATGAGTACCGCAAAGGTCGACACGCTCTGCACCAGGTTGAAGGTGAAACGGCCGACGAAGATGAAGCCGATCGCCAGCACACCGATCAGCAGCGTGGCGCCGGCGCGGCTGAGCAGGCGCGGGAACACGCTGGACATGTCCAGGCCGGTGCCATATAGCGCAGTGGTGCCGGTGGACATGCCGCCGATCACCGCAATCAGGCACACCGGCAGGAAGAACCAGCTTGGCGCCACCGCCAGCAGGCCACCCACATAGTTGTTGGCGGCGATGTAGTCCGGTGCCTGGGTCGCTACCAAGGTGGCGGTGCACAGGCCGAACAGGAACGGAATCAGCGTTGCGCCCTGGGCGGCAATTACCGCCAGCATGATGCGCGCCTTGGGCGTTTCACGCGGGATATAGCGCGACCAGTCGCCCAGGAAGGCGCCGAACGACACCGGGTTGCTCATGGCCAGGATCGCTGCGCCGACGAACGCCGCCCAGAATCCCGCCTGGCCGTGGTTGACGCTACCTGCGTAGCCGGCATCGAACGGCCCGGCAAAGGCAACGATGCCCAGCAGGAACAGCAGGCTTGAAGCCCACACGGCAATCTTGTTGACCCACAGCATGAAGCGGAAGCCGAAGATGCACACCACCAGTACCAGCACCGCGAACAGGCCATAGGCCAGGCCCAGGGTGAGGTCGGTTTCCGGCAGGCCGGCCAGGCGCTTGGCGCCGCCGACCAGGGCATCGCCCGAGCTCCACACCGACAGCGAGAAGAACGCCACCGCCGTGAGCAGCGACAGGAACGAGCCGACGATACGCCCGTGCACGCCGAAGTGTGCGCCCGACGACACGGCGTTGTTGGTGCCGTTAAGCGCGCCGAACAACCCCATCGGCGCAAGAATCAGCGCGCCCACGCCAACGCCAAGCAGAATGGCCCACACGCCCGCCTGGAACGACAGGCCGAACAGCACGGGGAAGCTGCCCAGCACGGCGGTGGCGAAGGTATTGGCACCGCCGAAAATCAGGCGAAACAGGTCCAGCGGGGAGGCGTCGCGTTGATCGTCGGGGATCTGTTCGACGCCGTTGGTCTCGATACCGGTCGAGTGGCTCATGGTGATGCTCCAGCGCGGTTGTTGTGGGCCTGCGCGTGCGCGGGCCTTCTTGTGGGTGCGATGGCAGGGCGGCAGGGCCGCGTAAAAAGGTGATCAGGCCGGCGAGACGACCGACAGGTGCTCGTGGCAGGCCAGCCACTGGTCACCCTGGCGGCGGAAGACAATGGTCTCGCGCTCGCTCAACTGGTGTTCTTCGCCGGCGATGCGGATATGCGTGGCCACATCGTGCATGAAGATCGCTACGTCACCTTGCAGGCTCACCTGGGCATTGCCCGACTCGCAGGCAAGCACGGCAAAACCTTCGGCCTGCCACTGCGCCCAGAGGTCTTCGTAGGCGCGGCGCGACAGCAGCGATTGCGGCAAGGTGTGGAAGAGGAACGTGGCGTCTTCGCTGAAACAGGTGAAATAGCGGGCGGTGTCGTTGCTGGCAAACGCCGCAACGAGGTCGGCGGCGGCTTGGCGCACCTGAAGGGTCTGGTCCACGGGAGTGGCCTCACGGTTTTTGTGATTATGGTGAAGCGATTCTGGTGGTGGTTGAAGAGGGGACAAATCGCTGGAGGCAAATAATCAGTTCAGGAATTTGTGAAGTGATGGCAATGCTTCCTTTACCCTCGCGTAACGTGTCGATTAAGGTGTCTGCAGCTGTGGCATCCAGCATTTGGACGATCTCTTCCATGGCCGGCGTCGTTCACCACCCCTTCAGGTTGCAGGCAATGAGCAATTACCAACCACCGCTGACGGTGACCCCCCGGATTCTGGCTCTGGTTGCCGAAGTCAGTGAGCAAGTGGGGTTATTGACTGCCTATCGCAATGCAGCGCTTACGCCGCAACTTCGGCGAGGGAACCGGATTCGTACCATTCAGGCATCGCTTGCCATTGAAAACAACACCCTGAGCGTCGAGCAGGTAACCGCGCTGCTGGATGGCAAGCGTGTTCTAGGTCTGCCGCGTGAAATTCAGGAGGTCCGCAATGCATTTGCTACCTACGATGCGATGCCTGACTGGCGTGCCGAGTCCTGGAGCGACCTGCTTGCCGCGCATGGGATGCTGATGCATGGCCTGATAGACGACGCTGGGCGTTACCGGCGCGGTGGTGTGGGCATTTATCGGGGTTCTCGCCTGTTACATATGGCACCACCGGCCAGCCGGGTGGCGACACTGGTGCACGATTTATTGGATTGGCTCTCGAACAACGATTGGCATCCGCTGATTACCAGCTGTGTATTCCACTACGAATTCGAATTCATCCACCCGTTTGCTGACGGCAACGGGCGCATGGGACGGCTATGGCAAACCCTGCTGCTTAGCCGGTGGCGACCAGCGATGGCCTACCTGCCGGTCGAAACCGTTATCCGTGAGCAGCAGGACGCTTACTACGCAGCGCTGGCTGCGGCTGACCAGGCTGCTGAAGCTACCCCGTTTGTCGAGTACATGCTTGAAGCGTTGCTAAGTGCGCTTGTAGAAGCCAAAGAGAGCGACCAAGTAACCGACCAAGTAACCGACCAAGTAGCGAATCTTCTCAAGGTGCTGCCCGCTGGTGTTGCTTTGAAGACAAGTGATCTCATGCATCAGCTGGGTCTCTCGCACCGTGCCACATTCCGTAAGAGTTATTTGCACCCGGCCTTGGCTGCTGGCTTGATCGAAATGACAGATCCCGATTCACCTCGCAGTCCCAAGCAGCAGTATCGTCGGGTTGCCAAGTAGGCTACGTCCCGCTCCCATTGAGATCTGCCTCAGTTATCCAACTGTCATCTCACAGCAGCGAATGTTCAGCCACATTTCTGCCATCTCCCCGTGCCTGATGCCCAAGGAAGATACTGTACCTTGTGGGAGCTGGCTTGCCGGCGATGAGGCCGGTACAGGCAACAACAAGCGAACCGACTGACGGTCTGTCCCACCCTTGATCCTTGCCTACGCTGATACTCCCAACCCGCTGAAGCAAGGAGTTCACCGTGACCTTCCAATACAAGCGTCTGGACAAGAACAACGCCGCCGTCCTGCTGGTCGACCACCAGGCCGGTCTGCTCTCGCTGGTAAGGGACATCGACCCCGACCGTTTCAAGAACAACGTACTGGCGCTGGCCGACCTGGCCAAGTACTTCAAGCTGCCGACCATTCTCACCACCAGCTTCGAGACCGGCCCCAACGGCCCGCTGGTGCCGGAGCTGAAAGAGCAGTTCCCTGACGCCCCCTACATCGCACGCCCCGGCAACATCAACGCCTGGGACAACGAAGATTTCGTCAAAGCGGTAAAAGCCACTGGCAAGAAGCAGCTGCTGATCGCTGGTGTGGTCACCGAGGTGTGCGTGGCCTTCCCGGCCTTGTCGGCGCTGGAGGAGGGCTTTGAGGTGTTCGTCGTCACCGACGCCTCTGGCACCTTCAACGAACTGACCCGTGATTCGGCCTGGCGGCGCATGGAGGCGGCCGGGGCGCAGCTGATGACCTGGTTCGGCGTGGCCTGCGAGCTGCACCGGGACTGGCGTAACGACGTCGAGGGGTTGGGTACCCTGTTCTCCAACCATATCCCGGACTACCGCAACCTGATGACCAGTTACAACAAGCTGGCCAAATAGTACCTCTTCGGGGCTGCACGCAGCCCCGCATCGAAGCGGCAAACCGTCATGAATCGACCATACTGACTCTTCATTCGCCTTCAGGAGAAAGTCATGTCGAAGCCGTCCAGGAAGAAATCCCCCCAGGAACAGCCAGAAAAACTGGGCGGCAAGGCGTACGAGAAAGCGCTCAAGCACCTCCATGTGGAGCTGGTGAAGTTGCAGGAGTGGGTGGTGGCCAAGGGGTTGAAGGTATGTATTGTCTTCGAAGGCCGTGATGGCGCGGGCAAGGGTGGCACCATCAAGGCCATTACCGAGCGGGTCAGCCCGCGGGTTTTTCGCGTAGTGGCGCTGCCGGCACCGACGGAACGGGAAAAAACCCAGATGTACCTGCAGCGCTATCTGGGGCATTTGCCCGCAGCGGGCGAGGTGGTGATCTTCGATCGCAGCTGGTACAACCGTGCAGGCGTCGAGCGGGTAATGGGCTTTTGCTCCGACGAACTCGTCGACAAGTTCCTCACCGGTGTGCCCGTGTTCGAAAAGGTCATGGTCGAGTCGGGGATCATCCTCATCAAGTACTGGCTCGAGGTCAGCGCCGAGGAGCAGACCCTCCGCCTGCAGGATCGCATCAACGATGGCCGCAAGCTGTGGAAGCTTTCGCCCATGGACCTCAAGTCGTATACCCGCTGGGATGACTACACCCAGGCGCGTGACGACATGTTCGCCGCGTCGGATACCGCCTGGGCGCCTTGGTTCATGGCCCATTCCAACGATAAACGTCGCGCCCGCCTGAACATCATCAGCCATTTGCTCAGCCGGATTCCGTACAAGGACATCACCCGTGACCAGGTGGTGAAGCTGCCCAAGCGCGGCAAGATCGGCAAGTACAAGGCTGTGGCCTACCCGTTCAAGGTCGTTGAAGAACGCTTCTGAACCCCTCCCTGCGGGGAGCTGCGAGGGTAAGAGCTCATGCCACATGACGGCAGCCTGTTGCAGGCGACGGTGGTGTTCCTGCTGGCCGTGGTGCTTCTGGTGCCACTGGCGCAGCGTTTGCGGATGGGCGCTGTGCCTGGGTATCTGCTGGCCGGCATGCTCATCGGCCCCTCGGTGCTCGGCCTGCTGAACAACCCCGATAACGTGGCGCGTCTTTCAGAGATGGGCGTGGTAATGCTGCTGTTCGTCATTGGCCTGGAGCTATCGCCCCGGCGCTTGTGGACCATGCGCCGGGCGCTGTTCGGTGTGGGTACGCTGCAAGTGGGGCTGAGCGCCGTGTTGCTTGGGCTACTGGCCTATTGGCTGTTCGACCAGTCGCGTCCGGCCGCCATCGTGCTGGGCGTGGGCCTGGCGCTGTCTTCCACCGCGTTTGGCCTACAGGTACTGGCTGAGCGCAAGGACCTGGGCAAGCCGCACGGCCGCCTGGCTGTGGCCATCCTGTTGTTCCAGGACATCGCAGCCATTCCTTTGATTGCCGTGGTGCCGCTGCTCGGTGGCAATGTCAGCACCGCCGACGAAGGGGCCTGGCCGTTGCTGGCTGTGGCTGCGGGCATTGGTGTGCTGATTATCTTTGGTCGCTATCTGTTGACCCCGGTGTTCAAGTGGACGGTGGGTTCTGGCCTGCCCGAGCTGTCGACCGCCACGGCCTTGCTGGTGGTGCTGGGCACTGCCTGGTTGATGGAGCACGTGGGCGTATCGATGGCGCTAGGGGCATTTCTGGCCGGCGTGCTGATGGCCGAGTCGCCGTTTCGTCACGAACTGGAAACCCAGGTCGAACCGATCAAGGGCTTGCTGCTGGGGCTGTTTTTCGTGGGCGTGGGGATGAGCGCCGACCTGCACCTGCTGTTGGGCATGCCGCTGGCGGTGTTGGGGCTGACGCTGCTGCTGGTGGGTATCAAGCTGCCGTTGCTGTATGGCCTGGGGCGCATGGCCGGAGGCCTCAACCCATCCCAGGCGCTGTGCCTGGGCGTGGTGCTGGCCTCTGGGGGCGAGTTTGCCTTCGTGGTGTTCAAGCTGGCGCGGGACCATCAGGTGTTGTCGCCACAGGTGCATGACTTGCTGGTACTGGCCATCACCCTGTCGATGGCCGTGGTGCCGTTGGTGATGATGGCTTTGGCGCGGCGGCTGCGCGACGTCCCCCCCGCGCAGGCAACCCCGGAAACGGACCCCTGAATCGAGACACACGCGAACTGAATGTTCGGAGGTGCAGCATGCAACCGGGTATCAAGCTGGACAGTGCGCTGTCGCGGGGCTTGCTCGATGTGTTGATCAAGGCTGGCCTGGTGGCTGCCTTGGTGATATTCGCGTTCGAGGTGTTCCAGCCGTTCCTTGAGCTGATGCTGTGGGCGGTGATCCTGGCGGTTACCTTGTACCCGTTGCATTGCCGCCTTCAGCGCCGTACCGGGCTCAAGCATGGCTATGCGGCAACGCTGGTGGTGCTACTGGTATTGGTGGTGCTGCTGGTGCCGATCTACCTGGTGGTAATGTCCATCGGCGAGTCGGTGGACAGCCTGGTGACGTTGCTCAAGAGCGGGGCCTGGAGCGTGCCGACGCCACCTGAGTCTGTGGCCGCCTGGCCACTGATCGGGCCAAAGGTGCATGCGCTATGGTTGGCGGCCTCCGAAAACATGGCCAGCGTACTGAATCAGTGGATGCCGCAAATCAAGGGTGCCGGGCTTACGGTGTTAGGCGCTGCGGCCAGCGCCGGTGCGGCCTTTTTTCTGTTCATCGGTGCGATCATCATTTCCGGAGTCATCATGGCCTTCGGTGACCGCGGTGAAGTCGCCGCGCAGCGTATCGCCATGCGGGTATCGGGCGAAGAGCGCGGCAAACCTTTGGCCAAGTTGTGTACCGCCACCATTCGCGCGGTGGCGCAGGGCGTGATCGGCATCGCCTTCATCCAGATGCTGCTGATCGGGGTTGGCTTTGTGATCAAAGGTGTGCCCGGGGCCGGCATGCTGGCCATCGTCATCCTCATGCTGGGCATTGCCCAGGCACCCGCCACCCTGGTCACGCTGCCGGTGATCATCTACGTGTTCAACGTCGAAGGCTTCACTGTGGCCACCATCATCTTTGCCATCTACACCTTTGTCGCCGGGCTGGCCGACAACGTGCTCAAACCACTGCTGCTGGGGCGCGGGGTGGACGTACCGATGCCGGTGGTGCTGATTGGAGCACTGGGTGGCATGGTGGTCAAAGGCATCATTGGCTTGTTCATCGGCCCGGTGATCCTTGGTGTGACCTACGTGTTGTTCTGGCAATGGGTAGCGCTGCAGGTGCCGGAGCAACCGGCACCCCCTGCTGCTTGAACCATGCCCAACCACTGCTATGGCCTGGGGTTGCTGATGGTGCTGGCCGGCTGCACCCAAGTCGGCCCGGATTTCGAAAAGCCCCAACACCCGTGGCTGGACGGCTGGAGCACGCCTTTGCTGGAGCAGGCAGGGCGCAGCGCCGCAACACCCGACCTGCGCCAGTGGTGGGCGGTATTCGCCGACCCGAAGCTGGATGCGCTGATTGCCGAGGCCGATGCCAACAACACCAACCTGCGCGTGGCTGGCCTGCGCATTGCTGAAGCCCGCGCCCAGTTGGCCATCGTGCAGACCGGGCGTTATCCACAGCTGCAGCAGCTGAGTGCGCAGAGTCTGTACCTGAAGCAGAACCAGTCCGGCACTGCCACTGCGCGCGACTCGGTGTTCTGGCAATCCAGTGTCGGCTTCGACATTGGCTGGGAAATCGACTTCTGGGGCCGCTTCAGTCGCGCCATAGAAAGCGCCGATGCCGTGTACTTCGCCTCTCAGGCCAACTATGCCGACGCCATGCTGCTGCTGCGTGCACAAGTGGCCGACACCTACTTTGCCCTGCGTACTGCGGAGGCGCGGCTGGCTATCGCGCAAGAGAACGGCAAGCGCCAGGCGCGCAGCCTGGAGATCACCGAACGGTTGTTCCGCCATGGCGAAAATGACGAACTCGACTGGCAGCAAGCGCGCACTCAATACCTGGCAACCCTGGCCACCATCCCCGAATTCGAGAACCAGCTCAACGCCCTGCGTAACGTGCTGTGCTCGTTGCTGGGCCGCCCACCCGGGCCGCTGCCGCAGCTGGAGCCCGGCCATGGCCAGCTGCCGCTGCCAGACCGCGCAGTGCTGCAGGGCGTACCTGCCAGCCTGCTGCAGCGCCGCCCGGATATCCGCGCCGCCGAGCAGGCAGTGGCGGCGCAATCGGCGTTGGTCGGCGTGGCCGAGGCGGATCTTTATCCCCAGCTGAGCCTGCTGGGCAGCATCGGCTGGAGCTTCGTCTCGGCCAGCCACCTGCCCAATACCTTCGACATCGCCGCCGGGCCCAGCCTGATCTGGAACCCGTTCGACTATGGCCGGCGCAAGAATGCCGTGCGGGTAGAAGATGCCCGCTTGCAGCAACTGATCGAGTTGTACCACCAGAGCGTGCGCGAAGCCGCCCGTGAGGCCGACGATGCCGCCAGCGGGCTGGTGCGCTCGCTGCAGAGTGCAACCATTCGCGACCAGGCCTCCCAAGCTGCGCAACGCTCGCTGAACCTGGCCAGCTCGCAGTACCGCGAAGGCTTCGCCGACTTCCAGCGCGTGCTCGACGCCCAGCAACTGCTGTTGCAACAACAGGATGGCTACCTGGTCAGCCGCGGCAACGCCGTCAGCAGCCTGGTGAGCTTGTACAAGGCCTTGGGCGGTGGCTGGGACACCCGCCGCGCACCGATCGACCCGGCCACGCGTCAGCAGATGCAGCAACGCACTGATTGGGGCGACCTGCTCGGCCCGCCAGCCCCCACCGCACATGCACAAGGTGAAAGCCAATGAGCGACGCCACGCCCCCGTCAGCCCCTGATCGCGGCATGCGCTGGGTGCTGCTGCTGATCGCCGTGAGCCTGCTCTGGTACCTGTTGGCCGACCGCTTCACGCCATACACCCAGCAGGCCCGCCTGCAGGCCTACGTGGTACCGGTGGCCGCCGAGGTGGCAGGGCAGATCAAGCGCGTGGCAGTAGGCAACAACCAGGAAGTGCGCCAGGGCGATGTGCTGTTCGAACTGGACCAGGAGCAGTACCGCATTGCCTTGGCCCGCGCCGAAGCAGACCTCGATACGGTGCGCCGGCAGATCGGCGCCAGTACCGCCGGCATCGATTCGGCCCAGGCAGCGCTGGTGGCCGCTCAGGCCAACGAGCGCAAGGCGCGACAGGATGCCGAGCGGCTCAAGCGCCTGATCGATGAGGACCCCGGCACGGTATCGGTGCGCCGCCTGGAAGGCGCCCAGGCCACCCGCGACCAGGCCATCAGCCAGGTGGCAGCGGCCCGTGCCGAAGTGCAGCGCGCCCGTGAACAGCAGGGCGGGGCACAGGATGACAACGCCCAGCTGCGCAGTGCCGCGGCCAATGTGGAAAAGGCCCGCCTGGACCTTGCTCGCACCGTGGTGCGCGCCGATGCCAACGGGCTGATCACCGACCTGCGCACCGACGTTGGCCACTATGTCGGGGCGGGTAGCCCGATGATGACCCTGATCAGTATCCATGACGTGTGGATAAGTGCCGACATGACCGAGAACAACCTCGGCCGCCTGCGCCCCGACACCCCGGTGCTGGTAGTGCTTGATGCATTGCCCGGCACCGTGTTGAAGGGGCGTATCCGCAGCATCGGCTACGGCGTGAGCGTGGGCCAGGGCACCCCGCCGGGCACATTGCCCACCGTGCAGAACAGCCGCGAGTGGCTGCGTTCGGCCCAGCGCTTTCCGGTGATTGTCGAGCTGGAGCGTGATCAGCTGTCAGACAAGCGCGGGCTGCGGGTAGGCGGGCAGGCCGAGGTCATGGCGCTGCCCAGCGAAGGCAACCCGCTGAACCTGCTGGGCCGGCTGTTCATGTGGCTGATGAGCTGGTTGTCCTATGCCTATTGAGTTGCGCCGCTTGCGGGCCCTGCGCCTGGCCTGGGGTGTGGCGCTGTGCCTGGCAGTGAGTTTTGGCATCGGCTTGCCGGTGCCGATCCTGGCACCGGTGTTCGCCGTGCTGCTGCTGGCCATGCGCAGCCAGCCACTGCCTCTGCGAGCGGCGCCGGCCTTGGCGGTGCTGGTACTGCTCGCCTGTGGCAGCGGGCTATTGCTGGTTCCGCTGTTGCGTCACGCGCCGGTGAGCGGGGTATTGCTGGTGGGCGTGGGTGTTTTCCTCACCTTGCGCTACGCGCTGAAGGGCGGCAACGGCCTGCTGGCGAACTTGATGGTGGTCGGCCTGACCATGATCGCGGCCGCCGGCACCAGCGACTTCACCTTGGCGCTGTCGGTGGTCGAAGCGCTGGCCAAAGGCATGCTGCTGGCAGTGCTGGGCACGGCGCTGGCGCATGTGCTGTTTCCCGAACCTGCGGGAGCACCGGCGCAACCGGTACCACCGCTGCCGGGCAGCGCGCATGTCAGCTGGGTGGCATTGCGCGCCACGCTGATCGTGATGCCTGCGTTTCTGCTGGCGGTGATTGCCCCGGACCAGTACATGCCGCTGATCATGAAGGCAGTGAGTGTGGGGCAACAAGCGGGCGAAACCCGCGCGCGCCACGCCAGCCGAGAGCTGATTGGTTCGACCTTGCTTGCCGGCCTGCTGGCGATACTGATGTGGGGCGCGTTGAGCCTGTTCGTGCACCTGTGGATGTTCTTCCTCTGGGTGCTGCTGTTCGTCCTGTGGCAGGCGCGGCGGCTGTATCAGGCGGTGCCCAACCGGCAGAGCCCGGCGTACTGGGTCAGTTGCCTGACCACCATGCTGATCTTGCTGGGGCAGTCGGTGCAGGACAGTGCGGGTGGGCAGGATGTGTACAAGGCGTTTGCGGTGCGCATGGCGTTGTTTCTGGCGGTATCGGTGTATGCCAGTGTCATGTTGATCTGGATTGACCGGCTTCGGGTTCGGCGTGCGCTGCTTCGCGGGTGAGTCCGCGAAGCAGCCAGCACAGGGAACCTAGGGCTGCCAATCAACCCCACTTTCTTCCAGATAGGCATCCACAGCGGCACCCACCGTGGGGTGAAAAGCCTTTTCCCCCATATGCTGAAACAACCCGAACCGCCGCATCTTGTCCTTTACCGGGTCTTTCATCTCGGCAAACTGCAATTCCACCCCTCGTGCCTCCAATGCCCGGTCCAGCTCGGCCAGCATGTCTGCCGAGGTGATGTCGATACTGGTCACCGGTTCCGCGGCTATTAGCAGCCGCTGCACCGGCGTCGGCGACTCGTCTACAGCCGCCATCACTGTGCTCTGGAACTGCTCGGCATTGGCAAAGAACAGCGGCGCGTCCCAACGCAGCAACACCAGCCCCGGAATGCGTCGTGCCTGTGGATAACGCTGCACATCGTGGTACCCCCGGGTGCCATCCACCCGGCCCAGCACTGCATGGTGTGGCCGCCAGCCGTCCCACAGAAACTCGATCACCGCTATTGCCACCGCAATGCAGATACCGGGAATGGCGCCAAACACCGCCACGCCGACGAAGCAGGTGAACGACAGCCAGAACTCCCACTGCTGCATGCGGAATATACGTTTGAGGTCGGTGAACTCGAACAGCCCCACTGCTGCGGCAATCACCACAGCCGCCAGGGCACTGCTGGGCAGGTGCTGCATCAGGTTGGGCGCTACCAGCAGCAACAGGGTTACCGCCAGCGCACCGATAATGCCGGTGAGCTGGGTTTGCGAGCCGGCTGCCTCGGCCACCGGTGTGCGCGACGCGCTGCTGCTGATAGGAATGCCCTGGAACAACCCCGAGGCGAGGTTGGCTACGCCCAGGCCAAACATTTCCTGGTTCGGATTGACCGGCATTTTCAGGCGTGCGGCATAGGAGCGTGACAGCACACTGGTATCGGCGAACGACACCAGCGCCACCGCGATGCCGCCAAGCAGCACCTCCACCAGGTCGATATCGCTGACCCAGGGCAAGGCGAAGCTGGGCAGCCCTTGCGGTAACTTACCGAGCACTTTCACGCCTTGCTGGTCGAGCCCCAGCAGGCTCACCGCCAGCGTCGCCAGTACCACCGCAATGAGTATGCCTGGCACGTGCTTGAAGGGCTTGAGCAGCAGGATCAGCGCCAGGCTGGCGCCACCGACCATGAAGCTTGGCCAATGACCCTGGCCGGCGAGCAAGGCCTGGATCAGGTTCCAGATATCCCGCAGTGGGCCTTGGCTGTCCACAGACAGGCCGAACAGTTTCGGCAGCTGGCTGATCAACACCGTCAGGGCGATGCCATTCATGTAGCCATAGCGGATCGGCTTGGACAGCAACTCGGTGATGAAGCCCAGGCGCAGCAGGCCGGCAACCACGCAGAACGCCCCGGCGACCAGCGCCATCATGCTGGCGATGGCGATTGCCCGCTGCGGGTCGCTGGCGGCGTACTGCACCACCACCGCCAGGATCGGCGCGGCCAGTGCCGAGTCCGGGCCCAGCACAAGGATCCGGCTGGGGCCGAACAAGGCGTAGGCCAGCAACGGGATGATGGTGGCGTACAGGCCGTAGATACCGGGTACGCCGGACGCTTCGGCGTAGGCAATGCCCACGGGCACCAGCATGGTTGTCAGCACCAGGCCGGCGGCGATGTCCTTGGCTAGCCAGGCGCGTTGGTAGTGGAGCAGGGTGACCAGGCCTGGCAGCCAGCGTTGCCAGTCGACGCGAGGTGGTTCGGGCATGGTGCGGGCTCTGGGGGAGGAGGGTGCTCCATTACAGCTTAGATGCTGACATCGGGGGCCGCTTTGCGGCCCATCACTGGCTTATGGCCAGCGCTGTACTTGTGGGAGCGGCCTTGTGTCGCGATAGGGCTGCAAAGCAGCCTCGGCGATCTCAAGCCGTCTACCCCGTCGACAGCTTGGAGCTGCAGCCAACCTACCTTTCCCGATAGCACGCCTTTGCGGCTGCTACCCAGTGAACTCTTCTTCATCCCGGTGATCTTACCCTCGCTTTCAGGCCTGTAGCGCCTGCGTTGCCATGCCACGCACTGCCAGGTCAGGCCCATTAGCCGCCAGATGAACACTTGCTTCGAATATTCAACGATGAACCTTGCGAGGGATTGCAATGAAGAAATACCGAGCCTTGGCGCTTCTGCCTTTTTTCCTGACGGGTTGTTCTTCAACCGAAATGCAGGGGGCGTTGGACTCGCTCAATGGGGTTGGTCAATCCATTGGTGCCAACCTGCAACAGGCAGCCACAGCATCGACGGGGAGTGCTAGCAAGAACAGCTTGGTTCGTTCACCCCTGTACAACGCCTTGCGCCAGAACCTCTCGAAAGATGGGCGAGCACCTGAGTGGCCCAAGGTGGTTATCACTAACCTGGAGATTCCGGCTGATCAACTTAGCCTGAGCCGCAGCCTCACCCTCAAGACCACCGACTGCATTCATTTTGATGCAGTGCTTTGGCACGATGCCAAGCGACCTGAGCGCTTCAGTAATCTTTCCCTTTGTGCACCGGAGCTGCCCAAGCAGTCCAACAACTTCGTGTTGACCTGGAAGAGCTTTTCCATTTCAGGAAAAACCACTGGCCAGGTGCGCACCGATGGGCCAACGCCGCCGTATATGAAGTTGCCCAGCGACCCTGCCATGGACAGTTGGGTGATGAACCAGTTTGGTCTCTACTATGTGGGGTCGCTGCTGACGCTGGTGGGTTACGACCAGAACTTTACCGTTGATGATCGTCGGTTCTGGATCAAGAATCTGAAGTGATGTAATAGAAACGAAAAAGCCGCGCTATTGCGCGGCTTCTTCGTATTGAGTGCCCGGTCCTGAACAAGATTTGCACCTGTTCTCAGGGCTGGACAGTCTCATGGGACGCTGTGAAAACAGTGGCTACATCAGACGTTGAAGCGGAAGTGCATCACGTCGCCGTCCTTGACGATGTAATCCTTGCCTTCCAGGCGCCACTTGCCGGCTTCCTTCGCACCACCTTCACCTTTGAACTGGATGAAGTCGTCATAGGCCACCACTTCAGCGCGGATGAAACCTTTTTCGAAGTCGGTGTGAATAACGCCAGCAGCCTGCGGTGCAGTGGCGCCGACGCGTACAGTCCAGGCACGTACTTCCTGCACGCCGGCAGTGAAGTAGGTCTGCAGGTTCAGCAGCTCGTAACCGGCGCGGATCACGCGGTTCAGGCCAGGCTCTTCCAGGCCCAGGGCCTCGAGGAACATGTCCTTCTCTTCACCGTCGTCCAGCTCGGCGATTTCTGCTTCGATCTTGTTGCACACCGGCACCACTACCGCGCCTTCTTCCTCGGCGATGGCCTTGACCACGTCCAGGTGCGGGTTGTTGTCGAAGCCGTCTTCGGCAACGTTGGCGATGTACATTACCGGCTTGCTGGTCAGCAGGTGGAAGCCACGAATGACGGCCTTTTCGTCGTCAGCCATGTTCTTCATCAGGCTGCGCGCAGGCTTCCCTTCGGTAAAGTGCGGGATCAGCTTTTCCAGTATGGCCTTTTGCGCCAGGGCTTCCTTGTCGCCGCCCTTGGCGTTGCGGGCTACCTTCTGCAGTTGCTTTTCGCAGCTGTCGAGGTCCGCGAAGATCAGTTCGAGGTCGATGATCTCGATGTCACGCTTGGGGTCGACACTATTGGAAACGTGGATCACGTTTTCGTCTTCGAAGCAGCGCACCACGTGGGCAATGGCGTCGGTCTCGCGGATGTTGGCGAGGAACTTGTTGCCCAGGCCTTCGCCTTTCGAGGCACCGGCAACCAGGCCGGCGATGTCGACGAATTCCATGGTGGTCGGCAGGATGCGGTTTGGCTTGACGATTTCAGCCAGCGCAGCCAGACGAGCATCGGGCATCGGCACGATGCCGCTGTTTGGCTCGATGGTGCAGAAAGGGAAGTTCTCCGCCGCGATGCCAGACTTGGTCAGGGCGTTGAACAGGGTGGACTTGCCGACGTTGGGCAGGCCGACGATGCCGCAATTGAAACCCATGGGTATTCCCCTCTCTAAAGGAATTCAGGCCTTCTGGCTGTGCAGCTCGCGCATCGCCTTGGCGAAATCGCCGGCAAGCACGTCCGGCAGCACGCCGAGGGCAAAATCGATGCTGGCGTCGAGCTTCTCCTGCTCGGCGCGCGGCGCGCGGCCCAGGACGAAGTTGGAGACCAGTTTGGCGTCGCCCGGGTGGCCAATGCCAAGC
This sequence comes from Pseudomonas sp. BP01, assembly GCF_022760795.1. Taxonomy (NCBI): domain Bacteria; kingdom Pseudomonadati; phylum Pseudomonadota; class Gammaproteobacteria; order Pseudomonadales; family Pseudomonadaceae; genus Pseudomonas; species Pseudomonas sp. BP01. The sequence goes on from NZ_JAFBKA010000037.1 coordinate 61,262, forward strand.
CGCAGGCGGTGGAAGTCGTTCTGGTTGCCGAGCTGCGCGATGATGTCGCGCAGGCCGTTGTGCCCACCATGGCCGCCGCCGCGCTTGAGCTTGGCAACGCCCGGAGGCAGGTCGAGTTCGTCGTGCGCCACCAGGATTGCTTCCGGCTTGATGCGGAAGAAATTGGCCAAGGCCGCCACGGACTGGCCGCTGCGGTTCATGTAGGTGGTGGGGATCAACAAACGAACGTCGTTGCCCTGATGGCTGAACTTAGCCGTCAGGCCGAAATACTTTTTGTCAGCGGAGAGCGAAATACGCTGGGCGCTGGCAATGCGTTCAACGAAAAGAGCCCCTGCGTTATGCCGGGTCTGTTCGTATTCGGGGCCGGGGTTACCCAGGCCAACGATCAACTGGATGGCGGTCACGTCAGGGGCTCTTCCTTGGAGTTGGTGGGTTACAGTGCGCGCGGCACTGTAACCCGATCAACGCCGGCGTGCGAGTGGATTACTCGGCAGCGCCTTCTGCTTCTGGAGCAACGCGTGGAGCGTGAACGTTGGCAACAGCTTTGTCATCACCGTGGGCCAGAGCTACGAACTCTACGCCTTTCGGAGCTTTCAGGTCCGACAGGTGGATGATGGTGCCGATTTCAGCGTTGGCCAGGTCAACTTCGATGAACTCAGGCAGGTCTTTGGCTTCGCAGGAAACTTCGATCTGCGATTCAACGTGCGAGATCTCGCCGCCTTTCTTGACCGGTGCTTCTTCGTTGATGAAGTGCACTGGAACAACAGCGGTCAGCTTCTGGCCAGCAACGACGCGGATGAAGTCAGCGTGCATGATGAACTGCTTGGCAGGGTGACGCTGCATGGCCTTGACGATGACGTTTTGCTTGACGCTGTCAACGTTCAGCTCGATCACGTGGCTGAAGGCAGCTTCGTCTTCGAACAGCTTGGTGATTTCCTTGGCCAGGATGGTCAGGGATTGAGCTTCTTTGTCACCACCGTAGACAACGGCAGGAATGCTCAGCGCATGACGCAGGCGGCGGCTCGCACCTTTCCCCAGGTCAGTACGCGCTTGGGCGTTCAGAATAAAATCAGTCATTTTGTTTCTCCAAAATAGCCCCCCGAGGGCGTTTGCGACCAGCGCCAACGGGATGGCAAAAAAGCCCCGCCCCAACACATGCTGGGGCGGGGCGCTTCACATCAACACGCGTTCCGCTTAGCGGAACATCGCGCTGATCGATTCTTCGTTGCTGATGCGGCGGACCGCTTCAGCGACAACCGGTGCGATATCCAACTGGCGGATACGGTCACAGGCTTGAGCAGCGGCGGACAGCGGAACGGTGTTGGTCACCACCAGCTCGTCCAGTACCGACTTCTCGATGTTCTCGATCGCGCGGCCCGACAGGACAGGGTGCGTGCAGTAGGCGTAAACCTTGGCAGCGCCGTGCTCTTTCAGGGCTTTGGCCGCATGGCACAGGGTGCCGGCGGTGTCGACCATGTCGTCTACCAGGATGCAAGTGCGCCCTTCGACGTCGCCGATGATGTGCATGACCTCGGAGTGGTTAGCCTTCTCGCGGCGTTTGTCGATGATACCCAGGTCGACGCCCAGGGACTTGGCAACGGCACGTGCGCGCACGACACCACCAATGTCCGGGGAGACGATCATCAGGTTCTCGAAACGCTGGTCTTCGATGTCGTCGACAAGTACGGGCGAGCCGTAGATGTTGTCGACGGGGATATCGAAGAAGCCTTGGATCTGGTCAGCGTGCAGGTCGACGGTGAGAACACGGTCGATACCCACGACAGTGAGCATGTCAGCGACAACTTTGGCGCTGATGGCTACACGTGCCGAACGCGGACGGCGGTCCTGGCGGGCATATCCGAAGTAAGGAATCACGGCGGTGATTCGGGATGCTGAGGAGCGGCGGAAGGCGTCGGCCATCACTACCAGTTCCATCAGGTTATCGTTGGTCGGGGCACAGGTCGGCTGAATAATGAAAACGTCTTTACCGCGAACATTTTCATTGATCTCAGTGCTGATCTCGCCGTCGGAGAATTTACCGACAGAGACGTCACCGAGAGGGATATGCAGCTGACGTACGACACGCCGAGCCAGATCGGGGTTAGCGTTCCCCGTAAAGACCATCATCTTGGACACGCGCAGTACCTGAAGGCTGAGGGTATACCTGGATGAGTATAAGGAAAATGGCAGGGGCGGCTGGATTCGAACCAACGCATGGCAGGATCAAAACCTGCTGCCTTACCGCTTGGCGACGCCCCTGTATCTGTTGCTGCGAACGCTTATGCGCTCGACTTCTTGACCAGACTTTGCAGCTTGCGATGCAACATCGAAATATTGCTTCCTTTCGCCACAAACCCTGTTTGGGTCGCTGAAAGAAGGGCCAGAACTTTATCAGCTTCGGCTTTGCTTGGGAAGGCCCCAAACACACAACTTCCAGTGCCAGTTAGTCGAGCCTCAGTGAATTTACCCAATGAATTCAACGCATTGCGAACTTCTGGGTAACTCTGCTCTACCACTGGTTGGCAGTCATTTCGACTGTTTCCCTCGGGAACGGGGCGCATATTAAGGGGGAGGGAATCACGTGTCAACTGTGGATGTGAAAAAATTTCTACTGTACTGACAGACACTTGCGGCACCAGCACGACATACCAAGGCTCTTCAGGGTCGACCGGGGTCAGCTGTTCGCCCACGCCTTGTGCGAACGCCGCATGGCCACGCACGAATACCGGTACGTCTGCACCCAGGCTCAGGCCCAGTGCGGCCAGGCGGTCTTCGTCCCAGTCCAGTTGCCACAGGTGGGCCAGGGCCAGCAGGGTGGTAGCGGCATCCGAGCTGCCACCGCCGATACCGCCACCCATGGGCAGCACCTTGGTCAGCCAGATGTCGGCACCCAACGGGCTGCCGGACTGTGCCTGCAGCTTGCGCGCGGCACGCACGATCAGGTTGCTGTCGTGCGGTACTGCCTCGATCTCGGTGTGCAGGCGGATCACGCCATCGTCACGTACGGCGAAACTCAGTTCGTCGCCATGGTCGAGAAACTGGAACACGGTTTCCAGCTCGTGATAGCCATCCGCGCGGCGGCCGATGATATGCAGCCACAGGTTGAGCTTGGCCGGGGCGGGCAGGGTGAGCGTGTGCATGAAATCAGTGCCCCAGCTGGCGTGGCTGCCAGTCCTTGACCACCAGGGTCACGTCCAGGTCCTTGCCGTGCAGCTTCATGCGCTCGGGCAACCAGTAGCCATGCTGCTCGGTGTAGCTCAGGTACTGCACCTGCCAGCCATCCTGGTCGAGGCTGGCCAGGCGGCTGTCGCCGTCCAGGGTCAGCTTGCTCTTGCTGTCGGGGGCGGGCAGGCCGCGGACCCACCAGACCAGGTGCGACACGGGCAACTGCCAGCCAAGCTGCTCTTCCAGCAGGGCTTCCGGGCTGGTGGCCTCGAAGCGGCCTTGGTTGGCCACTTCCAGCACCACGCCGCCGGGGCGGCCGGTCAGGCGTGCGGCCCCACGGCCGAGCGGGCCAGCCAGGCGAATGTCGTAATAGTCCTGGCGCTGCAGCCAGAACAGCGTGCCGCTGCCGGAGTCGCGCGGGGCGCGGATCCCGACCTTGCCGTTGATCTGCCAGCCATCAAGGCTGCTCAGCTGCTCTTTATGGGCCCGCCACTGCTGCGGGTCGCCGTGACCTTGCAGGGCCTCGCGGCTACCGAAGCCGGCACAACCGGCCAGCAGGGCAATCAGGGTGAAGGTGATGCAATGGCGCAAAAACATGGCGTTAAAGGGTCTCGGATCCGGTCAGGCGCAGGAGGGTCTTGCGCAGGATGGGGCTGTCGGCCTGGGCTTCGAAGCCCTTGGCCCATACCTGGCGGGCTTCGCGGCGCTTGCCGTTGGCCCACAGCACTTCGCCCAGGTGGGCAGCCACTTCGTGGTCGGGGAAGTTGGAGAAGGCTTGGCGCAGGTAGGTTTCAGCCTCGTCGAGGTTGCCCAGGCGGTAGTTGACCCAGCCCAGGCTGTCGAGGACCGCCGGGTCGTCCGGGGTCAGCTGGTGGGCCTTGTCGATCAGCGCCTTGGCTTCGGTGTAGCGAGTGGTGCGGTCGGCCAGGGTGTAGCCCAGGGCGTTCAGGGCCATGGCATTTTCCGGCTCGCGGGCGATGATGGCGCGCAGGTCTTTTTCCAGCTGGCCAAGGTCGTCACGTTTTTCGGCCAGCATGGCGCGGGTGTACAGCAGGTTGAGGTCGTCCGGGTAGCGCTGGATGGCTTGCTGCAGCACCTGGCTGGCCTGGGCGTCCTTGTTGTTGTTGCTGTAGCTTTCCGATTCGATCAGGAACAGCTGGATGGCGTAGTCCGGCTGGGCTTCGCGGGCCTCGGCGAGCAGGCGCGAGGCCTCGGTGCCGCGGCCGTTGGCAATCAGGATGTCGGCCTGGCGCAGCTGCGCCGGCAGGTAGTCGGGGCCAGGGCCGACCAGGGCGTACTCACGCAGGGCGCCAGCGGGGTCGTGGCGTTCTTCGCGGATGCGGCCCAGGTTCAGGTGTGCGGCGTCGACGTTGCTGTCACGCTCGATCAGCTCTTGCAGGTAGCCTTCGGCTTCATCCCAGTCTTTGTTTTCCAGGCACACCAGGGCCAGTGAGTAACGCAGCTCGTCATCGTCGGGGTATTGCTGGACCAGGCTGAGGAACTCGCCCTTGGCATCGGCGATGCGGTCCTGCTCGACCAGGGTCCGGGCGTAGGTCAGGCGCAGGCGCTTGTCATCCGGGTTGTCGCGGATTGCGCCGCGCAGCAGTGGCAGTGCCTCAGGGCCGCGGTCCAGGGCTTGCAGCAGGCGGGCGCGCAGCAGGATCGGGGCAATTTCGCCGTTTTGCGTCGGGTGCGATTCGAGCAGCTCCAGCGCCTCTTCGGCCTTGCCGTCCTGGTTTAGCAATAGGGCCTTGCCGAACACCAACTGACCGTTGTCGGGGTATTTCACCAGCAGGCGCTCGAAGCTTTGCAGCAGGCCGTCGCGGGTGCTCTGGTCGGTTTCGGCGGCGGACAGAGCGAGGAAGTCGAAGTGGGTGTCGCCTTGGCCCTGCAGCACCTTTTCCATGTAGGCCATGGAGTCGTCATAGCGGCCGGCGCGGGCCAGCTGGATGGCGGCGGCGCGCTGGGCGTCGAGGTTCTGCGGGTCGTTGCGGGCCCAGACCAGCGCGTTGTCCAGCGCAGGCTCGTCGGCGCCGAGGTATTCGGCAATGCGGTAGGCGCGCTCGGAGACCGCGGGGTCCTGGGTTTTTGCTGCCTGGTCGGTGTAGTTGGCCAGGGCAATATCGAAGCGGTTGCGCTGGCCGGCCAGTTCCGCGACCAGCAGGCTATACAGTGTGTCCTGCTTGAACGAGCCATACACCACGGGCTTTTCCGCCTCGCCCTTGCCGGCTTCGGCGACGGGAGGCTCGGCCTTTTGCGGGGCCAGGCTCTGGCAGCCCTGGAGCAGGGCGAAGGCAAGCAGCAATGCGTATGGTTTGTTCATAGAAAGGCTTATAGGAGGACTCACCGGCGGTCGGAGCATGATGACACAAGCGCGGGGGCAAAACCCACCTGCGAAGGTATGAAGCATATGCTTAGCACATGCAGACCGCGCAGCGCGCGCAGGGTTCGCCCAGGCATTGCCACGATGCCCAGCGCTCGCGCGAGCTCACGCTTTTGTTTCTGTTTCTGCTTCTGCTTCTGCTTCTAAGCGCGCGATAGTTCAAGCTACGCAGATTGCGACTTCAGGAGGCCGAGCGCAGGGCTTGCGTAGGGAGGTGACGGGCATGGATGCCCGTCAAGCGCTGGGCCCCAGGATGGGGCCTGCAGCGCGGTCCTCCCGGGAGCAAGCCCGGAGCGAGGGGACCCCGGAGCGAAGCGCAGGGGCCGGATGATGGG
>NZ_JAFBKA010000038.1:0-63475 GCF_022760795.1 Pseudomonas sp. BP01
CGGGAGGACCGCGCTGCAGGCCCCATCCTGGGGCCCAGCGCTTGACGGGCATCCATGCCCGTCACCTCCCTCCGCAAGGCCTGCGTTCGGCCTCCTGAAGTCGCGAAGATCAAAAGCAAGATCAAGAGCAAGATCAAGAGCTGGGCTGGCGGGCGACTGCGCTTTTCTCAAGCGGTGCTTGGACCGCGTCGCGCTATGCGCGACAATGGCGATCATTTTCGGAGCCCCCCATGACCGATTTCACCCCCGACGCCATCCTCGATGCCACCGGCCTGAACTGCCCGGAACCGGTGATGATGCTGCACCAGCACGTGCGTGACCTGGCCGCTGGTGGCCTGCTGAAGGTCATCGCCACCGACCCGTCAACCCGCCGCGATATTCCCAAATTCTGCAACTTCCTCGGCCACGAACTGCTGCAACAGCAAGAGGACGCCGGTACCTTCCTGTACTGGATCCGCAAAAAAGCCGACTGAAGCGCTCTGGAACACGCCCGGCGTTGCGCCTACACTGCGTTCCCCAGACAGGAGAGCGCCATGCTGATAGTTGCCGACGAGAACATCCCGCTGCTCGATGCCTTTTTCCAGGGTTTCGGTGAAATCCGCCGTTACCCCGGCCGAAGCCTCGATGCCGCCAGCGTCAAGGACGCCGATATCCTGCTGGTGCGCTCGGTAACCAAAGTCGACCGCCAGTTGCTCGAAGGCAGCCGCGTACGCTTTGTCGGCACCTGTACCATCGGTACCGATCACCTGGACCTGGACTACTTTGCCGAGGCGGGCATTCGCTGGAGCAGTGCACCGGGCTGCAATGCCCGCGGTGTGGTCGACTACGTGCTAGGCAGCCTGCTGACCCTGGCCGAGCTGGATGGCGCGGCACTGCCTGAGCGCGTCTATGGCGTGGTGGGCGCGGGTGAGGTGGGTGGCCGCCTGGTTCGGGTGCTGCACGGCCTGGGCTGGAAGGTGCTGGTGTGCGACCCGTTGCGCCAGGCCGCCGAGGGCGGCAACTACGTCAGCCTGGAAACCATTGTGCAACAGTGCGATGTAATCAGCCTGCATACCCCGTTGCAGCGCGGTGGCGAGCACCCGACCTGGCACCTGTTGGGCCAGGCGCAGCTCGCACAGTTGCGCCCAGGTGCCTGGCTGATCAACGCCAGCCGTGGCCCAGTGGTGGACAACGCCGCCTTGCGCGAGCTGCTGCTGGACCGTGAAGACGTTCATGCGGTGCTGGATGTGTGGGAGGGCGAGCCACAAGTCGACCTGCAATTGGCCGACCTGTGCACACTGGCCTCGCCGCACATTGCCGGCTACAGCCTCGACGGCCGCCAGCGTGGCACCGCGCAGATCTACCAGGCGCTGTGCCGGTTCCTGGGTGTGGACGAGCAGGTGCAGCTGGCAGACTTGCTGCCCCGGCCGCCACTGGCGCAGATCGAGCTGGATGCCAGCACCGACCCGGTCTGGGCATTGGCGACCCTGTGCCGCGCCGTGTACGACCCACGCCGCGACGATGCCGACTTCCGTCGCAGCCTGAGTGATGACCCGCAGCAGCAGCGTGCGGCGTTCGACCAGTTGCGCAAGCAATACCCGCCGCGACGCGAGATCGAAGGGCTGGCGGTGCGCTTGCGTGGGGAGTCGCCGCAGCTGGCGCAGCTGGTCAGTGCCTTGGGGGCGGAGCTGGTCTGACAGGCTCGCAATTCCCGCAGGTTTTTGCGGTCCCCCTGTAGGAGCGGCGTTCTCCGGCTGTCAGGCATTAAAAACCCGGCGCAGGCGCCGGGTTGCAAAAAAATCGCCGATCAACCTTTGTGTACGCGCTCGACCCGGCTCTCTTCCAGGGCCTTGCAGGCCTGCTGGATCATCTGCTCGGTGATAGGCACTTCGCGTCCCTTGCCGTCGATGATCGAACCGCATGCCTGTGATTGCGGGGTGGTCTGGGGCTTATGGTTGTCGCTGCCATGCTGCAAGCTCATGCACTGTCTCCTCTTCAGGTTCAAGTTCAGGGTAGCCCTGCGCCGTGACTGGCCTGTGACAGCTTCTGTGTCACGGCAACAACAGTCCAACAGAAACGCTTCCAAAGCTCCATCATTTTTTAGACCGATGCGTTATACCAAGCTGCACGCATTTCCCAGACCCGGATGAATGGTAGTCTGCGGCTTCCCCGCCACTGTGGTCGCCACCATGCCCGAATCGGTTTCCCCTCGCCACCGCCGTGCCTTGCGCCTGGGCTGGCAGTTCGTCAGTCCGTACCGCCGGCAGATGCTGCTGGCCTTGTTGGCCCTGGTGGTCACAGCCGCCATCACCCTGTCCATGGGCCAGGGCATTCGCCTGCTGGTAGACCAGGGCTTCATGACCCGCTCGGCGCACCAGCTCAACCAGACCATCGGCCTGTTCCTGCTGCTGGTGCTGGCCCTGGCGGTGGGCACCTTCAGCCGTTTCTACCTGGTGTCGTGGATCGGCGAGCGTTGCGTGGCCGATATCCGCCGTGCCGTGTTCGACCACTTGATTGGCCTGCACCCCGGTTTTTTCGAAGACAACCGCAGCTCCGAGATCCAGTCGCGGCTGACCGCTGACACCACCTTGCTGCAATCGGTCATCGGCTCATCGCTGTCGATGTTCCTGCGCAACGCGCTGATGGTCATTGGTGGTGTGGTGCTGCTGTTCATCACCAACCCCAAGCTCACCAGCATCGTGGTGGTGGCCTTGCCGCTGGTGCTGGCACCGATCCTGCTGTTTGGTCGCAGGGTGCGCAGCCTGTCGCGCCAGAGCCTGGACCGGGTGGCCGATGTGGGCAGCTACGTGGCCGAGACCCTGGGGCAGATCAAGACGGTACAGGCTTACAACCACCAGGCGCACGACCGCGAGCGGTTCGCCGACACGGTCGAAGCCGCATTTGGCGTGGCCCGCAAGCGGATTGCCCAGCGTGCCTGGCTGATTACGCTGGTGATCGTGCTGGTGTTGGGGGCGGTGGGGGTGATGCTGTGGGTCGGCGGCATGGATGTGATCGCCGGGCGTATTTCTGCAGGCGAGCTGGCGGCTTTTGTCTTCTACAGCCTGATCGTCGGTAGCGCGTTCGGCACCCTCAGTGAGGTGATCGGTGAGCTGCAACGTGCAGCGGGTGCGGCCGAACGTATTGCCGAGCTGTTGGCGGCGCGCAGTGCGATCCTGCCACCCACTGTGGCGCAGGCGCTACCGCAGCAGCGGGCCAGCGGGCATATCGAGCTGCAGCAGTTGGTGTTCGCCTACCCGTCACGGCCTTCGGTGGCGGCTGTCGATGGCCTGAGCCTGGTCATCGAGCCCGGGCAGACCGTGGCCTTGGTTGGCCCCTCGGGGGCGGGCAAGTCGACCCTGTTCGATTTGTTGCTGCGCTTCTACGACCCGCAGCAAGGGCGCATTCTGCTCGATGGCCAGCCACTTACCGAGCTGGATCCCGACCAACTGCGACGGCAGTTCGCCCTGGTGGCGCAAAACCCCTCACTATTTCGCGGCACGGTGGAGGCCAATATCCGTTATGGCCGCCCCGATGCTACCCAGACCGAAGTCGAAGCAGCTGCGCATGGCGCCCATGCCGACGAATTCATCCGGCAGCTGCCGCAAGGCTACCAGACGCCCTTGGGCGAGGGCGGGATCGGCCTGTCTGGCGGGCAACGCCAGCGCCTGGCGATTGCCCGGGCGTTGCTGGTGGATGCACCGATCCTGCTGCTGGACGAGGCCACCAGCGCGCTCGATGCGCAGAGCGAGCACCTGATCCAGCAGGCGTTGCCCAGCCTGATGGCCGGGCGTACCACGCTGGTGATTGCCCATCGCCTGGCCACGGTGCAGCATGCCGAGCGCATCGCGGTCATCGACAAGGGCCGGGTGGTAGCAGTGGGCACCCACCGTCAGTTGATCGAGGAAAGCCCTCTGTATGCGCGGCTGGCGGCCTTGCAATTCACAAGCGGTTAACGCGTCGCGAGTCTGTAACAATTTTGTAGCAATTGCCTGAGAGTATCTGGCTCAACTGTTGCGTAAGTGCTCGACCTGGCTGCCATTGCTTGATGGCAGCTTTTTTTTGGCCTGCCAACAAGGACATGGAATGTCTTACCTGGTGTTGCCGATGCGCGCCATTCCTTTCCTTCCGGTTTCGAGATCCACGATGTTGCGTAAATCCCTCAGAGTGCAAATTCTCTCGCTGCTCGGCGGTAGCCTGGTGGCGATGCTGCTGATCGCCCTGGTCTGTTTCCAGTTTTTGTCGTCCAGCGTGCGCGGTTATGCCGAGCTGGTGGACGGGCCGCTACGGGCCTCGCAATTGATTGACGAAGCCAACCTGCAATTCAAGATCCAAGTGCAGGAATGGAAGAACGTGCTGCTGCGCGGGCGTCAGCCTGCTGAGATGGACAAGTACTGGCAGCAGTTTCAGGCCCGCGAGCAGCAGGTGCAACAACTGCTCGGGCAATTGATCGACAGCAGCGATGCCAGGCTCAAGGCGCCGTTGCAGCAGCTGCGTGACAGCCACCGGCAGTTGGGCCAGGCCTATGCGCAGGGCCGCCAGGCCTTCCTCGCCGCAGGTGGCGACCCAGTAGCCGGCGACCTGGCGGTCAAGGGCGTGGATCGCGCCGCCAGTGAGCAGATGAGCGAACTGGTCGAGCAACTGCGTGCCGATGCCCGCCAGCGCGCGGCCAGCATCAGCGCCAGCGCAGAACGCACGGTATGGATGGGCCTGCTGGTGATGCTGGCCTCGGCGGTGCTGGTGGGGCTGCTCAGCCTGTGGCTGGTCAACCGCGGCCTGATCGAGCCGATACGCCAGTTGATCGAGTATGTCGCGCAGCTTAGCCAGGGCCGTTTTGCCGCCCGGGTGGACAGCCGCCGCGAGGATGAACTGGGGCGCCTGGCGCGGGCGGCCAATACCCTGCGCGATTTCCTTGCCGACACCGTCGGCCGGCTGAAGGACAATGCCCAGGAGCTGGAAGGTGCCAGCGGCCAGCTGCGCAGCATTGCCGGCGACATGGCCCGCGGCACCCATGACCAGTTCCAGCGTACCGACCAGGTGGCCACGGCCATGCACGAGATGTCTGCCACCGCGCAGGAGGTCGCCCGTCATGCTGCCGAAGCTGCCCGCGCGGCGGATGACGCCGACCACAGTGCCCAGGCAGGTGAGCAGGTAATGCAGCAGACCATCGATATCATTGGCGTGGTCAATCGCGAAATCGCCGGCACTGCGGCGGTAATCCGCGACCTGGAGCATGACAGCACCCGCATTGGCAAAGTGCTGGAAGTGATCCGTGGTATTGCCGAGCAGACCAACCTGCTGGCGCTCAACGCGGCCATCGAAGCGGCCCGCGCCGGTGAGGCCGGGCGTGGCTTTGCGGTAGTGGCCGATGAGGTACGCAGCCTGGCCCAGCGCACGGCAGCCTCGATTGCCGAAATCCACCAGATCATCGAAGCGGTACAGTCTGGAGCGGTGGAAGCGGTCAAAGCCATCGAAAGCGGCCAGCAGCGAAGCGAAGAGGGGGCCGAGCAGGTGCAACAGGCCGGGCAGATGCTGCAGCGCATCACCCAGGCGGTAGAGGCGATCCGCGACATGAACCGGCAGATCGCCACGGCGGCCGAAGAGCAGACCAGCGTGGCCGAAGAGATCTCGCGCAACCTGATCGAAATTACCCGCATTGCCACGGCCAACCAGGCGTCGGTGCAGCACACCGAGCAGGCGGGGCAACGCCTGCATGGGTTGTCCGGGCAGTTGGGGGAAGTAACCTCGCGCTTGAGCGCCTGACCTTTTGCAGTTGCAACAAAAAGCCCGCGCAAGGCGGGCTTTTTGAAAGGATCTGGTCGGAGAGACAGGATTCGAACCTGCGGCCTTCTCGTCCCGAACGAGACGCGCTACCTGGCTGCGCTACACTCCGATGAACAAAATCCTACTGCATCCCGTTTTGGCCCACAAGCCCTTGTTGTTAAAAGGGCCTTTGCCAAAACGAGTGCCTGATCAGAGCTCTTTGACGGTACGGATCTGGTCCTTGTTAAGGCGCGTGCGCTTACCGTCGAGCTGTTCGAATTCGTAGAAACCGGAATCTTCGTCAAAAGACGGTTTGTCCGTTGCCTGGATCTCCCGGCCATCGTTCAGGGTGATGACGGTAGGGGTCGAGCAGCCAGCGAGGGCGCCCAGGCCCAAGGCAAGCATGAAGGCGGGTAGGGTCCGTTTGATCATCGTGTTTCTCCAAGTGCGATGGTGCTAGATGACATTTATGACGCAGGACGTTAGTGCAAGTTCACTCCAAGTGCAGCATAGCGACAAATCTGTCCTGTTGATCCAGGGCAAGGCTGATGGGGGCAACGCCGGAAAAGGTGCGCTGTGATATAACTGCGACCATCTCATCCTGTTGTGACGGACACCCATGAAAGCCAAGGCAGATACCCCCTTCGTGGCGCTGAACATCGCCGTGCTGACGGTCAGCGACACCCGCACCTTCGACACCGACACCTCTGGCCAGCTGTTCGTCGACCGCCTGAGCGCCGCGGGCCACCGCCTGGCCGAGCGGGTACTGCTCAAGGACGACCTGTACAAAATCCGCGCCCAGGTCGCCACCTGGATCGCCGATGACAGCGTGCAAGTGGTGCTGATTACTGGCGGTACCGGTTTTACCGGGCGCGACAGCACGCCCGAGGCGGTGGCTTGCCTGCTGGACAAGCAGGTTGACGGTTTTGGTGAGCTGTTCCGGCAGATGTCCGTGGCCGACATTGGCACTTCCACCGTGCAGTCGCGAGCCTTGGCCGGGCTGGCCAACGGCACATTGGTGTGCTGCTTGCCGGGCTCGACCAATGCGGTGCGCACGGGCTGGGACGGCATCCTTGCCGAGCAGCTCGATGCCCGTCATCGCCCATGCAACTTCGTGGCGCACCTGAAACAGGCAGCGGTCTGTGAAAGCCGTGGCTGAGGTCAGCCAGGCCCGGCCACTGATGCCGGTGGAGCAAGCCCTGGAACAACTGCTGGCGCTGGCCGAAGCGGCGCCGATCCGTGACATCGAGAACCTGCCGTTGGCCGAGGCCGAAGGCCGCGTGCTGGCCGCCGACCTGGTGGCCTGGCTCGACCTGCCGCCCTGGCCGAACAGTGCCATGGACGGCTATGCCCTGCGCAAAGCCGACTGGCAGGGCGAGCCACTGCCGGTCAGCCAGCGGATCTTCGCCGGCCATGCGCCGCAGCCGCTGCAGCCCGGCACCTGTGCGCGCATTTTCACCGGTGCACCAGTGCCTGAAGGTGCCGACTGCGTCGAGATGCAGGAAAACACCGTGGTGGTCGACGACGGTCGGGTTCGCTTTGTCGAACCCTTGCAGGCCGATCAGAACATCCGCCCCCAAGGCCAGGAAACCCGCAAGGGCGAGCAGGTGATGAGCGCCGGCACCCGGCTTGGGCCGATCGAACTGGGCCTGGCAGCGACCCTGGGCCACGGCCGACTGGACGTGGTGCGCAAGGTGCGGGTGGCGGTGCTGTCCACCGGTGACGAACTGGTCGAGCCCGGCCTGCCCCTGGGGCCGGGGCAAATTTACAACAGTAACCGCCGGCTGCTGGTCAGCTGGTTGCAGCGGCTGGGCTGCGACGTGGTCGATGCAGGCATCTTGCCGGATGACCTGGGGCTTACCCGGGCGTGCCTGGCCTCGCTGGGTGACGTTGATCTGATCTTGTCGACCGGCGGTGTCTCGGTAGGCGAGGCCGACTATTTGGGAGCGGCGCTGCGCGAAGCCGGCGAGTTGGCCTTGTGGAAGCTGGCGATCAAGCCGGGCAAGCCACTCACCTTCGGCCACTTCCAGGGCGTGCCTGTGATCGGCCTGCCGGGTAACCCGGCCTCTACCCTGGTCACCTTTGGCCTGCTGACGCGGCCCTATCTGTTGCGTCGCCAGGGCGTGGTCGATGTCACGCCGCTGCGCTTCGACATGCCGGCAGGCTTTGACTGGCCCAAACCCGGCACGCGGCGTGAGTACCTGCGTGCACGTATCGAGCAAGGCCAGGTGCGTATCTACAAGAACCAGAGCTCCGGCGTGCTGCGTAGCGCGGCGTGGGCCGAGGGGTTGGTTGAAGTGCGTGAGGGCAGCACGCCGAAGCAGGGCGACAGCGTGCCGTTCATTCCTTTCAGCGAGCTACTTGGCTGAGCGGCCCAGCCAGGCGCTGCCCAGTGGCGCGGCCTCGGCCGGTGCCGCCTGGGCCAGGCGCATGTGCACGTTCTCCAGTTGCTGAGCGGCCACGCTCCAGTCATGGCGCTGGCGAGCGAACTGGCGCCCGGCAGCGCTCAACTGGCTCATGCGCCAAGGCTGGTTGAGCAGTTGGGTGATCAGCAGTGCCAGCTGGTCGCCGTCATCACTGCCCAGGTAGTGCTCACCGTTGTTTGCAGTCAGGCCCGATACGCCTTTGCCGGTGGTGATCACCGGTAGGCCTGCGGCCATGGCCTCGAGGATTTTTACCTTGGAGCCGCCGGCATAGCGCAGCGGCGCGAAGAACAGTGCCGAACGTTTTTGCAACTCACGCAGGTCAGGGCGGTAGCCGAACCATTCGATGCGCGGGTCGTTCCAGTGCAATTTCCAGCTAGCCGGCAGGGCATGCCCGGCTATTGCCAGGCGCACCGCCGGGTTGCTCATCCACACCTGGGGCATGATGTCTTCCAGCGCCCACTCGATGGCCTCCTGGTTGGCGCCATATTCGAAGTTGCCGACGAACAGCAGGCGCTGGCTGTGTAATGCAGGTTCCACATGCTGGTAGAAATCACAATCCACACCATTGACCACCACGTTCACCGGTCGCCCGCTGATCTGCGCGATCAGCTCGGCATCGTGGGCGCTAACCGCCACCAGTTCGGTGGGCTGGCATAGCACCCTGTGTTCCCAGCGCCGGTAGCGCCAGCGGTCAAAGGCGTTGAGTGGGCGCAGCCACAGGGGCAGCCGGTCGTGGCAGGCACCGCCCATCACCGACTCCAGCGTGTGTTCGCTAAGCATGTACGGCAGCCCGCGGGCCTGCAGGGCCTTTTCGAACGGTTGGAAGCTATAGCTGTGCTCGATCTGGATCACGTCCCAGGGTTCGTCAAGCAACTGCTCGAAACGGTGCCGCAGGCAAGGGGACAGGCCGTTGATGATGGCCCGCATGGGGTAGTCGATGATGGGCGAAGCCAGCAGGTTCAGCGGGCTGTGCAGTGGCCGGCGGGGCATGACGATCAGGCGTTCGAGCAGTGGCTCCAGGGCTTCGCGGGCGGGATCGCTGAGAGGGATTTTCGACTGCGCCAACAGGGTAATGCGGTGGCCCTGCTGTGCCAGTGCGCGCATCAGGTGGTATTGCCGGGTCTTGCTGCCACTGGTGGTCGGCCATGGTAGGTAGGGCAGTGTCCAGAGAATGCGCATGACCCGGAATCCTCGCTAAAGGCCGCGGATGAAAAGACGCGCCCATCGGCAGGGTGCTTGACACCACTGCCGGGGCGCGTCCTTGGCTGGGGTTTCGAGCCCGGCAAACCGGCGTCAAAAGAATGACTCCAGAGGAGAGGTTGTTTGCCTGGGTCAAAAACTTGTCAACAGTTCATTTTCTGAGCATAGCGCGCATTATCGGGTGTGGGGAAAAGACCACGCTGGCTTCTGTATTTTTTTGCGGGCATGCAACGATCCGGGCGCGTGCGTGGTCGAGATCTGGGTCGGTCAACTTCACGGAGACGCGCGATGCAAGGGCGCAAGGCTATGCTGATCCTGCACGGCAAGCAGGCGATGAATGAAGAGCTGCGCAGCGCCGTGCGCGACCTGCGCGATACCGGCTGGGTGCTGGATGTGCGTGTCACCTGGGAGGCAGGTGACGCGCAGCGCCTGGTTGGCGAGGCGCTGGCGGCTGGCTACAGCCATATCGTCGCCGGCGGTGGGGACGGCACTTTGCGGGATGTGGCCGAGGCGATGGGGCTGGCGTGTGCCGAGGCCAGCCTTGCGCTGTTGCCCCTTGGCACGGCAAACGATTTCGCCAGAGCCGCCGGCATACCCCTGGAGCCTGCCGCGGCGCTGGCGCTGCTGAATGCACCGGCGCAGGCCATCGATCTGGGCCAGGCCGGCGACCAGTTGTTTCTCAACATGGCCACAGGCGGGTTTGGTAGCCAGGTCACCGCCAACACCTCCGAAGACCTGAAAAAAGTGCTGGGTGCTGCGGCCTACCTGTTCACTGGGTTGTCGCGTTTCAGCGAACTGCAGGCAGCCTCGGTGGAGCTGCAGGGGCCTGACTTCCAGTGGCAGGGCAGCTTGCTGGCATTGGGTATCGGCAATGGTCGCCAGGCGGGGGGCGGGCAAGTGCTATGCCCCGACGCGGTTGTGAATGACGGTTTGCTCGACATCGCCATCCTGCCAGCGCCGCAAGAGATGGTGGGCGCGCTGCGCGACCTGCTGGCAGGTGACGGCCTGTTCGTGCGCGCCAGGTTGCCTTGGGTAGAGATCAAGAGCGCGCAAGGCCTGGACATGAACCTTGATGGCGAGCCGTTGCAGGCCGAAAGCCTGCGCTTCCAGGCCAGGCCCGCTGCGTTACGCCTGCACCTGCCGGCCGGGTCGCCGTTGCTTAGTCATCCAGGCTGATGATGTTCTCGCGTACAGCGAACAGCACGAGGCCGGCGACGTCGTGAATCTGCAGGCGCTTCATGATTTGCGAGCGGTGGGTTTCTACGGTCTTGATCGACAGGCCCAGCCCTGTGGCGATTTCCCGGGTGGTCTTGCCGCGCACGATCAGGCGCAGGATTTCCAGTTGTCGCGCCGTGAGGTTATGCCGCTCGCCAGCCGCTTGCTTGCCCTGCCTGGTGTGCCGTAGGGCCTGGTTGATGACGGTGTGGGCGATAGCGGGGCTGAGGTAGCGTTCGCCGTTGCGCACCGCGCCCAGTGCGTGTTCCAGCTCGGTGGCACTGGTGTCTTTGAGCAGGTAGCCGTGGGCGCCGCTTTCCAGGGCCCGCATGATCAGGTCCGGGTCGGTATGCATCGACAGGATCAGCACCTTGCAGGTACTGCCGCTTGCCCGCAGTTGGGTAAGGGCGTCCAGGCCGTTGGTCGAACGCATGGAGATGTCCAGCAAGACGATGTCGGGCGCCAGCGCACGCACGTGTTCGAGCAATTGGCTGCCGTCGTCGGCCTCCCCGATTACGTCATAGCCGGCGATGTCGCAGACCAGTGCGCGCACACCGGCGCGGATCAGCGAGTGGTCGTCTACCAGCAGCAGTCTACAGGGCATGGGTGGCAGTACTCCCGGCGCGTTGCTGGGTACGCGCAGGCCATGGGAACACCGCCTCGATACGCGTGCCCAGGCCGAGCTGGCTGGTGATGTCGAGGCTGCCCTGCAACGCGGTGACCCGCTCCTGCATGCCGGCCAAGCCACGCTGGCCAGCTTCGGCCGGGTGCCGTGCCGGGACGAACCCATGGCCATCGTCGTGGATCGACAACGCCAGCCCCTCGGGGGTGCGCTGCAGCTGGATGATCAGGTTGTTTGCCTGGGCGTGGCGCAGCATGTTGGTCACGGCCTCTTGGGTAATGCGAAACACCGCCATGGCCACCGCCTCGTCGATGCCGCCCAGGCGCTGGTTGCACGCCAGGCTCCAGTGCACGCCGCTGCTGGCCAGGGTGCGCACCAGGTGCGCGCGCAGGCTGGCTTCCAGGCCAAGGCTGGCCAGTTGCCGAGGGTTGAGCAGGGCTGACACGTCGCGCACGTTGCCCAAGGTGTCATCCAGCGTGCTGCGCAGGGTGTTGCAGTGGCCCTGCAGCTCGTCGGGCATGCGCCGTTGCAGCCACTGCAGTTGCAGCTTGGCGGCAGTGAGCATCTGGCCGATGTCGTCGTGCAGTTCCCGGCTCAAATGCTGGCGCTCGTCTTCCTGGACTTTGAGCATACGCTCGGCCAGTTCTGCCGGGCGCAGGCTGATCGACCTGGCGCCCAGGCTCAGGCAGACCACGGTACCGAGCGTAGCGGCCAGTTGCAGCACCAGCAGGCTGGCCGGGACTGCCTGGTTGGCCAGGTGCAGTATCAGGTTGGCACCCAGCGAGGCCACGCATAGCGCGGCGGTCGCCCAACGCAGCAGGGCAACGCGGGACCAGCAACGCAAAGAAGTCTTCAAGCGTGGGAGCATAGGTAGGGAAGCCACTGAAGTATTGCTGATGAAGGCCTTGCACAATGCTGCTCAGAGGCTTTGGCGCAGTACTTTCGATGTTTTTTTGAACACGTGATCGTTCAACCTTTATTCAGGTTGCAAGTGTTTGTGGGGGCGCATATTACCACTTCGCACTGTATCGGTCGCGGCTGGGTAACGCCTTGAAACGCCTGCAAGTCGGGCATTGGCGGGTAGCAAAATGCCACCCATTGATCGCGCATTACGCACTTGTCGTGCAACTAGTGCGGTAATGATCCAACGTGGCCCCCGAAAGCTTGCAGAACTTTCCAAGTTCGATCTCGGCAGGGCGTGAATAATCGTGCTTAGTTGCACTTTGTGTCAGGTTAATACGGTGGATTCCAGCGGCCGGTGCCTGTGCCCACTGCCACTGTGGTGTGCGAATGCAGGCAAACGCTGCTTTGCTCGTCGCAGGAAGCACAGGCCGGCGCAAAGGGTTTTTGCACGACCTTGGCCAGGTCGCTCAGCAACACCAGTTGTTCGCCGATGTCCAGGTTCAGTCGCCCGGTACGGGTATCGAGCAGTTCCAGTTGCCAGGCCAGCAAGGTTAGGCAGGCCCCTAGCGCGGGCAGGGCTTCACGTTGCAGGCAACCGCCGTGACAGGCGGGGGCGAGCAACTGCTGCAGGGCGTTGGTGTAATGGGCGACTTCACGCAGGCCCAGGCGCGTGGCTTGCCGGGCAAGGTTGTCGAGGGTGTTGTCCAGGCAGCGGCAGGCATCCGGATCATTGTCGATCAGTTCCAGATGCTGCAGGCATTCCTGGGCCTGGGTCAGCAATACCTGGGCATCCAGCAGGTAATTCTGCAGGGCGTCATAGAACGATAAGGCAGTGTCCATAATCAGGTCCCCGCGCGTAGGGCAGGCGCAGGGGGCGGGCACGCCAAAACGATAGCTAGCAAAAGCCTGACTCCATTCATGCATTGAGAATGGCGTCACATTAATGGCTAAAGGATATCGCGAACATCAGGTTGCGCCCGATTGCAGCTAGGGGTTTCCCTGATATCGGGCTCAGGTGGGGAACTTTTGTCGCCGCTGCTGATTTACCGTGGAATGCCCGCAGTAAAGCATGATGGTAAAGTGATATCAATTGCCTTCACGGCATTTTTCCGCAAGGGTCAAGGTGTACGTGAAGCCGCCGATACAAGGTGGATGTTTTCACTTTTTTGACTCAAGCCTGGGGGTTTTCCAATGGCTGGCATTCTCGACACAGTAGACCAACGCACGCAACTGGTGGGTGAGAACCGCCTGGAAATTCTGATGTTTCGCCTGGCCGGCCGACAGTTGTTCGCGATCAACGTGTTCAAAGTGCAGGAAGTGCTGCAGCTGCCCAAGCTGACCCTGATGCCCCAACGCCACGCCTTCGTCTGCGGGGTGGTCAACCTGCGCGGCCAGACCCTGCCGGTGATCGACCTGTCCCAGGCGATCGGCATGCGCCCGCTGCAGCCAGGGCCGGACAGCACCATCATCGTCACCGAGTACAACCGTTCGGTACAGGCCTTTCTGGTGGGCGGCGTCGACCGCATCGTCAACATGAACTGGGAGTCGATCATGCCGCCGCCTGCCAGCGCCGGGCGCCAGCACTACCTGACGGCCATCACCAAGGTCGATGAAAAGCTGGTGGAGGTCATCGACGTGGAGAAGGTGCTGGCTGAGATTGTGCCGTACAACGCCCGGGTTTCCGGCGAAAAGCTCGCCGACCCGGTGCTGGCCCGTGCCCGTGGCCGCGAGGTGCTGCTGGTTGACGACTCCAGTGTGGCCCTGGCGCAGTTGCGCGACACCCTTTCACAGCTGGGCGTGAAGTTGCACATGGCCAGTGACGGCCTGAAGGCGTTGCGCATGCTCAAGGCCTGGGCCGATGCCGGCGAGGACGTGTGCGAAAAACTGCTGATGGTGTTCACCGACGCCGAAATGCCGGAAATGGACGGCTACCGGCTGACCACCGAAATTCGCAGCGATGCCCGTTTGCGTCAGCTCTACGTAGTCTTGCACACCTCGCTCTCGGGCAGTTTCAACGAATCCATGGTGAAGAAGGTAGGGTGCGACAACTTCCTGTCCAAGTTCCAGCCTGATCGTCTGGTCGATGTGGTCAAGCAACGCCTGCTACTGGATGCCGCCACTGCGTGATCGCCGGGCCTGCCGGGTATAAGCTTGGCATTTGGCATGACGCGAGGCGGCAGGGATGTTTCTCAGTGAGCTGTATCGATACCCGGTGAAGTCGGGTCAGGCGCAAAGCCTGCAGGGATCAAGGGTCGGGTTGTTGGGGCTGCAGGGCGACCGGCGCTGGATGGTCGTGGAGGAAGAAAATGGACGCTGCCTGACCCAGCGGGCCTGGCCACAACTTGGCCAGATCGACGCGCGCGATGACGACAACGGCCAGTTACTGCTGCAGGCGCCTGGGCGGGTGCCGTTGCAGGTGCCTGTGCCCGCTGCCGATGACGCCCTGCGCGGCGTGACGATCTGGCGCGACACCCTGCGCGTGCCGGATGCCGGCGACGCAGCGGCGGCCTGGTTGAGCGGGTTGCTGGGCAAGGCTGTGCGGCTGGTGCATTGCCCGGAGCAGCGCGCGCGTTACCTGCCCAATGGCTATGGCTACAACAGTGATCGGGCGGCGTTCCCCGATGGCTTCCCCTTGCTGCTGATTGGGCAGGGCTCGCTGGACGAGCTCAACCGGCGTATTGGCCGGCCCATGGAAATGCTGCGCTTTCGGCCCAACCTGGTTGTGCAAGGGGCGGAGCCGTTTGCCGAGGATGGCTGGAAGCGGATCCGTATTGGCAACCTGGAATTTCGCTTGCTCAAGCCCAGTGTGCGGTGCATTTTTACCACGATAGACCCGGCAACCGGGGAGCGCAGTGCGGACCGCGAGCCGATGGTCACGCTCAAGAGCTTTCGCGAGAAGGAGGGGGATGTGCTGTTCGGGCAGAACCTGGCAGTGGATGGCAGTGGGTGGCTTGAAGTAGGAATGCAGGTGGAAGTTCTGGAGTGAATGTGCTGCCTGAACCGGCCCTATCGCCGGCAAGCCAGCTCCCACAGGTAGCGCACAAGTCTTCGAACCTGTGTGGGAGCTGGCTTGCCGGCGATAGGGCCGGTTCAGGTTCAGCAGGCCTTACATGTCATCGAAATACCGCTCATGCCAATCCACCAGCGGCTGCGGCGAATTCAGCTTCTGCCCGTAGATCACCGAATACGACAGCACGTTCTGCACATATTGGCGCGTTTCGTCGAACGGGATCGATTCCACCCACACATCGAAGCTCAGGTGCTTGGCGCCTTTCAGCCACTGCCGCACGCGCCCGGGCCCTGCGTTGTAGGCCGCCGAGGCCAGCACCCGGTTGCCGTTGAACTGGCTGTGCACCTGGCTCAGGTAGGCTGCGCCCAGCTGGATGTTCTTGTCCGGGTTCAGCACCTGCGCCGGTGATGCCAGCGGGATGCTGAACTTGCGCGCGGTCTCTTTGGCCGTGGCCGGCATCAGCTGCATCAGGCCGCTGGCGCCCACCGGCGAGCGCGCATCCTCCATGAATGCACTTTCTTGCCGGGTGATGGCGAATACCCAGCTCGAATGCAGGCCGCGGACCTTGGCTTCGCGCACCAGGGTGTCGCGGTGGGCCATCGGGAAGCGGATGTCCAGGTCGTCCCAGTATTGCGCCTGGCTGATGGTGCGGATGGCCGGGAAGTACCAGCGCAGGTCGTAGCCCAGGCGTGCCTGGGCAACCATTTCGTCGCGGGTGAAGTGGCGGCTGACGTGGTACCACTCGCGGCGGCCCTCGACGATCTGGCCGCGGGCGTGGAATTCCAGTGCACGCTGGATACCGGGTGTGTTGCGGACCTTCTTGACCAGTTGCGGGCTCAGCAGCAGGGGCTTGTTGTTCAGCTGGTACGGCGTCTGTGCCCGGTCGGCGGCAAGGAAACCGTAGAAGTCGCGCTCACGGGCGACGGTCTTGTACAGCAGCGGGATCTGCGGGTTGTTCGGCTCGGCCAGCTCCAGGCTACGTGCCTGCCAGTATTTCCAACGGCTGCTGCCGGCCAGGTCCTGGGGCAGGCGCTTGGTCAGCGCGTAGGCATCTTCCCAGCGGCCCAGGCGCAGCAGCAGGCGCAGGCGCCATTCGCTGACGGTGTTGTCGCGCAACTCGGGGTCGTAGCGGGTCATCAGGTCGAGTGCGCGCGGGTCGTAGCGGCGTGCCAGGGTCAGGCCGATTTCGCGGGCGATGGCAACTTTCTCGTCGCGGGAAAAGTGCATGCGCTGGGCGTAATCGTCGAGCAGTGCCATGGCCCGCTCCGGGTCCTGCCGGGCCAGCCGGCGCAGGCCGAGGCTGACCACATCGGACATGGCTTCGTTGGCCGGGGTGAAGCGCGACGGCTGGTTGAGCAGCTCAGGCTTCTGCGCCACGTCGACCAGCAGACGCCCCTGCGGGCCGAGCGTGGTCAGCGTCTTGACCAGGTTGTTGGCCAAGGCGTAGTTGCGGCTCTGGGCCGCCAGCTTGGTGCGTTCCCAGCGCTTGGCTTCGGTCAGCTGGCCTTCGGCCGCCCACATGCCGAACAGCGTGTCGCAGGCGGCAGGTTGCGATTTGCCGACGTTCCACAGTTTGTCGGCTGTGGCGTAGCCCTCGGCGCGCAGGCCATGGCTGAGCTGATACTGGCCGTTGAGGCAGTCCAGTTCGGTAAAGTTGAGCTTGGGGTCGTAGTATTTGACGAAGGTGTCCCATTCGCCGCGCTCGGCCAGCCAGCGTAGCCAGCGCAGTTTCATCCAGTTGGCCTGTGGCAGGTCGCCATGCTTGGCAAGAAAGCCTTCGATTTCCTGGTTGCTGGCGTTTTTGAGGCGGGCGGTAAGCTCGTCGTAGGCCAGGTAGGGTGTCAGCGGGTAGTCGCTCAGGGCTTGGGCATAGCGCAGGTACGGGCCTTTGTCGCCCTTGGCCAGCGCGCGCTTGGCCTCGTCGTAGTACTGGCGTTGCTGGGTGAGGTCGGTGGCCTGCGCCGCGCAGGTGGCAGCGGTGAGCAGCAGGCAGGATGCAATATGTAACAGGCGGCTGCGCATGATACGTCCGGGCAGTTGAACCATGGGGAAGTGACGGCGGAGCCAGCACTGTTGGAAGCAATTGCCTTAGCTTAGCTGTTTGCCGGCGGCGGGTGAAAGCACTGTGCTTGTATCGGGATATTAACTTCGACCAGATGTCGCAAAGCCCTCGTCGGGTGGCGAGGCGGATGCTGTCGAGGGCCAAGTCAGGTAGAATGCGCGCCCGATTTATGGAGACCAACATGACCCTGCTCAAATTCAGCGATGTGTCCCTCGCATTCGGCGCCATGCCGCTGCTGGACAAAGTGTCCTGGCAGATCGCTCGTGGTGAGCGGGTGTGCATCATCGGCCGCAACGGTACTGGCAAGTCCAGCATGCTGCGCCTGGTCAAGGGCGAGCAGAAGGGCGACGACGGTGAAGTCTGGCGTGCCCCGGGCCTGAAGATCGGCGAGCTGCCGCAGGAGTTGCCGGTGGCGGACGAGCGCACGGTGTTCGATGTGGTGGCCGCAGGCCTGGATGGCGTCGGCGAGCTGCTGGCGCAGTTCCATCACCTGAGCATGAATATCCAGAACGACGAAGACCTGGAAAAACTCATGCACGTCCAGCACGAGCTGGAAGCCCGTGATGGCTGGCGCCTGCAGCAAGTGGTGGAGAGCACCCTTAGCCGCCTGCAGTTGCCGGCCGACAAGACCCTGGCCGAGCTGTCCGGTGGCTGGCGCCGCCGTGTGCTGCTGGCCCAGGCGCTGGTGTCCGAGCCCGACCTGCTGCTGCTCGACGAGCCGACCAACCACCTGGACATCGGTGCCATTGCCTGGCTCGAAGAGGCCCTGCGCAGCTTCAACGGTGCGGTGCTGTTCATCACCCACGACCGGTCCTTCCTGCAGAACCTGGCCACCCGCATCCTTGAACTGGACCGCGGCGGCCTGATCGACTGGAATGGTGACTACGCCAGCTTCCTGGTGCACAAGGAGGCCGCACTGGCCGCCGAAGAAACCGCCAACGCGCTGTTCGACAAACGCCTGGCCCAGGAAGAGGTGTGGATCCGCCAGGGCATCAAGGCCCGCCGCACCCGTAACGAAGGCCGCGTGCGGGCGCTGAAAGCCTTGCGCGTGGAGCGTGGCGAGCGCCGCGAACGCCAGGGCAAGGCCAACATCCAGATCGAGTCGGCAGAAAAATCCGGCAAGCAGGTGATGGTGCTGGAAAACGTCAGCTTCCATCACGCCGGCGGGCCAATGCTGGTCAAGGACTTTTCCATGGTCCTGCAGCGCCAGGACCGTATCGGCCTGCTGGGTGCCAACGGCACCGGCAAGACCACCTTGCTCAAGCTGATGCTTGGCGGCCTGGAGCCCACTTCGGGCAAGGTCGAGCGTGGCACCAAGCTGGAAGTGGCCTACTTCGACCAGATGCGCCACCAGCTTGAGCTGGAAAAGACCGTGATCGACAACCTGGCCGAAGGCCGTGACTTCATCGAGATCGACGGCCAGAACCGCCACGTGCTTAGCTACCTGGGCGACTTCCTGTTCAGCCCTCAGCGTGCCCGCACGCCGGTCAAGGCATTGTCGGGTGGCGAGCGTGCGCGCCTGCTGCTGGCCAAGCTGTTCAGCAAACCGGCCAACCTGCTGGTGCTCGACGAACCGACCAACGACCTGGACGTGGAAACCCTCGAGCTGCTCGAAGAAGTACTGTCCAACTACAAGGGCACTGTGCTGATGGTCAGCCACGACCGGGCCTTCCTCGACAACGTCGTCACCAGCACCCTGGTGTTCGAAGGCGAGGGCAAGGTGCGTGAGTACGTGGGCGGCTACGAGGACTGGATTCGCCAAGGTGGCTCGCCAAAGCTGCTGGGCGTGACCGAGAGCAAGGGTGGCAAGTCCGAGCTCAACAGCGCGGTCGTGGAGAAAGTCGAGGACAAACCCGCGCCAGTGGCTGCGCCGGTGGCGGAAGAGGCGTCGAAGAAAAAGCTCAGTTACAAGCTGCAGCGTGAACTGGAAATGCTGCCAGGGCAGATCGACGAAGTTGAGCAGCGCATGGCTGAGGCTCAGGAAGAAGTGAATGCGGCGGGCTTCTACCAGCGGCCGATCGCGGAAACTTCGGCAGTGCTTGCAAAGATCGAGAAGCTGCAAGGTGAGCTGGATGCGTTGGTAGAGCGCTGGGCCGAGCTGGAAGGCTGATCGGCGTCAGCCTGAACTGGCCCTATCGCCGGCAAGCCAGCTCCCACAGGTACACCACAGGTTTCAAGCTTTGTGGTATCCCACAGGTACACCACAGGTTTCAAGCCTTCTGGTGTCCCACAGGTACACCACAGGTTTCAGGCCTTGTGGTATCCCTGTGGGAGCTGGCTTGCCTGCGATAGGGCCGGGGCAGGTTTAATCAGTCTTCTTCTGCAACCGCACCGCCAGAACATCGCACGGTGCACCATGCAGCACGTCATTGGCCGTGGAACCCAGCAGCAACGCCAGTCCATGGCGGCCATGGCTGCCGACCACGATCAGGTCGCACTTCTGGTCCTTGGCCAGTTGGTGGATTTCCTGGCGCGGTTGGCCGTAGGTCAGGTGCGAATCGCCGCGCTGGATGTCGGGGTATTTGTTGAACAGGCGGTCCATGCGCTCCTTGGCCTGGTCGAACTGTTGCTGTTGCAGTTGCGACAGGTCCATGGGCACGTCACCGCCGAATGCCATGGCCATCGGCTCGACGATGTGCACCAGCGAAACCTTGGCATTCGAAGGTTTGGCCAGCGCCATGGCGCGCTTGATCACCGGGTCGCATTCTTCGGTCAGGTCGACGGCGACCAGAAGATGTTCGTAGGACATGAGCGGTACTCCTGACAATCGCGATAGAAGAAGTATGGTCGCTTTCGGGCGGGTCTTCCGTGAAATGGCTAACCAGCTCATTTGCAACGCTTTATGGGAACTACTGATATGACGGTATTGCTGGTGGTGTCAATCCTTGCGCTGATTCTCAGCCCGCTTTCCTGGCTGCGCGGCTCGCGCAAGCAGAGCGAGCAGATGAAACTGCGCCTGGAGGCACGGCGCATGGGGTTGGCCATGCAGCTGGCGCCGCAGCAGTGGCCGCACTGGCTCGAAAAGGAGCCTCCAAGCCCTTGCCCGCAATACCACCGGGCACGGCGCCGTGGGCATGAAGACGCTTTCAGCTTCTGGCAGGTCAGCCCCGGGGTGTGGTGTAACCAGTGGCGCGAGCCCTGCGAAGACCCACGCTTCAGGGAGGCCTTGGCGCGCTTGCCGGCGAGTGCTTACAAGGTCGAAGCCGACGCACGAATGATTGCCCTGTACTGGACTGAACGGGGTGATACAGCTGTATTGCAAGATGTTGCCTACGTCCTCGAAACCCTCGCCTGACAGCCCACCGATCAGCATGGCTTGTCACCGACCACTGTGGGAGCGGGCAGGCCCGCGAACATCGGCGTAGCCGGTGCCAGCGACCGCGTACAATTCTTCGCGGGCACGCCCGCTCCCACAGGGAATGCGGCGGTTTCAGTAGCTTTAAACGACAAAGCGGCGGCTTGGCAGAACCCTGAAGGGGTGGGGTGCCAAGTCGCCGCTTTGCGTTCTGCTGCGCAGAAAAGGCCAGGCAGGCCGGGTATTCACTCAAGCAAGTGCCAGTGTAGCCGCCTTGGGTTGCCGCGCAAGCCGAAAGATGCAGCACTGTTCAATTGGGCGTGGTCAATCGCTGACATGAATGGTCGGCGATCACTGTCATCATGTTTTGTACCCGGACGATACAGAGTGACTGGAAAGTCGCGTTTTCGCCGTGCTCGTGAGCATTTGACAACGCCGATCTTTTCGGAGAATGTGTGCACACCCAAATCAAACGGGCGTATGAATTGAGCGTTTGTATGTCATGACGCCAAGCCATACTTCCGACTAGCGCGCTGACGGGTGTGCCTGGGGCAGGGCAGCTAGGCCTGCTTCTGCTGCAGCGATCGGCGTGTACAGTTCAGCTTCCATATCGTGGAGATCAGTTGATGATTTACGAAGGTAAAGCCATCACGGTTAAGGCTCTTGAAAGTGGCATCGTCGAGCTCAAGTTCGACCTCAAGGGTGAGTCCGTCAACAAGTTCAACCGCCTGACCCTGAACGAGCTTCGCCAGGCCGTCGACGCCATCCAGGCCGATGCTTCGGTCAAGGGCGTGATCGTCAGCAGTGGCAAGGACGTGTTCATCGTCGGCGCCGACATCACCGAGTTCGTCGACAACTTCAAGCTGCCCGAGGCCGAACTGGTCGCCGGCAACCTGGAAGCCAACCGCATCTTCAGCGCCTTCGAAGACCTCGAAGTGCCGACCGTTGCTGCCATCAACGGCATCGCCCTGGGCGGCGGCCTGGAAATGTGCCTGGCCGCCGACTACCGGGTCATGTCCAGCAGCGCCAAGATCGGCCTGCCGGAAGTCAAGCTGGGTATCTACCCCGGCTTTGGCGGCACCGTGCGCCTGCCGCGCCTGATCGGTTCGGACAACGCTATCGAGTGGATCGCCTCCGGCAAGGAAAACCGTGCCGAAGACGCACTGAAAGTGGGTGCCGTCGACGCCGTGGTCGCCCCTGATTTGCTGCAGGCCGGTGCCTTGGACCTGATCAAGCGTGCCATCAGTGGTGAGCTGGACTACAAGGCCAAGCGTCAGCCAAAGCTGGAAAAGCTCAAGCTCAATGCCATCGAGCAGATGATGGCCTTCGAGACCGCCAAGGGCTTCGTCGCCGGTCAGGCCGGCCCGAACTATCCGGCCCCGGTCGAAGCCATCAAGACCATCCAGAAAGCCGCCAACTTCGGCCGCGACAAGGCCCTGGAAGTCGAAGCCGCAGGCTTTGCCAAGCTGGCCAAGACGTCGGTTGCCGAAAGCCTGATCGGCCTGTTCCTGAACGACCAGGAGCTCAAGCGCAAGGCCAAGGCGCATGACGAAATCGCCCATGACGTGAAGCAGGCCGCCGTGCTCGGCGCCGGTATCATGGGTGGCGGCATCGCTTACCAGTCGGCGGTCAAGGGCACCCCGATCCTGATGAAGGACATTCGCGAGGAAGCCATCCAGCTGGGCCTGAACGAGGCCTCCAAGCTGCTCGGCAACCGCGTCGACAAGGGTCGCCTGACCCCGGCCAAGATGGCCGAGGCACTCAACGCCATTCGCCCGACCCTGTCCTATGGCGATTTCGCCAATGTCGACATCGTCGTCGAGGCTGTGGTCGAAAACCCGAAAGTGAAGCAGGCCGTGCTGGCTGAAGTGGAAGGCCAGGTGAAGGAAGATGCGATCCTCGCCTCCAACACCTCGACCATCTCCATCAACCTGCTGGCAAAAGCGCTCAAGCGCCCTGAAAACTTCGTCGGCATGCACTTCTTCAACCCGGTGCACATGATGCCGCTGGTGGAAGTCATCCGGGGCGAGAAGTCCAGTGAAGTGGCGGTCGCCACCACCGTGGCCTACGCCAAGAAAATGGGCAAGAACCCGATCGTGGTCAACGATTGCCCGGGCTTTTTGGTCAACCGCGTGCTGTTCCCGTATTTCGGCGGCTTCGCCAAGCTGGTCAGTGCCGGTGTCGACTTCGTCCGCATCGACAAGGTCATGGAAAAGTTCGGCTGGCCGATGGGCCCGGCCTACCTGATGGACGTGGTTGGCATCGACACGGGCCACCACGGCCGCGACGTGATGGCCGAAGGCTTCCCGGACCGCATGAAGGACGAGCGCCGCTCGGCCGTCGACGCGCTGTACGAGGCCAACCGCCTGGGCCAGAAGAACGGTAAGGGCTTCTACGCCTACGAAACCGACAAGCGCGGCAAGCCGAAGAAGGTCTTCGACGCCACCGTGCTCGACGTGCTCAAGCCGATCGTGTTCGAGCAGCGTGAAGTCACCGACGAAGACATCATCAACTGGATGATGGTCCCGCTGTGCCTGGAGACCGTGCGCTGCCTGGAAGACGGTATTGTCGAAACCGCCGCCGAAGCCGACATGGGCCTGGTCTATGGCATTGGTTTCCCTCCTTTCCGCGGTGGTGCGCTGCGCTACATCGACTCGATCGGTGTGGCCGAATTTGTCGCCCTGGCCGATCAGTACGCCGATCTGGGGCCGCTGTACCACCCGACTGCGAAGCTGCGTGAAATGGCCAAGAACGGCCAGCGCTTCTTCAACTGAGCGGTCAACGAGCTAGAGCGAGAGATTTGATATGAGCCTGAATCCAAGAGACGTGGTGATTGTCGACTTCGGTCGCACGCCAATGGGCCGCTCCAAGGGTGGCATGCACCGCAATACCCGCGCCGAAGACATGTCGGCGCACCTGATCAGCAAGCTGCTGGAACGCAACGGCAAGGTCGACCCGAAAGAAGTCGAGGACGTGATCTGGGGCTGCGTCAACCAGACCCTGGAGCAGGGCTGGAACATCGCCCGTATGGCGTCGCTGATGACCCAGATCCCGCACACGTCTGCAGCGCAGACCGTCAGCCGCCTGTGCGGCTCTTCGATGAGCGCCTTGCACACCGCTGCCCAGGCGATCATGACCGGTAACGGCGATGTGTTCGTGGTCGGTGGCGTGGAACACATGGGCCACGTCAGCATGATGCACGGCGTCGACCCTAACCCGCACCTGTCCTTGCATGCTGCCAAGGCTTCCGGGATGATGGGCCTGACTGCAGAAATGCTCGGCAAGATGCACGGCATTACCCGTGAGCAGCAGGACCTGTTCGGCGTGCGTTCGCACCAGCTGGCCCACAAGGCCACGGTCGAAGGCAAGTTCAAGGACGAGATCATCCCGATGCAGGGCTATGACGAGAACGGCTTCCTGAAGGTGTTCGATTTCGACGAAACCATTCGCCCGGAAACCACCCTCGAAGGCCTGGCGTCGCTCAAGCCCGCGTTCAACCCGAAAGGCGGTACTGTCACTGCCGGCACCTCGTCGCAGATCACCGACGGCGCTTCGTGCATGATCGTCATGTCCGGCCAGCGCGCGATGGACCTGGGTATCCAGCCATTGGCGGTAATCCGTTCGATGGCGGTGGCTGGTGTCGATCCGGCGATCATGGGTTATGGCCCTGTGCCGTCGACCCAGAAAGCGCTCAAGCGCGCCGGGCTGACCATGGCTGACATCGACTTCATCGAGCTCAACGAAGCCTTTGCTGCACAGGCCTTGCCAGTGCTGAAAGACTTGAAAGTGCTCGACAAGATGGATGAGAAGGTTAACCTGCACGGCGGCGCCATCGCTTTGGGCCACCCGTTCGGTTGCTCCGGGGCACGGATTTCGGGCACCCTGCTCAACGTCATGAAGCAGAATGGCGGTACGCTGGGGGTGGCGACCATGTGCGTCGGCCTCGGCCAAGGTATCACCACGGTCTTCGAACGCGTCTGATCGCGTTGCGGGATAGCAACCGGGGCCTTGTGCCCCGGTTTTGTTTTTACAGGTTTATTCAAGAGGGTGGGCAACATGCAGATACAACCAGGCGTATACCGGCATTACAAAGGGCCTGAGTACCGTGTCTTCAGCGTTGCGCGGCACTCCGAGAACGAAGAGTGGATGGTGTTCTACCAATGCCTGTATGGTGATTACAGCTTCTGGGTGCGCCCCCTTTTGATGTTCCAGGAGTCTGTCGAGGTTGACGGCGAGCAGGTGCCACGCTTTGCTTTGGTCAAGGCCGAAGAAGGGCTGCCTGGGTTGCTGGGCAAGTCGCACGAGTGATCAGCCGAGCTTGACCTCACACTTTTGCCACTATATATAGCGGTGCCGCGTTTGGTACCTGACGCGTTTTTCATTTTCAGATTCAGGAATACTCCGATCCATGGGCAAATCGCTGGTCATTGTGGAATCCCCGGCCAAGGCCAAGACCATCAACAAGTACCTGGGCAACCAGTACGTGGTGAAGTCGAGTATCGGCCATATCCGAGACCTCCCCACCAGCGGTTCGGCCAGCGCAAGCAAAGAGCCAGCCGCCAAGCGTGGCAAGGCCGCGGGTGAGGCTCCGGCCCTGTCGCCGAAAGATAAGGCCCGCCGCCAGCTGGTGGCACGCATGGGCGTCGACCCGGATCACGGCTGGAAGGCCAAGTACGAGATCCTGCCTGGCAAGGAAAAGGTGATCGAAGAACTGCGTCGCCTGGCCAAGGATGCCGACACCATCTATCTCGCAACCGACTTGGACCGCGAAGGGGAAGCCATTGCCTGGCACCTGCGCGAGGCCATCGGTGGTGACGACACCCGCTACAAGCGCGTGGTGTTCAACGAAATTACCAAGAAGGCGATTCAGGAAGCCTTCTCGCAGCCGGGCGAGCTGGACATCGACCGGGTCAACGCCCAGCAGGCGCGGCGCTTCCTCGACCGTGTGGTCGGTTACATGGTTTCGCCGCTGTTGTGGGCCAAGATTGCCCGCGGCCTGTCTGCTGGCCGTGTGCAGTCGGTCGCGGTGAAGCTGGTGGTGGAGCGCGAGCGTGAAATCCGCGCATTCATCCCGGAAGAGTACTGGGAGATCCACGCCGACCTCGGTACCGCCAAGAACGCCAAGGTGCGTTTCGAGGTGGCGCGCGAGAAGGGCGAGGCCTTCAAGCCGCTGAACGAAGCCCAGGCCATGGCCGCGCTGGAAAAGCTCAAGGCTTCCAGCTACAGCGTGGTCAAGCGTGAAGACCGCCCGACCAGCAGCAAGCCGTCGGCGCCGTTCATTACTTCTACCCTGCAGCAGGCGGCCAGTAACCGCTTGGGCTTCGGGGTGAAAAAAACCATGATGATGGCCCAGCGCTTGTACGAAGCCGGCTACATCACGTACATGCGTACCGACTCGACCAACCTGTCGGTCGACGCTCTGGACATGGCGCGCAGCTACATCGAGCGCGAATTCGGCAAACAGTACCTGCCGGAGGCGCCGCTGGTGTACGGCAGCAAGGAAGGGGCCCAGGAAGCGCACGAAGCGATTCGTCCTTCCGATGTGAATACCCACCCGACCAAGCTCAGTGGCATGGAGCGCGACGCCGAGCGCCTGTACGAGTTGATCTGGCGCCAGTTCCTTGCCTGCCAGATGCCGCCTGCGCAGTACCTGTCCACCAGCGTCACCGTGGCTGCTGGCGACTTCGAGCTGCGTGCCAAGGGCCGTATCCTCAAGTTCGACGGTTATACCCGCGTGCTGCCGCAACAGAGCAAGCCGGGCGAAGACGACGTGCTGCCCGAGATGGTCCAGGGCGAAGCGCTGAAGCTGATTCAGATCGACCCGAGCCAGCACTTCACCAAGCCACCGGCGCGCTTCACTGAAGCCAGCCTGGTCAAGGAAATGGAAAAGCGCGGCATTGGTCGCCCGTCGACCTATGCGGCGATCATCTCGACCATTCAGGACCGTGGCTATGTGACCTTGCACAACCGCCGTTTCTATTCCGAGAAAATGGGCGACATCGTTACCGAGCGCCTGTCGGAAAGCTTCTCCAACCTGATGGACTACGGCTTTACCGCCGACATGGAGGAGAACCTCGACGACGTGGCCCAGGGCGAGCGTGACTGGAAGAACGTGCTCGACGAGTTCTACGGCGACTTCAGCAAGAAGCTGCAGACGGCCGAGTCCAGCGAAGGCGGCATGCGCGCCAACCAGCCGACCATGACCAACATTCCGTGCAAGGAATGTGGCCGGCCGATGATGATCCGCACCGCTTCCACGGGTGTTTTCCTGGGTTGCTCGGGTTACAGCCTGCCGCCAAAAGAGCGCTGCAAGGCCACCGTCAACCTGGTGCCGGGTGATGAGATTGCCGCTGATGACGAGGGTGAATCGGAATCCCGCGTGCTGCTGGGCAAGCACCGTTGCCCGATCTGCGCGACAGCGATGGATGCCTACCTGCTGGATGAGAAGCACAAGCTGCACATTTGCGGTAACAACCCCGATTGCGTTGGCTACGAGATCGAAGAGGGCAGCTACCGCATCAAGGGTTACGAAGGGCCGAGCCTGGAGTGCGACAAGTGTGGCAGCGAGATGCAGTTGAAGACCGGCCGTTTTGGCAAGTTCTTCGGCTGCACCAACCCGGCGTGCAAGAACACCCGCAAGCTGCTAAAGAGCGGCGAGGCAGCGCCACCGAAGATGGACAAGGTGGACATGCCGGAGCTCAAGTGCGAGAAGGTCGACGACACCTACGTGCTGCGTGACGGTGCTTCGGGGTTGTTCCTGGCCGCCAGCCAGTTCCCGAAAAACCGCGAAACCCGTGCGCCGCTGGTGCTTGAAATCGTGCCGCACAAGCATGAGATCGATCCTAAGTACCACTTCCTGTGCGATGCGCCGCAGAAAGACCCGGAAGGCCGCCCGGCGGTTATCCGCTACAGCCGCAAGACCAAGGAGCAGTACGTGCAGTCCGAGGTCGATGGCAAGCCGACCGGCTGGAAGGCCTTCTACGACGGCAATGCCTGGAAGGTTGAAGACAAGCGCTGATCTGACAGCGTTGTAATTGGGGCCGCTGCGCGCCCCTTCGCGGCACAAGGCCGCTCCTACAAGAGAACGCGATTCCTTGTAGGAGCGGCCTTGTGCCGCGAAGGGGCGCAAAGCGGCCCTAATCATTTATGATGCATGTATTCGCCTTGCAGCCTGATGGGAGGGCCCAG
Source organism: Pseudomonas sp. BP01 (assembly GCF_022760795.1). Classification (NCBI taxonomy): domain Bacteria; kingdom Pseudomonadati; phylum Pseudomonadota; class Gammaproteobacteria; order Pseudomonadales; family Pseudomonadaceae; genus Pseudomonas; species Pseudomonas sp. BP01. The sequence continues at coordinate 27,661 of NZ_JAFBKA010000038.1, forward strand.
AAATGGCCCAGGAAACCTACACCCGCACCAACCAGAAACTGTTCTTCGCCGGCCTCGCCCTCGAGTCCATGGCCAAGGCTGAACACAGCCAGGCCATGAACGCCCAGGGCCTGGTTCAGGCTGAGCGCGAGTCGACGCTGTTCCACCTGTATGGCGCGCTGCTGGGCCTATGCCATGAAATCGGAGCCTTCTACCGCCTGCCGGTTGTCGCAACGGTTGAGCAGGCGCTGGGCGACGACGCGCTGAACGGCATCGCCATACCGGAAGTGGCCGAGCTGCTTGAGCTGGCCCGCCAGCGTGAAACCTGGCTGGCGCAAATGCTCAGTGCTTATGCCGATTTGTTCCGACCACCGGTCGCCAGGAAAGCGCCGAAAACCGACGTCACACAGCCACTGATCCAGGCCGTCAATCTCGATGAGCCCGAGCCTGCTGCGCTGTCGCGTGCCGAGCTGGAAAGCTGGCGCAACAACCTCAAGGGCCTGGTGAGACGTTTCCGCGACGCGTTGAGTGAGTGCTGATAGCTGTTACGGCTGGTACAATGCTGGCCTTTCGCGGAGAACTGCCATTTATGTCTACGTCTTTTCTGGAAATTGTCGAGTTGCCTGATGGCCGCATCGAACTGCGTCGCGCCGAGGATGAGGGCTCTCTGGTAACCCTGGATTTCTCGGAAGACGCCAAGGTGTTCCTGCAGGGCCAGCATGTAGAAGTGGCCAAGGCCATGCTCAGTGTTGGCGTGCAGATGGCCGGTCGCCTGATGGATGGCGAGCTCGAGCGTGATGAAGGGCCGCGCGTGCTGCACTGAAGGTGCAGCAGGGCATCAGGTTTCTTCAAAAGACAGGCAAAGCCTGAGCATCAGCCAAGGCGGATGTTCAGGCTTTGTGCGTTTCCGACACTGGCGGCGCGCAGCAATTGCTGGCGTGCGGTGGCGTTGACATTGCCTAGCCAACTGACCACCGTGTGGCTAAGGCCCAGGCGCAAGGCTTCGCAGGCCAGTTGCAGCGGGGTTTGGTTGCCACGAGGCTGCAGCAGCAGGATGCGTTCACGGTTGAGGCCGGCATCGCGCAGCCAGGCCTGGGTCAGGCTCGACGGCGGGGCGATCAGGGTCAGCCAGCGGGCCTCGTCCTCTTCGCTCAACTCGCGCAATACCGGTGCCAGCAGGCTTTGGCAGTGCCCGGGGGCGCCGCGCAGCGACAATTCGCTGAACAGTTCTGGCTGGTTGCTCTTGCGCGCCAGTTCGCTGGCTTTCAGGCCCGGTAGTACGGGCTGGGCGAGGAATGCTTCGAACAGGGGCAACTGGGCTTGCTCGGGTGCGTGAATGAACTGCTGCATGACGCCTCCTGGATCAGCGGCGAATGACGCCGACGCTCAAACCCTCAATCACCAGTTCCTGTTCTTTCAGGTCAACTTCGATGGGGGCGAATTCGGGGTTTTCGGCAAGCAGCCAGACCTTGCTGCCTTCACGCTTGAAGCGCTTGACGGTGACTTCGTCGCCGATGCGGGCCACGACAATCTGACCGTTGCGGGCTTCGCGGCAGGTGTGTACTGCCAGCAGGTCGCCGTCGAAGATGCCGACGTCCTTCATGCTCATGCCGTGGACGCGCAACAAATAATCGGCCTGGGGGTGGAAGAAGGCAGGGTTGATATTGCAGGATTGCTCAATGTGCTGTTCGGCAAGGATCGGCGCGCCGGCAGCCACCCGGCCGATGATTGGCAGGCCGGTTTCTTCTGCCTTGGTTTCCAGGCCGGGGATGCGGATGCCGCGGGAGGCGCCCGGGGTCATCTCGATCGCACCCTTGCGGGCGAGGGCCTTGAGGTGCTCCTCGGCGGCGTTGGGCGACTTGAAGCCCAGCTCCTGAGCGATCTCGGCACGTGTCGGCGGGAAGCCGTTGTCTTCGAGGCAGCGCTTGATGAACGCGAGAATTTCGGCTTGGCGTGGCGTCAGTTTCAACATGGTGAGCGCTCTGTCTTTTTGTACAGTGACTGGGATTATATACAGTACTGGATGCGCTGCAAGCCAAAAGGCGCAATAAACCTGAGCGGTGGCGCTTGCAGCCCGCAGCCAGGCTGCTTTTAAATGGCGACCGCCCGGTCACCGAGCCTTGACAGAAGCAGGCCTGAAACGTATGTTTCAAACACCTGTTTGTCTGGCGGAGCACGCGGAGTAGTCATGGCCCAATCGGAAACCGTTGAACGCATTCTCGATGCTGCCGAGCAGCTGTTCGCGGAAAGGGGGTTCGCCGAGACCTCGTTGCGGCTGATTACCAGCAAGGCCGGGGTCAACCTGGCGGCCGTCAACTACCACTTCGGCTCTAAAAAGGCGTTGATCCAGGCGGTGTTCTCGCGCTTCCTCGGCCCGTTCTGCGCCAGCCTCGAGCGCGAGCTGGAGCGTCGCCAGGCCAAGCCGGAGCAAAAGCCCAGCCTCGAAGAGCTGCTGGAGATGCTGGTGGAGCAGGCGTTGGCCGTGCAACCGCGCAGCAACAACGACCTGTCGATCTTCATGCGCCTTTTGGGCCTGGCCTTCAGCCAGAGCCAGGGCCACCTGCGGCGTTACCTGGAAGACATGTACGGCAAAGTGTTCCGCCGCTACATGCTGCTGGTCAACGAGGCCGCGCCGCGTATTCCGCCACTGGAACTGTTCTGGCGCGTGCACTTCATGCTCGGTGCCGCCGCCTTCAGCATGTCCGGTATCAAGGCGCTGCGGGCCATTGCCGAAACTGACTTCGGCATCAACACCTCGATCGAGCAGGTGATGCGCCTGATGGTACCGTTCCTGGCCGCCGGCATGCGTGCCGACAGCGGCGTCACCGACGAGGCCATGGCCACGGCGCAGCTGCGTCCACGCAGCAAGACTACCGCTATTACCGCCAAGGCCTGAAGGCTGGGCGGGGCAGGGCGCTTCGGCTAAGCTAGCGCCCATGCCCGATCTCGATCTACTGCACATTTCCCTCGCCGACCAATGCCTGTACGGCTTTGCCCGTGGCCAGCTGCGCGTGCGCCTGCCGGTTTCCACGGCGCGTAACGGTGCCGGCGAGCGCAATGGCTCGGGCTGCACACCGCGTGGCCTGCATCAGGTGCGGGCTAAAATTGGCGCGGGCCTGCCGCTTGCTGCAGTACTGGCCGGGCGGCGCTGGACGGGTGAGGTGTGGTCGCCGGTATTGCACGCGCAATACCCGGGCCGCGACTGGATACTCACTCGCATCCTTTGGCTTAGCGGCTGTGAGCCGGGTATCAACCGCCTGGGCGCGGTCGACACCTTCCGCCGTTACATCTACCTGCACGGCACGCCGGATACGGAACCCATGGGCGTAGCGTTGTCCCATGGCTGCATACGCCTGCGCAACACCGACTTGCTAAGCCTGTTCGAGCGGGTGCCGGTGCATTGCCCGGTGCGCATCGAACAAGCCGCTTGCCCCCAGTGGGCCTCTCTCTGTCTTCAATGAAGGATTACCCATGACCGTCAGCCTGCAAGGCTCCCTGATGGTGGATATCGCCGGTAAATGGCTGACCGCCGAAGACCGTCACTTGCTGCGCCAACCCGAAGTGGCCGGCCTGATCATCTTTGCTCGCAACATCGACAGCCCGCGCCAGGTGCGCGAGCTGTGCGCGTCGATCCGCGCCATACGGCCCGACCTGATTCTGGCGGTAGACCAGGAAGGCGGCCGCGTGCAGCGCCTGCGTCAGGGTTTTGTGCGCCTGCCCGCTATGCGTGCGCTGGCCGACAATGACAACGCCGAGTACCTGGCCGAACAGTGCGGTTGGCTGATGGCAACCGAGGTGCTGGCGGTTGGCCTGGACCTCAGCTTTGCCCCGGTGCTGGACCTGGACCATCAGCGCAGCGCCGTGGTCGGCAGCCGGGCCTTCGAGGGTGATCCACTGCGTGCCACGCAACTGGCCGGGGCGTTCATCCGCGGTATGAACGCGGCTGGCATGGCTGCCTGTGGCAAGCACTTCCCGGGGCATGGCTGGGCCGAGGCTGACTCGCATGTGGCTATTCCTACCGATGAGCGCAGCCTTGAACAATTACGCCAGGCTGACCTGGTGCCGTTCACGCGACTGAGCGGGCAGCTGGCGGCAGTGATGCCGGCGCATGTCATCTACCCGCAGGTCGACAACCAGCCAGCGGGTTTCTCCCGGCGTTGGCTGCAGGAGATCCTGCGCGGCGAGTTGGGCTTTGACGGGGTGATCTTCAGTGATGACCTGTCGATGGCCGGTGCGCATGTGGTGGGTGATGCGGCCAGCCGTATCGAGGCGGCCTTGAGCGCGGGCTGTGACATGGGCCTGGTGTGCAATGACCGGGCGGCAGCAGAGCTGGCACTGAGTGCGGCGCAGCGGATGAAGGTCAAGCCATCGCCGCGGATTGCGCGGATGCGCGGGCAAGGGTTTGCGCGCACCGATTATCGCCAGCAGCCGCGCTGGCTGGAGGCGTTGGGGGCGTTGAAGGAAGCTCAGCTGGTCGATTGACTGCGCCGGCCTCTTCGCGGGCATGCCCGCTCCCACAGGTACGATGCCGGTTTTGAGGTCGGTGTTGTGCCTGTGCTGGCTTCTTCGCGGGTGAGCCCGCTCCCACAGGTACTGCATAGCCCTCGGCAGCGGTGCGGTCCCTGTGGGAGCGGGCATGCCCGCGAAGAGGTCGGCATGGGCAGTACAAAATGCTGGGTTACCGCCCGCGCTTGCCTGGCAATGGCGCAAACAGGGCCTCGATTTCTTCATCGCCCATGCGCCATTGCCCGGCCTGCCCGCCATCCAGCAAGCTGGCCGCCAGCGCCGCTTTTTCCTGCTGCAACAACTGGATCTTCTCTTCCACCGTACCCCGGGTAATCAGCTTGAACACGAACACCGGCTTGTCCTGGCCAATGCGGTAGGCACGGTCGGTGGCCTGGTTTTCGCTGGCCGGGTTCCACCAGGGGTCGAAGTGGATCACCGTGTCCGCGGCCGTCAGGTTCAAGCCCACGCCACCGGCCTTGAGGCTGATCAGGAACACTTCGCTATCACCCTGCTGGAACTGCTGCACGGGCGTGCGCCGGTCCCGCGTGTCACCGGTCAGCAGGCTGTAGCGGATCTTGCGTTTCTCCAGCTCCTGCTGGATCAGTGCCAGCATCGAGGTGAACTGCGAGAACAGCAGTACCCGCCGCCCTTCGCTGAGCAGCTCATCGAGCATTTCCAGCAATGCGCCCAGCTTGCCCTTGTCGGCCTGGTTGCCTTTGCTTTCTACCCCTTTTACCAGGCGCAGGTCGCAGCACACCTGGCGCAGTTTGAGTAGCGCGTCGAGGATGACGATCTGGCTGCGTGCGGCACCATTGCGGGCGATCTCGTCGCGGACTTTCTGGTCCATGGCCACCCGCACGGCCTCGTAGGTATCGCGCTGGGCGTCGCTGAGCTCGACCCAGTGCACCATCTCGGTCTTGGCGGGCAACTCGGTGGCCACCTGCTCCTTGGTGCGGCGCAGCAGGAACGGGCGGATACGCGTGACCAGGTGGGCCAGGCGCTCAGCGTCGCCATGGCGTTCGATCGGGGTGCGGTAGTCCTGGTTGAAGCGTTTGACATCACCCAGCCAGCCGGGCATGAGGAAGTGGAAGATCGACCACAGCTCGCCCAGGTTGTTTTCCATCGGCGTGCCGGTCAGGCACAGGCGCTGGCCGGCCTGTAGCTCGCAGACGGCGAGGGCGGCCTTGCTGGTGCTGCTCTTGATGTTCTGTGCCTCGTCCAGGACCAGTACGTGCCAGGCCTGGACGCGCAGGTGTTCGAGGTCGCGTGGCACCAGGGCATAGGTGGTCAGGACCAGGTCGTATTCATGCAGCTTGGCAAAATGCTTGCTGCGACCCGGCCCATGCAGTGCCAGTACGCGCAGGCCGGGGGCAAAGCGCTGGGCTTCGTCCAGCCAGTTGGGTATCAGGCTGGTGGGCATGACCGCCAGGGCTGGTGCTTCCAGGCGCCCGGACTCTTTCTCCAGCAGCAGGTGTGCCAGGGCCTGCAGGGTCTTGCCCAGGCCCATGTCGTCACCGAGGATGCCCCCGGTGCCCATTTCCCGCAGCGCCTGCAGCCAGTTCAGGCCCTGCTGCTGATAGGGGCGCAAGCTGGCCTGCAGCCCGGCGGGTGGGGCCACTTGCAGGTCGCGGGCATCTCGCAGGCGGCGGCCCAGATCGCGAACGTGCTCGCCACCCTCCCAGAGCAGTGGCAACCCTTCGATATCGTTGAGGCGCGCGGCGTCGGCGCGTTCCATGCGCAGCGCCGGGCCCGCTGTGTCTTCGTGCAGGTACAGCTCGCCCAAGGTACCCATCACGGCCTTGATGCGGCCGTAGGGCAGGGCGACGCGCAACGCCGGTGCATCCAGGCGGCCGCGGTTCAGGTCGATCAGCAGGTGCTCATCGTCACTGCGCCGGGCCAGTTCGCTGGGGCGCAGCATTTCCGGGCTGCTGCGCAGCAGTTGCAGCACGATTGGCAGCAGGCTGTGACGCTGGCCATCGACCACGATGCCCAGCTCCAGGTCGAACCATTCATGGCCGGGTGCCTCGTCGATGCTCGCATACCAGTCGTCCACCTCCTGCAGGTTGAAGGCGAAATCGCGGTGTATGTCGATGTCCCAGCCGGCTTGGCGCAGCTGCGGCAGGCCTTGGCGTGCAAAGCGCAGCCAGGCTTCGTCGTCGGGCAACTGATACATTTCGCCGGCACTGTCGGGCAGGGCCTTGCTCTGCCGAGTGGCGGGTTTGAAGCCCAGGTCGCGTAACGCCTTGCGCAGGGCCAGCTCGGCTTGCGGCTGTCGGCGAATTCGCTGGCTGGTGCTGCCCGCCAGTCGGGTCAGCGGCTTCTCGTCGGTGCCGCTGACCTGCAAACCGTCATAGCTGAATGCCAATGCGGCGCGATGTTGCATTTGCCGTTGCATGCGACCGGTTTTCGGCATGTAGGCGGTGTATTCAAGGCTGCCGAGCGCAAGAAGGGGCTTGGGCTGGATGTGATCGAGCACCTGCTCCTGCACTGGCGTCGGCGTCGGCACCTTGTGGCTGAGGGCATTGAGCTTGTGGCTGAGGGGTACGACCAGGTGCTCGGGTACATCGGGGGCAATAGTCAGCTGCACGGCGACATGCGGATCCAGGCTGTGCTCGACCTTGCCCACTTCACTGGTCAGCAGATCGAAGTAGTAAAGTGGCAGCAGCGGGATGACGCAGCGCAGCATTTCCTCGCCGCTGTACCACAGTCCCCGGTAGTTTCCGTTGTCCAGGCGTACCCAGCGAAACTCGGCATGGCGCACCGGGCCTTGATGAAGCGGTGGGAAGCCGACATCGTAAAACATGCGCCCGGTTTCGAGTGCGCGCTGGAACAACTCGCCACCTTCCTGGCCCTTCAGTTTATAGCCGCGGTCCTGGCCGCCGCCCTGATTCAGGGCCGAGAGCAGGCGCAAAATGCGGGTGTCGTCTTCCGTCACGAAGCGCGGGGGCTCGTAGAGAAAGTCGTACAGTGACTGGACGCGGCTGAAGCGTATGCCGTCCTCGGTTCGCGTCCCCTTGCGCACCAGCAGGGCGCAGCCGGCATCATCGGTGAGATTGAGCTGGTAGCACACCATGCGTCCGCGTTTGTCTTCGGTTGCGTTGGGCTTGGGCGGGGCCTGCTCCAGGCCGCTCAACCAGTGCTGCAGTTCGGCGGACAACGTTGCCGGGTCGGCTTGCGTGGCCTCATGATTGGACCAAGGGTCGCTTATGCAGAACAGTGCAGCGGCGCAATGCTTGCAGTTTTGCCCTACAGGGCAATCGCATTCACCGTGCACATGGCAACGGCCGCCGGCTACGTGCAACTCGATGCTTTGCCGATAGTGGTTGTCGCCACTCCCTTGGCAATTGGCCGTGATGGTCGGCCCATAGAGGCCTTCCAGTTCGACCCTGCCTTCCTCGGCATAGCGCTCACCGCGTTGCAGGGCAGCTTTGCTGAACGATTGGGTCCAGTTCGGATAAGCGTTCACCATCTCGGCGGCATCTTGCTTCATCGGATTACTGCTCCATCATCTCCGGGTCCATCACCGGCATTTTCGGCGTGCCCGGTGGTGTCACCTTCAGCAGCACGGCCAAGTGCCCGCCGTCGAGGAAGGTCAGCTGGCCGCCCTTCATGTTGCTGTTGTTCTGCCTGAACTGCTCGCTTTGCAGCACGCTGCCGTTGCCGTCCAGCTGGTTGACCCAGAAGTTGGCCTCGACCGAGATGAAGCGGCCTTCAGCGATGCTCAGGTTGCCTTCGATAGGGAAGTGGCCGAACTGTTCGGTGCCTTCGCCCAAGGCGATGCGGCTGGGTTCGCTGCCCAACTGCTGCTGCCAGGCCTTGTGCATCAATACGGTGTAGTCGGCGGTGGCTTCCAGGCGGGTGGCTTCGTCTTCCAGCGCCAGGCGGCGCTCGGCGTCTTTTGCCAGGCGCGGGGCCCCGGCGCTCCAGTCTTCAGGGGCAAACGGGCTGGTGAAGGCGGGCACGCTGTTCTGCCGCACCAGAATCATTTCTACCTGATACAGGCCTTCGGCGAAGGCGGCTGGCGCGAACAGCGCCAGCAGCAGGGTCAGGCAACGGATGGCACGCATGGATCTTCCTTAGGCAGGCTGTGGGGTCAGGCGCTCGAACAGCGCCTCCAGGGTTTTGAAACGTTCGTCGGGGCGTTCCATCGGGACCAGGAAGCGGAACTGGGTAGCGCCTTCGAACTTGTAGCGTTTGGGTTGGCCCTGGATCAGCTTGATCAGGGTCAGCGGGTCGACCGGGGTTTCGGCTTCGAACTCCAGCTTGCCGCCATTGGGGCCGGCATCGACTTTCTTGATGCCGAGCTTTTCCGCGTGCAGCTTGAGCGAGGTCAGGCGCATCAGGTTCTTGGTCGGCTCTGGCAGCAGGCCGAAGCGGTCGATCATTTCTACCTGCAGGTCCTTGAGGCCTTCTTCGTCAGCGGCCGAGGCAATGCGCTTGTACAGGATCAGCCGCGCATGCACGTCGGGCAGGTAGTCCTCTGGGATCAGCGCCGGCAAGCGCAGGTTGATCTCCGGCCCGCCGCCCAGCGGCTGCTCCAGATTTGGCTGGGTACCCTTGCGGATCGCCTTGACCGCGCGCTCGAGCATTTCCATGTACAGGGTGAAGCCCACCGCCTGTATCTGCCCGCTCTGGCCTTCGCCCAGCAGCTCGCCCGCACCGCGGATTTCCAGGTCGTTGGTGGCCAGCACGAAACCGGCGCCCAGGTCCTGGGTGTTGGCGATGGCCTCCAGGCGTTTTTCAGCGTCGGCGCTGACCTTTTGCCGGGTTGGGGTGAGCAGGTAGGCGTAGGCCTGGTGGTGGCTACGGCCGACCCGGCCACGCAGCTGGTGCAGCTGGGCCAAGCCAAATTTGTCGGCGCGCTCGATGACGATGGTGTTGGCGCTGGGCACGTCGATGCCGGTTTCGATGATGGTCGATGCCACCAGCACGTTGAAGCGCTTGTGGTAGAAATCGCTCATCACCTGTTCCAGCTCGCGCTCGCGCATTTGCCCGTGGCCGATGCCGATACGTGCCTCGGGCACCAGTTCGGCAAGGTCGGCGGCGCATTTTTCGATGGTTTTCACATCGTTGTGCAGGTAGTACACCTGGCCACCGCGCAGCAGTTCGCGCAGCAGCGCCTCCTTGACCGTGCTCTTGTTCTGCTCCATGACGAAGGTGCGCACCGACAGGCGGCGCGCAGGTGGCGTGGCGATGATCGACAGGTCGCGCATACCGGCCACTGCCATGTTCAGCGTGCGAGGGATCGGCGTGGCGGTCAGGGTGAGGATGTCGACCTCGCTGCGCAGGGCCTTCAGCTGCTCCTTCTGGCGCACGCCAAAGCGGTGCTCTTCGTCGATGATGGCCAGGCCCAGGTCCTTGAAGCGCACATCGTCCTGCAGCAGCTTGTGGGTGCCGATGAGGATGTCGATCTTGCCTTCGGCCAGGTCGGCCGCGGCGGCGGCCACTTCCTTGGCCGACTTGAAACGGCTCATTACTTCCACGGTCACCGGCCAGTCGGCAAAGCGGTCACGGAAGCTGTTGTAGTGTTGCTGGGCCAGCAGGGTAGTGGGCACCAGCACGGCGACCTGGCGGCCACTGTGTACGGCGATGAACGCCGCGCGCATGGCCACTTCGGTCTTGCCGAAGCCGACGTCGCCGCACACCAGGCGGTCCATCGGTTTGGGCGCGAGCATGTCGGCGCGCACCGCTTCGATGGCCGTTTGCTGGTCAGGGGTTTCTTCGAACGGGAAGCCGGCGCTGAAGGTGGCGTAGTCGGCGGATGGGTCGGCAAACGCATAACCCTTGCGCGCAGCACGGCGGGCATAGATGTCGAGCAGTTCGGCGGCCACGTCGCGCACCTGTTCGGCGGCCTTGCGCTTGGCCTTCTGCCAGGCTTCCGAGCCCAGCCGGTGCAGCGGTGCCAGGGCGTCGTCGCTGCCGGTGTAGCGGGCGATCAGGTGCAGGTTGGCCACCGGCACGTACAGCTTGGCGTTCTCGGCGTATTCCAGGGTGAGGAATTCGGCAGCCTGGCCGTCGATTTCCAGCGTGGCCAGGCCCAGGTAGCGGCCCACACCATGGTCGATGTGCACCACCGGTGCGCCTTCGCGCAGCTCGGTGAGGTTCTTGATGACCGCGTCGTTGGCGGTTTCGCCACGCTTGTCGCGGCGGCGGCGCTGCATCACGCGCTGGCCGAACAGCGGGCTTTCCGCGACCAGGGCCAGGCCTGGGTCGTCCAGCAGCAAGCCGTCATCTAGCGGGGCAATGGTGATTGCCAGGCGTTCGCTACCGGTGATGAAGTCGGCCCAACCGTCGACGGTGTGCGGGCGCAGTTTCAGCCGTTCGAGCAGCTCCAGCAGCACTTCGCGGCGGCCGGCCGATTCGGCGGTGAACAGCACGCGGCCTGGGAACTGGTCGAGGAAGTTGGCCAGTTCGGCCAGCGGCTGATTGGCCTTGGCCTCGATGGCCAGGTTGGGCAGGGCGCGCGCCGGGAAGCGCTCGCGGCCCGCGCCCGGCTCGATGTCTTCGCTACTGACCACCACCCGCGGCCATTGCTTGAGCCGGGCGAAGCAGTCTTCCACCGGCATGAACAGCTCGGCAGGCGGCAGCAGTGGCCGGCTGAGGTCGCCGCGGCGGTCTTCATAACGCCCGCGCACGTCGTTCCAGAAGTGTTCGGCGGCCTGTTCCACGCCGGGCAGCGAAAACACCTGGGTGTCGGCTGGCAGGTAGTCGAACAGGGTGGAGGTTTCTTCGAAGAACAACGGCAGGTAGTACTCGATGCCGGCAGGAATGATGCCGCTGGCCAGGTCCTGGAAGATCGCGCTGCGGCGGAAGTCGACGTCGAAGCGTTCACGGAAGCGTGCCTTGAAGCGGGTCACTTCCTCTTTTTGCATCGGAAATTCGCGTGCCGGCAGCAGGCGCACCGAATCCACCTTGTCGATCGAGCGCTGGGTCTCGGGGTCGAAGGTGCGCAGTGTCTCGATCTCGTCATCGAACAGGTCGATGCGGTAGGGCAGCTTGCTGCCCATCGGGAACAGGTCGATCAGTGCGCCACGCACTGCGAATTCGCCATGCTCGTAGACAGTGTCGACGCAACGATAGCCACTGGCCTCAAGGCGCGTGCGCATCTGTTCCACGTCTATGGTCTGGCCCACGTCCAGCACCAGGCTGCTGCCCAGCAGGAAGCGCGTGGGCGCCAGGCGGTGCAGGGCGGTGGTGACCGGCACCACGAGGATGCCGTGGCTCAGCTCCGGCAGGCGGTACAGGCTGGCGATGCGCTGGGAAATGATGTCCTGGTGTGGCGAGAACAGGTCGTAGGGCAGGGTTTCCCAGTCGGGGAACGGCAGCACTGGCAGGTCCGGGGCGAAGAAGCGCAGCTCCTGCTCCAGACGGTCGGCGGCCTGGCTGTCGGCTGTCAGCAGCAGGGTGAAGCGGCCAGCGTTGCTGGCAGCCTCGGCGATGGCAAGGCTGAGGGCGGCACCGGGCAGGTTACCCCAGGTTTGTTTGCCGGCCGTGGCCGACATGTGCGGTAGGCGCAGAACTGACACGGGAGATTGCACTCCAAGCGTTGCGGCAAAGACACCGATTGTACCGGTGACCGTGCCGGCTGTCAGGCTCGAAAGGGCGTGAACGCTGGCTTGCGTGACTACGACAGGCGCTCATTGCCGGTTCCGCGTCGGGGCGTCATAATGTAGCCCCTTTTTTCTGTCCCTACATGTGGAAGGTTCCCGTGACTCAGAAGCCCGACCAGTGTCTTGGTGAGTGGATTGATCGTGAAGCTCTGGCTGAAGCGATGATCCCGCTTATCGGTCAGCTCTACCGCAACAACAACGTGGTGAGCTCGATTTATGGCCGTAGCCTGATCAACCGTTCGGTTATCTCGATCCTCAAGGCGCACCGCTTTGCGCGTCATCGTCAAGCCGACGAAACCGAACTGTCCGTCCACGAGACATTCCCCCTGCTCAAGGCCATGAGCGAGCTGAAACTGGGCGCCGCTTCGGTCGACCTGGGCAAGCTGGCCAACAAGTTCAAGCAGGAAGGCAATGGCCGTACTGCCGAGCAGTTCGTCCGTGAAGAGCTGGCCGACGTGGTTGGCCAGCAGAACGCTTCGGCGCGCAAAGGCACCGACGTTGTCCTGTACGGCTTCGGCCGCATCGGCCGCCTGCTGGCGCGCATCCTGATCGAGAAGACCGGTGGTGGCGACGGCCTGCGCCTGCGTGCCATTGTCGTGCGCAAAGGCGCCGAGAATGACCTGGTCAAGCGTGCCAGCCTGCTGCGCCGTGACTCGGTGCACGGCCCGTTCGATGGCACCATCACCATCGACGAAGCCAACAACACCATCACCGCCAACGGCAACCTGATCCAGGTTATCTACGCCAAGAGCCCGAGCGAAGTCGACTACACCCAGTACGGCATCGACAACGCGCTGATCGTCGACAACACCGGCGTATGGCGTGATGCCGACGGCCTGGGCCAGCACCTGGCCTGCCCGGGCGCTGCCCGCGTGATCCTCACCGCACCTGGCAAGGGCGCGCTGAAGAACATCGTGCACGGCATCAACCACGGTGACATCACTGCCGATGACAAGATCATCTCGGCGGCCTCTTGCACCACCAACGCCATCGTGCCCGTGCTCAAGGCTGTCAACGACAAGTACGGCATCGTCAACGGCCACGTCGAAACCGTTCACTCGTTCACCAACGACCAGAACCTGATCGACAACTTCCACAAGGGCAGCCGCCGTGGCCGTGCCGCGCCGCTGAACATGGTCATCACCGAAACCGGCGCCGCCACTGCAGCTGCCAAGGCGCTGCCAGTGCTGAAGGGCAAGCTGACCGGCAACGCCATTCGCGTACCGACGCCAAACGTTTCGATGGCCATCCTGAACCTGAACCTGGAAAAGGCCACCAACCGCGACGAAATCAACGAGTACCTGCGCCAGACGGCCATGCACTCGGAACTGCACAAGCAGATCGACTACGTCAGCTCGCAGGAAGTGGTTTCGACCGACTTCGTTGGCTCGCGCCACGCCGGTGTGGTTGACGCTGAAGCCACCATCGCCAACGACAACCGCGTTGTCCTGTACGTCTGGTACGACAACGAATTCGGTTACAGCTGCCAGGTGGTTCGCGTGATGGAAGACATGGCCGGTGTGAACCCGCCAGCGTTTCCACGCTGATTCGCTTGTAAGGCAATGAAAAAACGGGAACCTTCGGGTTCCCGTTTTTTTTGCCTGATGAACTGATCGGGCATCTACTGTGTCTGTACTGGCCTCTCGCCGGCAAGCCAGCTCCCACAGGTACTGCACAGTCGTCAGACTCAGCTCAGTACTTGTGGGAGCTGGCTTGCCGGCGATGAGGCCAGTGCAGGCAACCGAGAGCCCGAACCTTGCGCACAGCCTTACTGTTCATCCTCCTGCTGCTCACCGCCTGCAACCAGGGCCCCACCCTGGAGCGCCTGGGCGGCCCGACCATGGGCAGCAGCTACAGCATCCAATACGTCCGCGAGCCCGGTGGCCCGGCGCCGGCCCAGGTACAGGCGGCGGTCGAAACCATCCTTGGCGACATCGACCGGCACTATTCGACCTACCGTGGCGATTCCACCGTCAGCCGTTTCAACCAGTTGCCCGCCAACCAGTGCCTGGCCCTGCCGCCCGACATGCTTGAACTGGTTGCCCTTGGCCAGCAACTGGCCGAGCAGAGTGATGGCGCCTTTGACCTCACCGTTGAACCCTTGCTTGACCTGTGGGGCTTCGGCCCCCAGGCCCGCCACGAGCAGGTGCCCGACCCGCAAGCCCTGGCTCAGGTTCGTCAGCGCGTGGGCTACCGGCACTTGCATGTGCAAGGCCAGGCCCTGTGCAAGGACGCCCCGGTGCAGCTCGACTTCAACAGCATCGCCGCCGGCCATGCCGTCGACTTGATCGCCGCGCGCCTGCGCGCCATGGGTATAGCCAGTTTTGTCGCCGAGGCCACTGGCGAGCTCAAGGCGGTTGGCCGCAAGCCCGATGGCAGCCCCTGGCGCATCGCCCTGGAGTTGCCCCGCGAAGACCGCCAGATCGCCCGGCAGATCATTGCGGTCAATGGCCTTTCAGTCTCAACCTCGGGTGACTATCGGCACTATTTCGAGGAGAATGGCCGGCGCTATTCGCACACCTTCGATGCCCGCGTCGGGCGCCCCGTGCAGCACGACCTGGCCGCAGTCACCGTGCTGGACGCCTCGGCACTGCAGGCCGACGGCTATTCGACACTGCTGCTGATCCTTGGCCCTGAACGTGGCTGGGATTTTGCCGTGGCGCACGGGCTGGCCGCAGTATTGGTGACTCGGGCCGAGGGTGGCTTCGTCTCTCGAGCTACGCCCGCATTCGAACGGGCAGTGAAAGGCGACTGAAAGCGCAGGCAGGGATGATTGCCGCCAGGGAATGGGTGAACCATATGTAGTGCGGGCAAAATTGGCCTACGACGCGACCAAGGGTTAATGTGCGCGGCGTTCACGCTTGATTAGACTGCACCCGAATTTTCTCATGACGCCCCGGCGGCATGATCGCGCCCCGCGAGCGACCGTGGCTTGCGGGCAGTTCTGAAGGAGTACGCATGGCTGTCTACAACTACGACGTAGTGGTGCTGGGTTCTGGCCCGGCCGGTGAAGGCGCGGCAATGAACGCCGCCAAAGCAGGGCGCAAGGTAGCGATGGTCGATGACCGTCGCCAAGTCGGTGGCAACTGCACGCACCTGGGTACCATCCCGTCCAAGGCACTGCGTCACTCGGTGCGGCAGATCATGCAGTTCAACACCAACCCGATGTTCCGGGCGATCGGTGAGCCGCGCTGGTTCTCGTTCCCGGACGTGCTGAAAAGCGCCGAGAAGGTGATTTCCAAGCAAGTTGCATCGCGCACCGGCTACTACGCCCGCAACCGTGTCGATGTGTTCTTCGGCACCGGCAGCTTTGCCGACGAGCAAACCGTTGAAGTGGTGTGCCCGAACGGTGTGGTGGAAAAGCTCAACGCCAAGCACATCATCATCGCCACCGGCTCGCGCCCGTACCGCCCGGCCGACATCGACTTCCACCACCCGCGCGTCTACGACAGCGACACCATCCTCAGCCTCAGCCACACCCCGCGCAAGCTGATCGTGTACGGCGCCGGCGTGATCGGTTGCGAATACGCCTCGATCTTCAGCGGCCTGGGCGTGCTGGTAGAGCTGGTGGACAACCGTGGCCAGCTGTTGAGCTTCCTGGATTCGGAAATTTCCCAGGCGCTGAGCTACCACTTCAGCAACAACAACATCACCGTGCGCCACAACGAAGAGTATGAGCGTGTCGAAGGCCTGGACAACGGGGTGATCCTGCACCTTAAGTCGGGCAAGAAGATCAAGGCCGACGCCTTGCTGTGGTGCAACGGCCGTACCGGCAACACCGACAAGCTGGGCCTGGAGAACATCGGCATCAAGGTCAACAGCCGTGGCCAGATCGAGGTCGACGAGGCCTACCGCACTACCGTGCCGAACATCTACGGCGCCGGTGACGTGATCGGCTGGCCGAGCCTGGCCAGTGCCGCGCACGACCAGGGGCGCTCTGCGGCGGGCAGCATCGTCGACAATGGCAGCTGGCGCTTCGTCAATGACGTACCGACCGGTATCTACACCATTCCGGAAATCAGCTCGATCGGCAAGAACGAGCAGGAACTGACCCAGGCCAAGGTGCCGTACGAAGTGGGCAAGGCCTTCTTCAAGAGCATGGCGCGTGCGCAGATCGCCGGCGAGCCACAGGGCATGCTGAAGATCCTGTTCCACCGTGAAACCCTGGAAATCCTCGGCGTGCACTGCTTCGGCTACCAGGCTTCGGAGATCGTCCACATCGGCCAGGCGATCATGAACCAGCCGGGTGAGCAGAACAACCTGAAGTACTTCGTCAACACCACGTTCAACTACCCGACCATGGCCGAAGCCTACCGGGTAGCTGCCTACGATGGCCTGAACCGGCTTTTTTGAGCGGCTCCGACCGGTGGCCTGAGCCGGTCGGAGAGACCGATTTCAACCCTACCCGAGGGTGGTCTTGGCCAAACCGGGAAAGTCTGTAATCAGGCTGTCCACGCCAAAGTCAGCGAGCCGGCGCATCAGTGCCGGCTCGTTGACCGTCCACACCGATACGTGCAAACCCTGGGCCTGCGCTTTCAGCAGGCGCTCGGGGGTGCACAGTGTCCAGTTCAATGCCAGCAGATCGCAGCCGTAGTTCTGCGCCACCTTCAACGGGTCGAGCCAGGCGTACTCGGCGACCAGCCCGCGCTTCACGTCCGGCACCAGTTCCAGGGCGGCGCCCAGCACTTCGCGTGAGCTGGAGGTGATGGTGACCTTGTCCAGCAGCCCATGCTGCTGGGCCAGTTCGCGAATCGCCAGCACGGTAGTGGCCGCGCGGGTGCGCGAAGCGCTTTTTACCTCCAGCTGCCAATGCTCGAACGGGCATTTCTCGAACAGCTCTTCCAGTTTCGGAATAGGGCAGGGCTGCACGTGGCCCGGGCCGCCGTTGCGCGCATCGATTTTCATCAGGTCGGCGGCAGGGTGGTCGACCACCTTGCCGCGTCGGCCGGTGGTGCGCTTGAGGGTTGGGTCGTGGATCACCATCAGCTCGTTGTCGGCCGACAGGTGCAGGTCCAGTTCGCAGCGGGTGACGCCGTGGGACAGGCACTGGCGGAAGCTGTGCAGTGTGTTCTCGGGTGCTTCGCCCTTGGCGCCGCGATGGCCGTAGATCAGGGTCACGTTCGTTCCTTCAAATCAGAGAAAAACAGGGTCATGAGGCGGGATCGTTCTGTTCCAGCTGCTGGCGCCGTTGTTGTTGCTGGCGCTGCAGGATGTAGCGAGCCAGCAGTTGGCGCTGGGCATCGGTCATGTCGATGAATTCGGTGCCGACCTCGAAGCCGCCCTCGGGGCATGGGTCGCAATGGGTGACCTTGCCGCGCAGCAGCAAGCCGTGGGCGCGCGGCATCAGCACCATCTTCACTTTCACCCGGGTGCCTGGGGCAATCTGCGTGGCCTGCGCGAATTCGATACCGCCTTCGGAAAGGACCACTGGCAGCGGCTGGCCTACTTCGCCGAGCAGGGTCTGGGCAACAACTGCGCTGAGCAGGTCGAGGCGTTTGTTCTGTGCCCGCAGGAAGGCAGCCAGGGTGCGGTCCTTGTCGCTCAACTGACGCAGCAGGTGCTGCGACTCGAAGTCGGACAAGTGCAACTCGCTGAGCAGGTTGAACAGCGGAGAATCATCTTGCAATACATCTGGCTCAAGGGCTTCGGCCGCGCTGAGGGGGCTGATTTGAAGTGCGATCCGATCTTCGATGCGGTAGTATTCGCGGCGATCTTCTTCGTCTAATGTCGTCATGGCGAACCCAAGGTAGCGGCGGTGGTCCGAGTGTAAAGCCGCCGTAGGCGCCTCGCCACAAGGACGTTCCCTTTCATCCGAACAAGCCCCGACATGTTCAGACCTCTTTTCGCATTCATAGGCACGCGTTATACCCGTGCCAAACGCCGTAATCACTTCGTCTCGTTCATTTCCCTGACCTCGATGATCGGCCTCGCCCTGGGCGTGGTGGTGATGATCGTGGTGCTGTCGGTGATGAACGGTTTCGACCACGAGATGCGCACCCGCGTGCTGGGCATGATCCCCCATGCCACGCTGGAGAGCGGCCAGCCCATTGCCGACTGGCCTGCCCTTGCCCAACAAGTAAAGCAGAATCCGCAGGTGGTGGCGGTTGCCCCATTCACCCAGATGCAGGGCCTGCTGACCCATGACGGCAAGGTGCAGAAGGTGCTGCTCAACGGCATCGACCCGGCCCGCGAGCGCGAGGTGTCGATCATCGACAACTTTGTCCTGCAAGGCCGCCTCGACCAGCTGGCGCCGGGTGAGTGGGGCATCATGATCGGCGACAAGGCCGCGGCCAAGCTGGGTGTGGCCATCGGCGACAAACTCACCTTCGTCGCCCCCGAGGTCAGCGTGACGCCGGCCGGCATGTTCCCGCGCATGAAGCGCTTCACCGTGGTTGGCACCTTCCACGTGGGCGCGGGCGAGATCGACGGTTATCTGGGGCTGACCAACATCAGCGACCTTTCCCGCCTGCACCGCTGGAAGCCCGACCAGGTGCAGGGCCTGCGCCTGAAGTTCGACGACCTGTTCCAGGCGCCACGCGTGGCCTGGAGCATCGCCCAGCAGTTGGGCGACCAGGAGTACTACAGCCGTGACTGGACCCGCACCCACGGCAACCTGTATCAGGCCATCCGCATGGAAAAGGCCATGATCGGCCTGCTGTTGCTGCTGATCGTGGCGGTGGCGGCGTTCAACATCATTTCCACCCTGGTGATGGTGGTCAACGACAAGCGCGGCGACATTGCCATCTTGCGCACGCTGGGCGCCACGCCCGGGCAGATCATGCTCATCTTCATGGTCCAGGGCACGGTGATCGGGGTGATCGGTACCCTGATCGGCGCCGTGGTCGGGATCGTTGCCGCGCTGAACGTGAGCGCGGCCATCGCAGGCATCGAGAAGCTGATCGGGCACAAGTTCCTCAATGCCGATGTGTACTTCATCGATTACCTGCCGTCGCAGATCCAGTCCCAGGACGTGTACATGGTCTGCGGTGCGGCGCTGGTCCTGAGTTTCTTCGCCACCCTGTACCCGGCCTGGCGTGCGGCCCGCACCCAGCCTGCAGAGGCGCTACGTTATGAGTGAGTCGCGCATGAGTGATAAAGCCGTTCTGAGTTGCCGCAACCTGGGCAAGTCCTACGACGAGGGCCCGGAATCGGTAAAGGTGCTGTCCGGGCTCAACCTTGAGCTGCATGCCGGTGAGCGAGTGGCCATTGTCGGTAGCTCCGGCTCGGGCAAGAGTACCTTGCTCAACCTGCTGGGCGGCCTTGATCGGCCGACCCAGGGCAGCGTCTGGCTGGCTGGCGAAGAGCTGTCGGCCCTGGGCGAACGTGCCCGTGGCCTGCTGCGCAACCGTGAGCTGGGCTTTGTTTATCAGTTCCACCACCTGTTGCCGGAATTCACCGCCATCGAGAACGTGTGCATGCCGCTGCTGATCGGCCGCACGCCCATCCCTGAGGCGCGGGAGCGTGCCGAGGCACTGCTCAAGCGCGTGGGCCTGGGCCACCGCCTGACCCACAAGCCGGCCGAGCTGTCTGGCGGTGAGCGCCAGCGGGTGGCGATTGCCCGGGCACTGGTCAACCGCCCTGGCCTGGTGATGCTCGACGAACCTACCGGCAACCTCGACCACCATACCGCCCAGGGCATCCAGGAGCTTATGCAGGAGCTGTCCAGCTCGTCGCGCACGGCGTTCCTGGTGGTCACCCACGACCTCAACCTGGCGCGGCAGATGGACCGTGTATTGAAGCTCGACGACGGCCACCTGGTGGCGATCTGATCGACTGCTCGGGGTGGCAGGTGCCGCCCCGTTTTCCTGTTTTCATTGGGTGATTTCGTACATGTTCAGACCCTTGCCCATCTTCATCGGCGCGCGCTACACCCGAGCCAAGCGCCGTAACCACTTCATCTCGTTCATTTCGATGACCTCGATGATCGGCCTGTCGCTGGGCGTGCTGGCGATGATCGTGGTGCTGTCGGTGATGAACGGCTTCCAGCGCGAAATGAGCTCGCGCATCCTCGGCCTGGTACCGCATGCCGCCATCCTTGGCGTGCAGCCCCTGGACGACTGGCGCAAAGTGGCCGACACAGCCATGCAGAACCCGGCGGTGGTGGCGGCTGCGCCGATTACCGAAATGGAGGGCATGCTGTCGTACAAGGGTGCGATGCAGCCGATCCAGGTGGGTGGTATCGACCCGGCCGAGGAGGGCAAGGTCTCGATCGTTGGCCAGCACATTGTCCAGGGCCGCCTGCAAGACCTGCAGCCGGGTGAGTTCGGTGTGGTCATCGGTGAATTGACCGCGCGGCGCTTCCGCCTGAACACCGGCGACAAACTGACCCTGATCGTGCCGGAAATCAGCAAGGAACCGGGTGGTATCACCCCGCGCATGCAGCGCCTGACGGTGGTCGGTATCTTCAAGGTCGGTGCCGAGCTGGATGGATCGCAAGCCTACATCCACGTGGCCGACGCCGGCGAGATGCAACGCTGGGCGCCGGGCCAGGTGCAGGGCGTGCGCCTGAAACTGCAGGACCTGTATGCCGCGCCGCAGGTGTCCAAGGCGATTGCAGCCGGGCTGGGTGACGCCTACCGCGCCGATGACTGGTCGCATACCCAGGGCAGCCTGTTCAGCGCCATGAAGATGGAAAAGACCATGATCGGCCTGCTGCTGATGATGATCATCGCCGTGGCGGCCTTCAACATCATTGCCACCTTGGTGATGGTGGTGAACGACAAGGGGCCGGACATTGCCATTCTGCGTACCTTGGGCGCCACGCCAGCGCAGATCATGGGCAC
The DNA here is from genome assembly GCF_022760795.1 of Pseudomonas sp. BP01. Lineage (NCBI taxonomy): Bacteria > Pseudomonadati > Pseudomonadota > Gammaproteobacteria > Pseudomonadales > Pseudomonadaceae > Pseudomonas > Pseudomonas sp. BP01. Next base: position 48,539 of record NZ_JAFBKA010000038.1, read on the forward strand.
GTTCATGGTCCAGGGCAGCCTGATTGGTGTGGTCGGGACGCTGATCGGCGGCGTGTTGGGCGTGATTGCAGCGTTCAATGTCAGCCAGATCGTGGGTTGGCTGGAGCGGGTGAGCGGGCAGCACATCTTTACTTCGGACGTGTACTTCGTCAGCAGCCTGCCATCGCAATTGCAGTGGGGCGATGTGGTGATGATCTGTACGGCCGGGTTGGTGATGAGCTTCCTGGCGACCATTTACCCGGCCTACCGGGCGTCGCAGGTACAGCCGGCGATTGGTCTGGCGGTTTGAGGTAGGTTCGAGGGCCTCATCGCCGGCAAGCCAGCTCCCACAGGTATCGCGCAGGCTCTGGACTTGATGTGTTCCTATGGGGGGCGGCTTGCAGGCAATGGGCAGCACAGCAGCCCCGGCTCCCACAGGTAACGCGCAGGCTCTGGGCTTGATGCGTTCCTATGGGGGTCGGCTTGCAGGCAATGGGCAGCACAGCAGCCCCGGCTCCCACAGGTAACGCGCAGGCTCTGGGCTTGATGCGTTCCTATGGGGGTCGGCTTGCCGGCAATGGGCAGCACAGCAGCCCCGGCTCCCACAGGTACCGCGCACGCTTTCGGCTTGATGCAGTCCTGTGGGAGCTGGCTTGCCGGCGATGGGCTGCGAAGCAGCCCCAATTTCACCGATCCTGGCTGAACTCGATCACGAACCGTGTCCAGCCACCTTCACATTCCGCCCGAATGCACCCGCCATGGGCCTGCACGATCGACCGGGTAATCGCCAAGCCCAACCCAGCATGCTCGCTACTGCCTTCGCGCCGTGCCGGGTCCACACGATAGAAACGGTCGAACAACCGCGGCAAAGCAGCAGGCTCGATAGCCGGCCCGGTATTGGCCACGCTGATTCTCGGCCCTGGCGCCAGCGTCACCCTTACCTGCCCACCCGCCGGGGTAAAGCGCATGGCGTTATCCAGCAGATTGGACAGCGCCCGGCGCAGCATATGCCGGTCACCGTGCAGCACGGCTTCACCCTCGCGCAGCATCTGCACATCGCTGTCTTCGGCCAGCGGCGCGTAGTACTCCAGCAGCGCATCCACCTCGTCGTGCAATGCCAAAAGCGCTTGCCCTGGTACCAGCAAGCCGTGGTCGGCCTTGGCCAGAAACAACATGTCGTTGATCATCTGCGCCATCCACTGCAGTTCTTCCAGGTTGCCATGCAGCGCTTCGCGGTACTCCTCGAGGCTGCGCGGGCGGGTGAGGGTAACCTGGGTATGGGTCAGCAGGTTGGACAGCGGCGTGCGCAGCTCATGGGCGATGTCGGCAGAAAATGCCGACAGGCGCTGGAAGGCATCGTCCAGGCGCTGCAGCATGGCGTTCATGCTGGTGGCCAGCTCGGCCAGCTCCTCGGGCATTTGCGCCACCGGCAGGCGCGTGGTGAGCGAGCGTGCCGACACGCTGGCGGCCACCTGGCCCATCTGCCGCAACGGGCGCAGGCCGCGGCGTACCGCCCAGGCGCCGAGCAGCGCGGTGACCAGCGCGGAAAGGCCGACAGTCAGCCAGATCAGGCGTTGCATGCCCTGCAGGAAGTGCTGGTGGTGGGTGATGTCGAGGTACAGGGCCAGTTGTGGCGACTGCACGGCGCCCTGCACCAGGTGCACAGCCAGGCTGCGGTAATCGGTGCCTTGTGCATGCAGGGTGGCCAGCCCGGCGGGCAGCGGTGCCTGCGGTAGCCCGGTGCGGCTTTCGAACCAGGTGGTGCCGTCGCTGCCGCTGATGCGCAGGGCCAGGTCGGCCTGGTGGCTCAGTTCATCGCGCAGGGCGGGTAGGCGTGCCTGCAGCTCGGTCGGGGTGGAGATGCCAGCCAGTTGCGTACGGAACACTGACAGGCGCGAGTCCAGCAGTTGCTGGTCGAGTTCGACGAAGTGCTGCTCGCTGGCCCGGCTGAACAACACGCCAGCGCCCAGCGAAACCGCGGCGGTGCAGGCGGCGAATAACAGTGCCAGACGGCTGCCGAGAGAAACCCTGCGCATCATTCCGTGCGCTCTTCCAGTACATAGCCCATGCCGCGTACGGTGTGGATCAGCTTGTTGGGGTGCGGGTCGTCGATTTTCAGGCGCAGGCGGCGTATCGCCACTTCGATGACGTTGGTGTCGCTGTCGAAATTCATGTCCCACACCTGCGAGGCGATCAGCGATTTTGGCAATACCTCGCCCTGGCGGCGCAGCAGTAGTTCGAGCAGGGAAAATTCCTTGGCGGTCAGGTCAATGCGCTGTCCGGCGCGCTCGGCGCGGCGGCGGATCAGGTCCAGGCGCAGGTCGGCCAGGCTCAGGGTAGTGTCCTGGCTGGGGCTGGTGCCACGGCGCAGCAGGCTGCGCACCCGGGCCAGCAGTTCGGAAAAGGCGAACGGCTTGACCAGATAGTCGTCGGCGCCCAGCTCAAGGCCATGCACGCGGTCCTCTACGGCGTCACGGGCGGTGAGGAACAGTACCGGCGTATCCAGACCGGCCTGGCGCACAGCCTGCAGAATCTGCCAGCCGTCACGGCCGGGCAGCATCACGTCGAGGATCAAAAGGTCGTGGTCGCCGGTCAGGGCCAGGAACTGGCCGGTTTCGCCATCGGTGGCCAGCTCGGTGGCGAAGCCGGCCTCGCTCAAGCCCTGGCTCAGGTACTGGCCGGTGCGGGCCTGGTCTTCGACGATCAGCAGTTTCATGCACTGTCCATAATCTGAAAGTTTGTACCTGCCCTGTGGGAGCGGGCGGTCTAGTGGCTGAAATGATACGTGACGAAGCGCAGGCACGCCCAAGCTGACAAAGTTGTAATCTCCCTGTCAGGTAGCTGCCAGTCGCCCGTGACTAAGGTGGCTTCATCCTGTTGTACATTTCCGGAGTCATCATGAAACGCCTGTTCATCGCCGCCCTTGCCCTGGCCAGCCTGCCGACCTTTGCCGGCGAGGCGCAAACTTTCGCCTTTGGCGAGCCGGCCCCGGCGAACAAAGCCACCCGCACGGTCAACGTGGTGCTCAAGGACATCGCCTTCGAGCCCAAAAACCTGCAGGTAAAAGCCGGCGAGACGGTGCGCTTCGTACTGGTCAACGAGGGTAAGCTGCCGCATGAATTCAACCTCGGTGACAAGGCCATGCATGCCGAGCACCAGAAGGAAATGGTCGCCATGCAAGGCAAGATGTTCACCGAGGCCATGAACCACGAAGGCATGGACCACGGCCAGATGATGGATCACGGCGGCGGCCATGGCCACGGTGGTGGCAACACGGTGCTGGTCATGCCAGGCCAGCGCGCCGAGCTGACCTGGACCTTCCGCAAGTCGGCGCCTATCGAGTTCGCGTGCAACGTGCCGGGACATTATCAGGCTGGCATGGTCGGGGCGTTGACCATCGAGTGACTTGCGCTCCAAGGCAGGGTGCAAAACCGGTAGACTAGGTGCAATTTCGAACCTCTAGGTCAGTTTCCATGCATCCTGCTGCCGAACACTCGCCGCTGGGCAAGTCCAGCGAATACATCGCCACCTACTCCCCGGAGCAGCTGTTCCCGATCCCGCGTACCGCCAAGTGGGCCGAGCTGGGCGTCACCGCGCAGACCTTGCCCTGGCAGGGCGTGGATTACTGGAACTGCTTCGAGCTGAGCTGGCTGCTGCCGTCGGGCAAGCCGGTGGTGGCGATCGGCGAGTTCGCCATCCCGGCCGACTCGCCGAACATCATCGAGTCCAAGTCGTTCAAGCTGTACCTCAACTCGCTGAACCAGACGGTATTTGCCTCGCTGGGCGAATTGCAGGCCTGCCTGGAGAAAGACCTGTCTGCCGCGGCCGGCAAGCCGGTGGGCGTGAAGGTACGTACCTTGGCTGAAGTCGAGGCCCAAGGCGTGGTGGCCTTGCCGGGGCTGTGCATCGATGCGCTGGACGTTGCCATCAGCAACTATGAGCAGCCGCAGCCAGAGCTGCTGCGTTGCAACCCGGAGCAAGTGGTGCAAGAGACCTTGCACAGCCACCTGCTGAAGTCCAACTGCCCGGTGACCGGCCAGCCCGACTGGGGCAGTGTGGTGGTCGAGTACAAGGGCAGGGCGCTGGACCACGCCAGCCTGCTGACCTACCTGATCAGCTTCCGCCAGCATGCCGACTTCCATGAGCAGTGCGTCGAGCGCATTTACCTGGACTTGAAGAACCTGCTGCAGCCGGAGCACCTGACGGTGTATGCGCGGTATGTGCGCCGGGGTGGGCTGGATATCAACCCGTACCGTAGCACTGGGGCGATCAGCCCGGATAACAAGCGGCTGGTTCGGCAGTAAGGCTCAAGTACGTTGGGGGCGCTCTGCGCCCCTTTCGCGACACAAGGCCGCTCCCACAGGTTCAGCGCATGATCAGGGTTTTGCGCTGAACCTGTGGGAGCAGCCTTGTGCTGCGAATGGGCTGCCGAGCAGCCCCAGCTGTTTCAGATCCCCATGCTGTGCAGCGAGTTGGCAATGCTGCGCAGGGTGGCGGTGAGGTCGGGGTGGTCGGCCTCGAAGCGTTCGATGGCCAGGTTCACGCCATCCACCAGGTTGTTGTCTGGCGTGGCTTCCTCCAGTTTCAGTTGCGCCTCGATCTGGCGCGCTTCTTCGTGCAACGCGGCCAGTTCGTCTTCCGAGAGCGGTACGTTGCGGTCCAGTTGCTCGCGCAAGCTGTTCAGGCGCTCTTGCAATTCGCGGGCAGGCATTGGTAGTTCTCCATCAAGGGCTTGGCAAACCATGGACCTCAGCGAAGCGGCAAAGGTTCTGGCCTGTCTTCAGCGTAATCCACCTGCCGCCGCTTTGCATGATCCGCGTCAAAGGTGCTGTATCAGGGTTTTTCACCTTTGCGCCGGCGCTGGGCGATGTCCTGCAGGCAGGTTTCCAGCGCTTCCAGGTGGTCGATGACCGAGTGCACCCCCATGCCGAACAGTTCCAGCGTCGCCTTGCCGCGGGCCACGTCCTGTTGTTGCGAGGTCATGGCTAGCCATTGCCGCGAGCTGCGATCGCAGAACGGGCTGCAGGCGGCCAGGCCTACCGTCCACAAACCGGCGTTAAGGCCGGACTGCAGCAGGCGCGGGTCGCCGCTGACCAGTACGCAGCCGTCCAGGCGTTCGCTTTCCAGGGTCATCAGTGCCTGCCAACAGGCGTTCGGCGCCGGCCAGCGTACGCCGTTGACCGAATGCCCCGGCAGCCAGCCGGGCAGTACGTGGGCCAGGCGCTTGCTTTGGGTGGCGCTGAGGTCATCCAGCCAGATGCACGGCACCTGATGCTGGCGCAGGCTGGCGAGGGTAGCCAGGGCGCCAGGGGCGGGCGAGGGGGCGCCACCAGTGGCGGCCTGTACCAGGCAGCCGCGCAAGCCGAACAGCACAGCAGTGAAGGCGGGTGCAGCATCCATGGCAACTTCCCCCAAATAGTCCGCAGGCTATTCGGTGATTGTTACCGCCCTGTGACATCGGCCCTTATGCAACAGTTGTTCACAAAATATTGCGCAAACATGTGTAAAGCTGTTTATCAGCCCGCAAGCCTCTATACTGCCGCCTTACCAGCAGCGCGACCCGTTGCGCTTGCGGCCGAGAAATTCGATGGAGAGACATCTATGCGTAGGATCGGTGCCAGTGTGATCGAACGAGTCACCCAGGCCTGTGTCTGCGCCAGCATGCTGCTGGCGCCCGTGGCAGCCACCCAGGCAGCCACCGAGGAAGATCCCTGGGAAGCGGTCAACCGGCCGATCTTCCGCTTCAACGATACCCTCGACACCTATGCCCTCAAGCCGTTGGCCAAGGGCTACCAGGCGGTCACTCCGCAGTTCCTTGAAGATGGCATCCACAACATCTTCCGCAACCTGGGTGACGTGACCAACCTGGCCAACAACGTGCTGCAGCTCAAGCCTCATGCGGCGGGCGTGGATACCGCGCGGCTGATCGTCAACACCACCTTTGGCCTGGGCGGTTTCTTCGACGTGGGCACCACGATGGGCCTGCAGCGCAGTGACGAGGACTTCGGCCAGACCCTCGGCTACTGGGGTGTGCCGAGCGGCCCGTACGTGGTCATCCCCCTGCTGGGGCCAAGCACGGTGCGTGACGGCGTGGCCAAGTACCCGGACAGCTACACCAAACCCTATCGCTACATCGACCATGTGCCGACACGCAATTCCATCTTCGCCCTGGACGTGATCGACACGCGTGCCGACTTGCTGTCTGCCGAGAAGCTGATTCAGGGTGACAAGTACATCTTCATTCGTAACGCCTACCTGCAGAACCGCGAGTTCAAGGTCAAGGATGGCGAAGTCGAAGACGACTTCTGATCTGTGAACAGGGGCCGCAATAGGCCCCTGTTCAATGCATGGCCAGCACGCGCAACCCGAATTTCTGCTGTCCACCCGGCTGGTCGGCAATCCATACCACTTCGGTGCTGGCATGCAGCCCTTTCAGCGCCGGGTGGTCAGACTCGATCCGCACCTCAATATGATCCCCCACCTGGAAGCGTTGCGGTGCCTGCACCTGCATGCCGCCGCTGGACAAGTCCAGGCACACGGCTGCGATCACCTGGCCTTCATGTAGCAGGTTGACCGCGGTGTCGATGCGCATGCGGATGAAATCGCGTTTTTCGCTGTGGCTGGAGGGCGTGTTGGGCATGCTGCATCCTTCCCATCGGGGTGCGCTGGTCGACTTTCTTATAACTCCCGGTGATTTGCCCTGTAAAGAGCGGCGAGGTCGACCCTTGCATGCTTGAAACGCCTGCCGGATGGGAGTACCGTCTGCGCCTTACAAGGTACCTTTGAACAGTTGCCGGGCAGGTGTTCTTGTCCTACAACTCAAGTAGAGTGTGACCACAAAGAATTCCCGTAGCTGGCCGTCTGCTTTGCCGACACCGCTGCACCAACCCAAATCGGCGCCGTTCGCCCACATGCAGAAAACCAGTGCAACGCTGCTGATTATCGATGACGACGACGTGGTCCGTGCGAGCCTCGCCGCCTATCTTGAAGACAGTGGCTTCAGCGTCCTCCAGGCCGGTAATGGCCAGCAGGGGCTTCAGGTCTTCGAAGAACACCAGCCCGACCTTGTGATCTGCGATTTGCGCATGCCGCAGATGGGCGGCCTCGAACTGATCCGTCAGGTCAGCGAGCGTGCGCCGCAGTTGCCGGTGATCGTGGTGTCCGGTGCCGGCGTCATGAGTGATGCGGTGGAAGCCTTGCGCCTGGGCGCCGCCGACTACCTGATCAAGCCGCTGGAAGACCTGGCCGTACTTGAGCATTCGGTGCGCCGTGCCCTCGACCGGTCACGCCTGGTGCTGGAAAACCAGCGCTACCGCGACAAGCTCGAAGCGGCCAACCGCGAGCTGGAGGCCAGCCTGCACCTGCTGCAGGAGGACCAGACCGCCGGTCGTCAGGTGCAGATGAACATGCTGCCGGAAAGCCCCTGGGTAGCTGGCGAGTTCGCGTTCGAGCACCAGATCATCCCGTCGCTGTACCTGTCGGGTGATTTTGTCGATTACTTCCGTGTGGACGAGCGGCGCATTGCCTTCTACCTCGCGGATGTTTCCGGGCATGGCGCGTCGTCGGCCTTTGTCACCGTGCTGTTGAAATTCATGACCACGCGGCTCATGTTTGAGCTAAAGCGCAGCAGGATGCGCGAGTTCAAGCCGTCCGAAGTGCTCAGTCACATCAACCGCGGCCTGATCAATAGCAAGCTGGGCAAGCACGTCACCATGGTTGGTGGGGTGATCGACGAAGAGTCTGGCCTGTTGACCTACGCCGTGGGCGGCCACTTGCCGCTGCCCGTGCTGCATACCCCTGGGCACACCCGATACCTGGAAGGCCGTGGCCTGCCAGTGGGGCTGTTCGACGAGGCCACCTATCAGGACCTGGTCGTGGAGCTGCCGCCTCAGTTCAGCCTCAGCCTGATGTCCGATGGCATTCTGGACCTTTTGCCGGGTGACACGCTCAAAGATAAAGAAGCCGCCTTGCCGGAGATCGTCAGGGCAGCAGGTGGCAGCCTGGATGGGCTGCGTCAACGATTCGGATTAGCTACGCTTGGGGAGATGCCGGATGATATCGCCCTATTGGTGTTAAGCAGGAACCTTCAATGAGTACCGGTAGAATCCAGTTCGCCGAGCAGAGCGGTACCTTCGTACTGAAATTCGTCGGTGAAGTGCGCCTGACCCTGTGTTCGGCGCTGGATGCGACGATCGAGAAGATTTTCACTGCGTTGAACTTCTCGGCGATTGTCATCGACCTGACCGAAACCGAGAGTATCGACAGCACCACCCTGGGCTTGCTGGCCAAGCTGTCGATCCTGTCGCGGCAAAAGGTCGGCCTGTTGCCGACCGTGGTCACCACCAACCCGGACATTTCCCGGTTGTTGCAGTCGATGGGCTTCGATCAGGTGTTCAACATTGTCGATCGCCCGATTCCGTGCCCCGAGTGCCTGACCGACCTGCCGTCGCAGGACCAGAACGAAGACGTGGTGCGCTCCAAGGTATTGGAGGCGCACAAGATTCTCATGGGCCTGAACGACTCCAACCGCGAAGCCTTCCATGACCTGGTCAACGCGCTGGAGCGGACCTGATCGTTAACCTGTGCCGGCCCTTTCGCGGGTAAACCCGCTGCCACAGGAATCTGCACAGGTCTGAAAGGCCCACGATCCCTGTGGGAGCGGGTTTACCCGCGAAGAGGCCAGCACAGGCTGAATACTCGACTCAGCCAACAAACTCGGTAGCCTCACCCCCACCCGCATCCAGCTGATACACCCGTGCCGGCCGCCCCTGCTCATCAAAGAACACCTGCCCCAGCCCCGCACCGTTCCACAAGCGCTCCCCGGCCTTGCTGTGGCTCGGTGTACGCGGCACCACCTCCATCTCCCGGCGTTTGGTAAACCAGTTCAGGGGCGAGCGCGGCGCATACAGCCAGCGGTTGAGCCGGTCGAGCACATCCAGCAGGCGCCGGGGGAATTCATTCTTGATCCCGCTGCTGGTCACTTGCCACAAATGCGGGCTGCGCTGGCGGTGGCGGATCAGCACTTCATAGACGAACGAGTAGTGCACATCCCCGGACAACACCACGTAGTGCCCGGGCGTGCGCGAGTGGCGGAAGATGTTGAGAATGACCTGCGCCGCTCCCCGGTGGGCCATCCAGTTTTCGGCATCCACCAAAAGCGGGTAGCCCAGCCAGCTGAACACTTTCTGCACGGTCTCGATCAGCTTCACGCCAAAAATCGGCGCAGGCGAGACAATCACCGCTGACGGGTGGTCGAGCAGCGCCTGCTGCAACTCGCTCAGCGCTTCCCAGTCGAGCAGGCCGGACGGCTTGGCCAGGTTGCTTTCGCTGCGCCAGCGGCGGGTGCGGGTGTCCAGCACCAGCAAGGGTGGGTTTGTCGGCAAGCTGAATTGCCAGCCCTGAAAGCGCAGCAGTTCGCCGATCAGTTCATCGCGGGCCTCGCTGCACAACGCCTGGCATTGCTTGACCAGTGGCTTGCAGCTGTCCGGATCGTTGCCCCAGGCCTGACACAGCAGGTAGCCAAGCAGTGCGTTGCCAATGATCCGCCGCGAGAAGGGGTGGCCGTAGGCGGTTTCTTCCCACTGTGCCGAGAGGTTCCAGTCGTCGGTGATGTCGTGGTCGTCGAAGATCATCAGGCAGGGCAGGTGGGCCATCACCCGCGCCACCTGGCCAAGGTTCTCGGCAAACGCCTGGATCAGCGGCAGTTCGTGCCGGTAACGGACCTGACGCTCGTCGGTGAGCCCGCTGGGCATGTCCATGTTCACCAGCTGCCAGGGCACTGGCGACCACACCAGCAGGTACATGGCCATGACTTCGGCGAAGCTCACCAGGTGGTTGTCGGCGTTGCTGGACGAAAAGATCGGCTTGCGCTTGCCGCCGAAAAAACGCTCGCGCAGGGTATCGTTCATTTCCTGCGCCGGCAGCAGGTCGGCGCGGTTGTAGTAGCTCGCCGGGTGCTGGTAGAGCGCCTGGCTGTCGGCCACCACTGCGCCCTCCAACTGCTCGTCGAACAGGCCCAGGCGCTCGATCAGGCTATGGATAGCACGCAGCATCGGGCCGGCGACATCGTCGGCATATACCTGGTCACCGCTCATCAGCAGCACGGCGGGGCGGTCCTCGGGTTTTGCGCAGGCCTGTAGCAGCCGGTCGGCACACAGCAGGCCGTCTGCAGCGGGGTGATGCGGCTTGCGGCAGGAACCGTGCAGCAAGTGGTCAAGACGGTCGCGCAGCACCAGGCTTGGGCGCTGGGTGCCGGGGTAGAGCAGGTGCGGCGCCCAGCCGGCGATGCCCTGGCCATTGATGAGCAGGTCGTAGTCGAGCTGCTGGTTATGGGGCAGGGCATTGGCAAAGTGGATATCCAGCAGATGAATAAAGGCGTGCTGGCCGACCGGGACGACCTGGCAATCCACCTTGGCCTCGCTTGCCGGGAGGATGAATACGGGTTGCAGCGGTTGGGTTGCGACCAGCCAGATGGCCAGGCGCTGGGGTTCCAGGCGGCGCAGTGCCGGGCCGGCAAGTACGAGAGGCAAGGGGGTAGAGGAGGTCATCGACAGCTCGGGTGGCTTATCGGGCCTCTTCGCGGGTAAACCCGCTCCCACACGCATACCCACAGGCCTGAAATTGGCGCTGTACTTGTGGGAGCGGGTTTACCCGCGAAGAGGCCCTGGAATTCAATTCACAACTAAAGCTTGGCAAAACAAAACGGGCGGAAAATGCTGAACACTTCCCGCCCGTCCGGCAAACCGGATATGTATCAGGCTTTTTCAGCCATCAACTTCTCCAGCTTTTCCTGGTCCCGCGCAAACTGGCGAATACCCTCGGCCAGCTTCTCGGTGCCCATGGCATCTTCGTTCATCGCCCAGCGGAACTGGCTTTCATTCAGCTGCTGCTTGGCCTCGCCGGCATTGCCCGGCTTGAGCACGCGCGGCAGTTCACCCTGGTCATCGCTCAACTGCTGCAAAAGTTCAGGGCTGATGGTCAGGCGGTCGCAGCCGGCCAGCTGTTCGATCTGGCCGATATTGCGGAAGCTGGCGCCCATCACCACGGTGTTGTAGCCATTGGCCTTGTAGTAGTTGTAAATGCGCGTCACCGATTGCACGCCAGGGTCCTCGGCGCCCACGTAATCCGTGCCGGTGCTCTTTTTGTACCAGTCGTAGATACGGCCTACGAACGGCGAAATCAGGAACACACCGGCATCGGCGCAGGCCTGAGCCTGGGCGAAGGAGAACAGCAGCGTGAGGTTGGTCTGGATGCCTTCCTTTTCCAGCTGCTCGGCAGCACGGATGCCTTCCCAGGTTGAGGCCAGCTTGATCAGCACGCGGTCTTTGGAGACCCCGGCTGCGTCATACAGCCCGATCAGCTGGCGGGCCTTGTTCAGCAGCGCCGGTTCATCGAACGACAGGCGGGCATCCACCTCGGTGGAGATACGCCCCGGAATGACCTTGAGAATGCCCGAGCCCACGGCCACCGCGAACTTGTCACAGGCCAGGTCGACATTGCCCTTGGCGTCGGCCTTCACCTGCTTGAGCAGGTCGGCGTAGCCCGGGATGGCAGCGGCCTTGAGCAGCAGGGACGGGTTGGTGGTGGCATCGACCGGCTTCAGGCGGGTGATGGCATCCAGGTCCCCGGTGTCGGCGACCACGGTGGTGAACTGCTTCAGTTGTTCCAGCTTGGAAGTCATGGGCGTGCTCTGTCCTGTGCATTTACTCGACATTACCCGAGCCCCGACAGCCGCTCAAGGGCCTGTAGAAGCGGGCTTGCCCACGAAGGGCGGTACATAAGGTGAAGATTCGAGTGCCCGGCCGCCTTGAGGTTCCACATACTGCAATTCTCAAGCTCGCACGATCGTCTGTAGGAGCGGCCTTGTGTCGCGACAGGGCTGCAAAGCAGCCCCAGGGTTTCCGCGCAGATGCCTATATTGCTAGGGCTGCCTTGCAGCCCTGTCGCGGCACAAGGCCGCTCCTACAACGGCCCTGTCGCGTGCACTATCACCGTCCTTGCAGCAACTCCACCGCCTGGTCAAACACGGCCAGCGGCTGCGCCGCCTTGTGAATGTCTGCCGACAGCAACTGACGGAAGCGCCGCGCCCCCTTGAACCCTTGGGCCAGCCCCAGAATATGCCGGGTAACGTGGTGCATCGCGCCGCCACTTTCCATGTGCGCCACAATATAAGGCCGCAATTGCGCCAGCACTTCGCTACGGCTGACCACCGCCGCTTCGCTGCCAAACAGCCGCTGGTCCACCTCGGCCAGCAGGTAAGGGTTGTGATACGCCTCACGCCCCAGCATCACGCCATCGAAGGTTTCAAGGTGCGCCTGGCATTCGTCCAGGGTCTTGATCCCGCCATTGAGCACGATCTCCAGGTCCGGGAAGTCCGCCTTCAGCTGCGCCGCTACCTCATAGCGCAGGGGCGGCACCTCGCGGTTTTCCTTCGGCGACAACCCCTCGAGAATCGCGATACGCGCATGCACGGTAAAACTCCGGCACCCTGCCTCACGTACCTGCCCGACGAAATCGCACAGCTCGGCATAGCTGTCGCGGCCATTAATGCCGATGCGGTGCTTTACCGTCACCGGTGTCGACACCGCATCCCGCATGGCCTTCACGCAATCGGCCACCAGTGCCGGGTGGGCCATCAGGCAGGCACCGATCATGTTGTTCTGCACCCGGTCGCTCGGGCAGCCGACATTGAGGTTGACCTCGTCATAGCCCGCGTCCTCGGCCAGGCGTGCGCAGGCGGCCAGATCGGCGGGCACGCTGCCGCCCAGTTGCAGGGCGAGCGGGTGCTCGGAGGCATCGTGGCGCAGGAAACGGTGGGCGTCGTTGTGCAGCAGGGCACCGGTGGTGACCATTTCGGTGTAGAGCAGGGTTTGCTTGGAGAGCAGGCGCAGGAAGAACCGGCAGTGGCGGTCTGTCCAGTCCATCATGGGTGCGACAGAAAATCGTCTGCACATAAGACCTTGATTTATAACGTCTTTTTCGCGATCTGAATTCAATTTGAAGCCTTCGTGTGTAGCTTTGGTGCACACGCGGTGTGCATGATGGGTGTGTGCAGTGTATGATTCGGGTACGGCGAATTGAACAGGGATTGCACACGCGATGGCTAGTATTGTAAAGCTTCCAAGCGGTAGCTGGCGCGCTCAGGTTATGCGCGGTGGTGTGCGAAAGGGCATGACTTTCAAAAAGCACGCAGACGCAAAGCGTTGGGCTGCGGAGATGGAAAGCAAGCTTGAGAGCATCAGAGCTGTCGGCACAGCACCAACGCCAAAAGGATCAACCGTCGCGGATTTCATTGACAAGTACATTGAAGAAACGGATCCGGTCAAGCCGCACGGCAAGAACAAAAAGGCTACGCTCAAGCGGCTAAAATCAGAGTTCAAGGGCGTTCTGATGTCCGAGTTCTCGATCATTCATCTCCGAGACTTTGTCGATAAACGGCTCAAGCAAAAAACACAGGATGGTACAACTGTCTCCGGCGTCACTATCTCTGTGGATCTGTCATACATATCGACCGTATTACATTGGGCGCGCGAAGTTCGACACTACGATGTTGATGCAAGTATTGCAAACCAGGTGAGAAGCGGCCTTTCGCGGAGGGGCGTGAATACTCGCAGCAATACACGTGAGAGAGAAGCAACGCAGGACGAACTCTCGAGAATTTTTGAAGCTTATGCGAAAAAGCCGAGGCAGAAGATTCCAATGCCGGATTTGATTGCGTTCGCTTTGGCATCAGCAATGCGACAAGAGGAAATTTGTAAGCTCCTCATAGAGGATATTGACGAAGTCGATAAAACGGTAGTTGTTAGAAACCGAAAGCACCCAAAAGCGAAAATCGGTAATGATCAGATAGTACCGCTACTGCCTGCGGCCTGGAAAATTGCGAAGGAGCATATAGGGGATCGGAAAACAGGACGAATTTTTCCCTACTATGAGAAATCAGTTAGTTCTTCTTTCACAAGAATTTGCAAGGAGTGCAAGATTGATGATTTGCATTTTCACGACCTCCGTCATGGTGCAATCGGAAATCTATTCGCCGTCGGCCTGAGAATTGAGCAGGTGGCTCTTATTTCTGGGCACAAAGATTGGGCGATGCTTCGGCGGTACACGCATATCAAAGCTAGGGATGTGCAAAAGGCCTTCAATGACTTGATTGGCAGTCAAGTCGAGAAGGCCGCAGGGACTGTTTAAATAGCCCTAATAATGGCCTCGCGGCTTCTCTCTTTTTTCAGCGACATCAAATGCTCTTTGATGTCGTTGAGATCGTAGAAATATCCAGCACCGAAACGAGAGTATGTGGGGCCGTTCCCACGCTTACGCCAATCTTGAACAGTTGAACTGCTCACCTGAGCTAGCGTTGCCACTTGTTCCTCAGTCAAAAAGCCAAGCTTCATTGCAAGGTCATCCCTTTCGTTCTTCATTTGGAATGTGCACCTTACTCGGTTATACAGTGACTGCAGTCATATTTGCGTCAACGAAACGCTCAACATCAGTACGCTTGTAGTAGATCCGACGATTAACGTAAACATAAGGCGTAAGAGCATCCAAATGCTTGCCGCTAAATCGCCAGTAGCGCAGCGTCTCAGCAGAGATACCCAACAGTACAGCGGCCTGGTTCGCAGCGACGTAATCGCCCATCTTTTGCGTGTGCATACAAATACCTTTTTAACTTCAGTTTTTGCACCTCGCTGCACGTCCTGGGGCTGCCGGTGTCAATTTATGCTGATCATTCGCCGGGTCGCTGTCAACAAAAAAATCGACGTGCACTATTGACTTTTTGTCAACTTTGGAGTTCTCGGTAAAGCAGTGCTATACCGGAACTTCAGGAAAGGGCAGTAAAAGCGGGCATTTCCCGCACTGCATTCGACAAAGCGTTTAACCAGAAATTTTTTCAACTTTCGAATCTCGGTCAAGCAGCGCTATACCGTAAACGGCGGGTTGCGGGCAAAAAGAAGCCCCGGC